>NZ_CP094494.1:0-318096 GCF_022810765.1 Winogradskyella sp. MH6 | reverse complement strand
ACAGCCGCAGTTAGTTCTATTCCATACACACCTGCTCAGTCATTAGCAGCAATGCATTTTTTCTATGAAAATGATTTAATGGGTCCTGCTGGTTTTTATGATGCTTTTAGCCCACAATACGATTGGATTACTGAACGCTATTTGGCAATAGACCAAGGACCACAGATTATTATGATAGAGAATTATCGTTCAGGTTTGTTGTGGAATTTATTCATGCAAAATGAAGATGTTCAAAATGGTTTGGATGCTTTAGGATTTACATATTAAAAATACAGAGATGAATCTATACAAAAATATATTGACCTTATGTTTAGTTGCTTTCGCTATGCTGGCAACTGCTCAAGAGGATTTGTACAAAGAAAAAATTCATATTAAGGAAAATGATACTTTGCAATATCGCATCATGTATCCAGAAAATTTTTCAGAAGATGAGCAATATCCTGTTGTGTTGTTTCTTCATGGAGCAGGCGAACGTGGTGAGGATAACAAAAAACAGCTTGTTCACGGTAGTAAATTGTTCACAGACCAAACCAACAGAGGAGCATTTCCTGCCATTGTAATTTTTCCGCAGTGCCCAAAAAGTGATTATTGGTCTAAAGTTGATGTAGATAGGTCAACAAATCCAATAGGTTTAAACTTCAAGTACGAAACAGGTCCAACAACTTCAATGGGATTGGTCTTGGATTTAATGGATGAGTTTATTGAAAAACCTTTCGTTAAAAAAGAAAAAGTATACGTTGGAGGTCTATCTATGGGAGGAATGGGAACTTTTGAAATCCTTTACAGACGACCAGAAATGTTTGCGGCAGCCTTTGCCATTTGTGGTGGAGGTGATCCGGAATCTGCAAAAGAATATGCTGATAAGACCGAAGTTTGGGTATTTCACGGAGCTAAGGACGATGTGGTAGATCCTCAACTTTCGCTTGATATGGTCAGTGCTATTTTAAAATATGGTGGCAAACCAAATTTTACTTTATATGCAGACGATAATCACAACAGTTGGGATTCTACGTTTGCAGAACCAGAATTGTTAAAATGGCTTTTCTCTAAATCAAAAAAATAAAAATGATAAAACTTAGACTAACTAAAAACATAAAAGCCATAGCAATTGCACTTGGTGTTATAACCGTTTTTTCTTGCAATACCAACACAGAAAGTAAATCTGCTTCAGGCTCAAAAAGTGAAAACCCTTATCAGGAAAAAGTAGATTCAATTATTAGCTTAATGACTTTAGATGAAAAATTAGGCCAATTGAATCTTCCTGCTACAGGTCCAATTACTACAGGTGCTTCAAAAAGTACTGATGTAGTTAAAAAAATAGAGGATGGAAAGATAGGTGGTCTTTTCAATATAAAAGATCCGAAAAATATTTATGAAGTTCAGAAAATAGCTGTTGAAAAAAGCCGATTAGGTATTCCTCTTATTTTCGGAATGGATATTATTCACGGCTTTAAAACCACATTCCCGATACCATTAGGTTTATCAGCATCTTGGGATATGGAAATGATTGAAAAAACAGCTCAAATTGCAGCAAATGAAGCGAGTGCCAATGGTATTAACTGGACATTTTCGCCTATGGTAGATATCTCTAGAGATCCTCGTTGGGGAAGAGTTTCTGAAGGAAATGGAGAAGATCCTTACTTAGGAAGTGAAATTGCTCGCGCTATGGTTCGTGGTTATCAACAAGATGATTTGTCCGCAAACAATACTTTAATGTCTTGTGTTAAGCATTTTGCACTATATGGAGCACCAGAAGCAGGTAGAGATTACAACACAGTAGATATGAGTCGTATACGTATGTATAACGAATATTTACCACCATACAAAGCTGCTGTTGAAGAAGGTGTTGGTTCTGTTATGGCTTCATTTAACGAAATAGATGGTGTTCCTGCAACAGGTAACAAGTGGTTACTTACTGATTTATTACGTGATGATTGGGGCTTTAACGGTTTTGTTGTTTCGGATTATACAGGAATTTACGAAATGCGTGCTCACGGAATGGGAGACGAATATGATGTAACTTCTCTAGCTCTTAAAGCTGGATTGGATATGGATATGGCAGGAGATGCAGCTAATATAGACGCTTCTTATATCAAAGACCTTAAAGGAGCTTTAGATCAAGGAAAAATATCGATGGGAGATATTGATAAAGCTGTTGCTCGTATACTAACAGCAAAGTATCAATTAGGCCTGTTTGATGATCCATATAAGTATTGTAGTGAGGAAAGAGCAGAAAAGGAAACTCTTACTCAAGAAAATAGAGATTATGCGCGTCTTGTAGGTGCAGAATCTACTGTATTACTTAAAAATGATAACCAAGTTTTACCATTAAAAAAATCAGGTACAGTTGCAGTCATAGGACCTTTGGCAAAAGCAGCTAATAATATGCCAGGAACTTGGTCTGTGTCGTCCGATCATAGCAAAGCCATTTCGGTTTGGGATGGATTACAGCAAACCGTTGGTAACGACGTTAACTTATTGTATGCTAAAGGAAGTAATTTAGATTATGATTTAGAGTTAGAAAAACGAGCTACAATGTTTGGGAAAGATATTCCACGAGATGGTAGAAGTGACAAACAGATGTTAGATGAAGCATTAGCAATTGCTAAAAAATCTGATATTGTTGTAGCCACTATAGGAGAATCTGCTGAGTTTAGCGGTGAGAGTAGCAGTCGAACAGATATAGGTATTCCACAAATACAAAAAGACTTATTGCAAGCCTTATTAAAAACAGGTAAACCTGTGATTTTAGTCCTGTTTACAGGAAGACCTTTAACGTTAGTTGAAGAAAATGAAACCGTTCCTGCAATTCTTAACGTTTGGTTTCCTGGAAGCGAAGCTGGTTTATCCATTTCAGATGTGTTGTTTGGAGATGTAAACCCATCTGGTAAACTAACAGCAACATTCCCAAGAAATGTTGGGCAGGTTCCGTTATTCTACAACCATAAAAATACTGGTCGTCCATTAGGAAACAAAGAAGGTAATTTTGAAAAATTCAAAACTAATTATTTAGATGTTCGTAATGAGCCATTGTATCCATTTGGTTACGGTTTAAGCTATACTACTTTTGACTATAGTAATGTAAAACTAGACAAAACTTCAATGACTATTAATGACACAATTAGTGTGTCTGTAGATATTACAAATTCGGGTGATTATGACGGAAAAGAAGTTGTTCAGCTTTATATCAGAGACTTGGTTGGTACAGTTACAAGACCTGTTAAAGAACTTAAAGGATTCCAAAAAGTATTTATAAAGAAAGGTGAAACAAAAACAGTAAACTTTACCATTTCTGTTGAAGATTTAAAATTCTATAACTCTAACTTAGATTTTGTTGCAGAGCCTGGTGAATTCCAAGTAGCTATTGGAACAAACTCTGATGTTGAGTTTAAGAATTCATTTAACCTATTAGATTAATAGCTAATTATGCCACATATGACAAACAAAATAACAATTATGTACTTGTTTTTCTGTGTGGCTTTCCCCTTTTTGTGTTTTTCTCAATCAAAAACAATTAATTATGGTTGGCAATATTCTGAAAATAAAACCCATTGGCAAACGGTAAATATTCCGCATACTTGGAATGCTAAAGATGCGTTTGATGATGAGGCTGGTTACCGCAGAGGATTAGGCTTTTATGAAAAACAAATCTTTGTGTCTTCAAAAGAAAAAGAACAGATTTTCTACTTAAAATTTAATGCTGTCAATCAAGAAGCTACCGTTTATGTAAACGGAAAAAAAATAACCAATCACAAAGGCGGTTACACGGCTTTTAATGTTGAAATCACATCGTTTCTAAAATTTGATGCATACAATTTAATTGAAGTTGAAGTCGATAATTCGCATAATGTAGATATTCCACCATTAGATGCAGACTTTACTTTTTATGGTGGTATTTATCGCGATGTGGAATTGATAAAAGTCCCAAAACAACATTTTAGTTTAAAGGATTTTGCATCCGATGGTTTTTATGTCAATTATTACAACGTTTCCAACGAAAAAGCTGGTGTAGAAGTCGACGTATTAATAGATAATTTTGAAACCAAAACCGATGCAGATTTATATCTTGAAATTTTTGATGCCGTAGGAAATCGTGTTAGAGAAGAACATCAAGGATTAACTTTAAACTCCAATAAAACTGAAACCGTTAAGGTCAAGTTTCCTGAAATTAAAAACCCAAAATTGTGGTCGCCAGACAATCCTTATTTATACAAATTACAACTAACCTTAAGTGATAAAAACGGAACCATTTTAGACCAAAAACAATCTAATTTAGGCTTTCGTTGGGCAACTGTAGATCCTGAAAAAGGCTTTTTCCTAAACGGAAAACCAATAAAATTAATTGGTGTAAATCGTCATCAAGATTATAAAGATTACGGAAATGCAGTGCCAATCGAGTTGCAAAAACAAGATATTCATCTTATCAAAAATATGGGTGCCAACGTCATTCGTTTTGCACATTATCCGCACTCAAGAGAATTGTATGAGCTTTGTGATGAGCTTGGAATTTTAGTTTGGACGGAAATACCCATTGTTAATAAAGTTACAGATTCTGAAACCTTTTTTGAGGTTTCAAATACAATGCAAAACGAACACATAAAACAATATTACAACTATCCAAGTGTGGTAATGTTTGGCTATATGAATGAGATTTTTCTGCGTTTAGCATTCGATAGAAAATCTACTGAAGAGGAAAAGAAAGCATTAAAAACAACAACTTTAAAACTCGCCAACCAGCTAGAGAATTTAACCAGAAGTCTAGCTCCAAACCATATTACGGTTATGGCTTGTCATCTCAATGAAGTTTATAACGAGACGGGAATAGCAGATTTGCCAATGCTTTTAGGTTGGAACCTGTATTTTGGTTGGTACGATGCTCAAATTGAAGATTTAGGAAAGTTTTTAGATGACCAATATCAGCGTTATCCAAAACGTTCGATGTTGTTATCGGAATATGGTCCTGGCGCAGATGTTAGAATTTTTACCAAGACACCAAAAAAGTTCGATTTTTCTACCAATTATCAAGCAAAACTACATCAATCCTATTACAAACAAATTACAGATAGACCGTTTATGACCGGAATGACAGCTTGGAATTTTGCAGATTTTGGTTCCGAATTTCGTGGTGATGCTATTCCGCACGTTAACCAAAAAGGATTAGTGCAATACGACAGAACACCAAAGGATATTTATTATTGGTACAAATCGGTTTTAGATGAAGATGCACCATTTATTTATATCGCAACAGATAATTTAAAAGGATTGACTTTGTTTGAAGAGGAAGCTTTTCCTGTTCAAATCTATTCCAATCAAAATGAAGTCAATGTCAGTTTGAATGGTAACAATTTAGGTGATTTTAAAGTTGAAAATGGTTTTGCCTCTATTGAAATGACTTTCACAAATGGTAATAATTCTATTGTAGTTTCAACAGAAAGCATTTCCGAAGAAAAAACAATAAAAGTCAATAGGATTGAAGCTTTTGATTTTAAAAACTTCAAACGTTTCGGCATTAATTTAGGTGCACATTTCAACTTTTATGATGAAGAAAGGGACATCACTTTTGTACCAGACCAAGAATATAAAAAAGGATGGTTTGGTTATAAAGATGGTTCAGCTTTTGGGATGACCAAAGATAAAAATCAAGGTCTGCCACATAATATTAAAAACACTGATGCAGAGCCGTTATTTCAAACCTTGTTAGAAGGTTGTGCAGAATATCAACTAGACGTTCCTGAAGGCAATTATAACGTGAAATTATACTTCGTAGAACCACAAATTAAGTCAGCTGAAAATATTTATAACCTTTCAGAACAATCTTCAGAAAGTAATAAAACACAACGCATTTTTGATGTGTACATTAACGATGGATTAATCGAAAAACAATTGAATTTAGCCCAAGCCTATCCCGAAAAGTATGGTGTAACGCTTCAGGCAATTATTCAAACAAAAAAAGGACTAACTTTAAAACTCAACGCTATTGAAGGTTTGCCAGTTATTAGCGGTATTTTAATAGAAAAAATAGACTAAATGAAATTTATAATAAAAGTATTTGTATTCTTTTTTGTGTTATCACTTTCAGCACAAAACAAAGCTACATACACTTATTCCATAAAAGGAAAAGATACCTTAAAATTGGATGTTTATACGCCTAAAAATATTAAAATAACAGATACGTTGCCTGTATTACTTTGGATGCATGGTGGTGGATTTGCAGTCGGCCACAGAGATTATATAGATGATGAAAATTTAGTAAAATACGCTGCAAAAGAGCAAAATTATATTGGGATTTCAATTTCTTATAGATTACTAAGAAAGGGGACAACAACAGGTTTTGGATGTGATTGTACTAAAGACGAAAAACTTGAAACCTTTAAACAAGCTGCTATCGATTATATGGATGCTGCAAAATATGTGGTTGAACACGCTAATGAGCTTCAAATAGATACTACAAAAATAATTGCAGGAGGTAGTAGTGCTGGTGCTGAGGGTATTCTTAACGCAGTTTTTATGCGTGAGTATTTTGTAGATAATTCTGAAGATTATAAAAATGTAAAATTCGCTGGTGTTTTTTCGTGTGCTGGTGCTATTGTTGATGCAAGCTATATGTCGCCAGAAAATGCTGTGCCAACTGTTTTATATCACGGCACAAAAGACCAACTGGTACCTTACGGGAATGCGCCACATCATTATTGTGCACCAACAAAAGATGGTTATATAATGCTAGATGGTTCTAAAATTATTGCCGATAAATTAGAGGAATTTGAAACGTCTTTCTATTTCAATATTGTCAAAGAAGCACGTCATGAAATTTCCAGAATTCCTTATGAAGAATTAGATATTGTGTTCAACTTTTTTGAACGTACAGTGCTTAATGATGAAGTCATTCAAACAAAAATCATAAAAACTAAAGAGTAATGCGATATATTTCGTTCATATTATTAGTGTTTTTGGCATTTCAGTCTTGTAAAGAAAACAAGTCAGAAGTTGTCAATGCAGATGTAACTGAAAACTCAAGACGACCAAACATCATTTACATAATGGCAGACGACCACGCAGCTCAAGCCATTAGCGCATATGGTCATCCTATTGGTCAACTGGCACCAACACCAAACATTGATAGATTGGCAAAAAACGGTGCAATTTTCAAAAATAACTTTTGTACCAATTCTATTTGCGGACCAAGTCGTGCTGTAGTTTTAACAGGAAAACATAGTCACGTTAATGGATTTAGAATGAATGGCGACCGCTTTGATGGTTCACAACAAACGCTTCCAAAATTGCTGAAAGAAGCAGGTTACAATACTGCCATTGTCGGCAAATGGCATTTACACGGTTATCCTGAAGGCTTTGACCACTGGAATATTTTAAATGATCAAGGAAACTATTACAATCCGCAGTTTATAAAGATTCAAGATACGGTTTACATCAACAAAAAACACATTGATACCACCGCGCATTGGACGACCAAGTTACCAGATACCACTGTGGTTAAAGGCTATGCAACCGACTTAATTACAGATTACGCAATTGATTATATAGATAAAAAGAAAAACAGCGAACAGCCTTTCTTTTTAATGGTGCATCACAAAGCGCCACATCGCAATTGGATGCCAGCATTACGTCACGTTAATAAGTATGATTCGGTGCAATTTCCATTACCTGATACGTATTTTACAAAGCACGAAAATTCAACTGCTTCAAAAGACCAATTACAAACTATTTATCGTGATATGTACGAAGGTCACGACCTTAAAATGACTAAGGAAAAAGGTAGTCCAGAATTAGCTTGGAATCCTTGGAAAACAGATTTTGAACGAATGACACCAGAGCAACGTGCTGCTTGGGATAAAGCCTATCAGCCAAAAAATGATGCTTTTCACGATGCTAATTTATCTGGAAAAGCATTAGCAGAATGGAAAGGACAGCGTTATCTACAAGAATATTTGTCAACTATAGCTTCGGTAGATGAAGGTATCGGTAAGTTGTTAGATTATTTAGATACTAATGGTTTAACCGAAAATACTATTATAGTTTACACGTCTGACCAAGGCTTTTATTTAGGCGAAAAAGGATGGTTTGATAAGCGTTTTATGTATGAGGAATCTTTGAAAATGCCATTATTAATACAATATCCTGAAAAAATTAAACCAGGAACTGTGGTTGAAGGCTTAACACAAAATCTCGATTTTGCAGAAACCTTTTTAGATTTTGCAGGTGTTGATGTTCCTAGTGATATGCAAGGAAAATCCTTTGCAGGTTTATTAGATGGTACTGAAAAAGATGAAGATTTTAGAGATGCGATTTACTATCATTATTACGACTATCCAGCATTCCACATGGTAAAAAAGATGTATGGTGTACGTACCAATCGTTATAAATTAATTCACGTGTACGACGACATTGATGAGTGGGAATTATACGATTTACAAACCGACCCAAAAGAGTTAACCAATCTCATTGATGACAAAAATTATGACGAGATTGAAGCCAAACTAAGAACACGTTTAGCCGAATTACAACAACAATATAAGGTTACCGAAAAAGAATTTGAAAAAGCACCAAAGCAACGTGTAGATAATGCTTACAAACAATTTGACAGATTAAGAGGTAACACAGGATCAAAATATCATCATCATTAAAATGAAACATCTCTGATTAATCTCAAGTCACTAAGTGAACATAACAATAAGATGTTCCATCTGACGATTGAAAAACAATAAAAATTAACAGATGAAATTAAGACACACTATACAACTCGCATTCCTAGTTATAGCAATGATATCTTGCAAACAAAAGCAAGAAAATACTATTGTTTCAGATGATAATAAAACTGAAACAGCAGCAACAGATACCACGCAAACCTACATCAATCCGCTAGATATAGACTACACTTATATGGTTTATAATTCTGCCAGAAACCAATCCTATCGTTCTGGCGCAGATCCTGCGGTAATTGAGTTTAAAGGCGAATATTATATGTTTGTCACACGTTCGTTTGGATATTGGCATTCTATAGATTTAGTCAACTGGAAATTCATTAAACCGCAAAAATGGTTTTTTGAAGGCAGCAACGCACCAACAGCATTCAACTACAAAGATTCTTTAGTTTATTTTGCTGGTGATCCTGCTGGTTACGGAAGTATTTTATACACCGACGACCCTAAAAAAGGGTTATGGACACCAACTGCTTCAATTTCAAATAACATTCAAGATTCCGAATTATTTATTGACGATGATGGCAAGTCGTATCTCTATTGGGGAAGTTCTAACGTGCATCCTATTCGTGTAAAAATGTTGAATAAAGATGATCGCTTTTTAGAAACTGGCGTTAGAGAAGAATTGATAAATTTAGATGAAGAAAAGCACGGATGGGAACGTTTTGGCGAAAACAACTTTCATCCAACCTTAAAAGAAGGTTATATGGAAGGCGCTTCAATGACCAAACACAACGGAAAATACTATTTACAATACGCAGCACCAGGTACGCAGTTTAACGTGTATGCAGATGGCGTTTACATTGGCGATTCGCCACTTGGACCTTTCACTTATATGAAAAATAATCCGATGAGTTTTAAACCTGGTGGATTTACCAATGGTGCAGGACACGGTATTACAGTAAAGCAAACCAATGGTCAATACTGGCATTTTGCGACTATGGCGTTAGCATCTAACGCACAATGGGAACGTCGTTTATGTATGTTCCCAACCTATTTTGACGATGATGGTTTAATGTATAGCAATACGTCTTACGGCGATTATCCTCGTTTTGGACCAAATCATCCAACAAAAGCTGGCGAGCATAATGGTTGGATGTTGTTATCGTATAATGGCAATGTAACGGTGTCTTCTTCGCTTCAACAAATAATGAAATTCACATCTAATAATGATGAGGTTGAAGTCAAAGAAATACCGACAGAAACGAATACCGAAGGACAAATAATAGCAAATGTATTAACCGATGAAAATCCTAAAACTTTTTGGGTTGCAGAAGCAAATGACAGTAAACAATGGATTACAATCGAATTATTAAATGAAGGAACCGTCCACGCCATTCAACTAAATTATCACGATCACGACTCTGGAATTTACACACGTGTTGAAGGTTTAAAACATCAATTTACTATTGAAACTTCAGAAGACGGTGAAAACTGGAAAACGGTTGTAGATAGAAGTAAATCTGAGATTGACGCACCAAACGCATATCTTGTTTTAGACAAACCGGTAAAGGCAAAATACGTTAGATATAACAATGTAAAAGTACCAGGAAATAACTTTGCAATGTCAGAAGTTAGAGTTTTCGGATTAGGTTTAGGTGAAGCACCAAACAAAGTTTCTAACTATAAAATCAACCGCGAAAAAGACCGTAGAGATATTTCATTTTCTTGGGATAAAGTTGAAGGTGCACAAGGGTATAACATCCGTTGGGGAATAGCACCAGACAAACTTTACCAATCTTGGCAAGTTTACGATACTAATTCTCATTTTATGCGCTGCTTAGATAGAGATACACCGTATTATTTTACCATTGAAGCTTTTAATGAAAACGGAATTTCCGAACAGACTGAAATTATTTTTGTAGAGTAAAGATGAGGCATATTATAACCCTTTTAATTGTTTTAATAACATTTTCAGTCGCATCACAAGACCTGAAAATAATGACTTACAACATAAAATTAGATTACCCAAAAGAAGGTAAAAACAGTTGGACGAATCGTAAACCTTTTATGGTTAAACAAATTAAATTTCATGAGCCAGATGTTTTAGGTGTTCAGGAGGCTATGCCCAATCAAATGAAAGATTTAGATAGTTTGTTGACCAATTATAGTTTTGTTGGTGTTGGTAGAGATGATGGTAAGGATGAAGGCGAATATTCAGCTATATTTTACAAGAAAAATGACTTAGAAGTTGTGGAATCTTCAACATTTTGGTTGTCACAAACACCAGATAAAGTGAGTATGGGTTGGGATGCGGTTTGTAATCGTGTGTGCACTTATGCGTTATTTCAGGATAAAAAGACAAATAAAAAATTCTGGGTATTCAACACACATTTTGATCACGTTGGTAAGGAAGCAAGAACAAAAAGTGCTGTTTTAATTTTAGATAAAATAAAAAGCTTAAATATTGAAAATCATCCAGTGTTTTTAACAGGGGATTTTAATATGGAGCCAGATCACGAAAGTATTGATTATATAACTCAAACTCTAAAGGACTCAAAAGCGATTTCAGAAATAGATTTTGGACCAGAAGGCACATTTAACGGGTTTCATTTTGACCAACCTGTAACGCGAAGGATTGATTATATCTTCGTTTCAGAAGATGTTGAAGTTAACAAATATGCAGTGTTAAGTGATAATTGGAATATGCAATATCCATCGGATCACCTACCTGTTTTAATAGAAGCAAAACTAACTAACTAACTAATTATACAACAATGAATAAAAAAGCATTCTTATTATTGATTACAGCCATATCTGCTCTTGGCGGATTGTTATTTGGCTATGATACAGGCGTTATTAATGGCGCTCAATTTTATTTAAGTAAATATTTTGAACTCGATGCAACTTTAAAAGGCTGGGTTGTAGGAAGTGCCTTATTAGGTTGTTTTGTTGGAGCCATCGTTGCAGGACCTTTAAGTATAAAAATTGGTAGAAAATGGTCGTTAATTATATCAGCAGTTTTGTTTTCAGTGTCGGCATGGGGTTCAGGATTACCAGAAATGCTTCCAGAAACTGTAACTATGTTAGTGGTTTTTAGGATCATAGGAGGACTAGGGATTGGAATTGCTTCAATGAATGCACCAATGTACATTGCTGAAATAGCACCAAGTAACATTAGAGGAAAAATGGTAACTTATTATCAATTGGCTATTGTAGTTGGTTTTTTTGTCGTGTTTTTGGCAACCTATTTTATTGGAAATAGTTTAACTGAAGCTCAGAATTTAGAGTTTGGTTGGCGAAGAATGTTTTGGTCAGAACTTGTGCCGAGTTTATTGTTTTTAGTACTGTTGTTTTTTGTTCCTAAAAGCCCAAGATGGTTGGCAATTAAAGGAGAAGACGATGCAGCTTTAAGTATTTTAAATAAAGTACATGGAGAGGAACAGGCTAAAAACGAAATAGAAGAAATTAAGGCTTCATTGGTGAAAAAAGAACAAAAAGTAAAAGTTAACTATTTCTCAAAAGCCATATTGGCAATTATAGTCATAGGTACAACATTGTCAGTCTTACAGCAATTTACAGGAATTAATGCTGTACTATACTACGGAGCTGATATTTTTGAAAAAGCTTTAGGCTTTGGTAAGGAAGATGTTTTAGCACAACAAATATTATTGGCATTTGTGAATCTTGTATTTACGTTTGTAGCCATGTACACAGTTGATAAGTATGGAAGAAAGCCATTGTTGTATGTAGGTTCTGTGGGTATGATAATTGGCTTTTTGTTATTAGGAGTGTCACTGCAACAAAATACAGTTGGTTTGGTTTCTTTAATTGGAGTTTTGGTGTTTATTGGCTCGTTTGCCTTATCAATGGGACCAGTTGTTTGGGTAATATTATCAGAAATGTTTCCTAATAAAATACGTAGTGTGGCAATGTCTGTAGCTGTTGCTGCACAATGGGCAGCCAACTATTTGGTATCACAAACCTTCCCAATGGTAATGGAAAGTGAAGCCAATAACAGTGCTCCTTGGAATGGCTCAATGCCGTATTTTATATTTATAGCATTTATTATAGTAATCATCTTTTTAACCTATAAGTTTATTCCAGAAACAAAAGGAAAATCTTTAGAAGAGATTGAGGCTTTTTGGGAATAAACATAAATCAAAGTATTACAATTAAAAAACCCATTCAAAATGTTATGAATGGGTTTTTTTGTGGTGGAGTCGGAGAGAATCGAACTCTCGTCCAAACAAGTAACCAAAGGGCTTTCTACACGCTTAGTCTTTTCTTGTTTTTTCGATGCAAAGCTGGCTAAAGACAGCCTACTTTACACTTAGCTTTTTAATCTCAAAAGGGCATCAAAGCACTACCCAATCTTGGTCAATTTTTACGATGCCTCTAAAAAGAACGCCACTAACCAAGGCTTTCTGGAGACATTTAGCCTTCCTACCTTGTAGGAATGAAGCTTGAAATCTTACTGTAATTCAGATTAAGCAGCTAAAGCGTAGTTATTCTCGCCGTTTAAAATTTGGTCTAGCCTTTTACGTGTTTCAAAACCATTACACGACGTGCTTACCGTTTAATTAATCTCGCTGTCAAAACCAGTCGACCCCAAAATTTTAAAGGTAAAGGAGCGCGAAGTTACAAAAAAAGTTGTGCAACCTCTTAAATCCATTTATTTTCGTGCAAAAATTATTCCATATTATAAATTGGCATTTTGTCAGTTTTCAAAATAGTATTTACATGAAATTCGCCATTATAAAAGAACGTAAAAATCCACCAGACAGACGTGTTGTATTTTCTCCAGAAACCTTAGCAGAAGCCAGAGGAAAATTTCCAGAAGCTGAGTTTGTTGTTGAGTCTTCGGATATACGTGTGTTTCCAGATGAGGCTTATGCCAAATTAGGTTTTACAGTTACAAATGATGTGTCCGATGCTGACGTGATGATTGGCGTAAAAGAAGTTCCAGTTGAAAATTTAATTCCCAATAAAAAGTACTTCTATTTTTCGCATACCATTAAAAAGCAACCTTACAACCGTAAGTTGCTAATGGCAATGTTAGAGAAGAACATAGAAATGTACGACCACGAAACTATTGTAAAACAAAGTGGTGCTCGTTTAATTGGTTTTGGTCGTTATGCTGGTTTGGTTGGTGCGTATAACGGATTTAGAGCTTTAGGACTTAGAGACGGTTTGTTCAATCTGCCAAAAGTAGAGACACTTGCAGATTTAGAAGAAGTAAAAGCTCAACTTGATAAAATTACCATTCCAAATATTAAAATATTACTCACTGGAACCGGAAAAGTAGCCTATGGCGCTAAAGAAATTTTAGACCATTTAGGAATAAAGCAAGTTAGTGATGCTTTGTATTTAACTTCAGAATTTACAGAACCCGTTTATGTTATGGCAGACGTAATGGAATATGCCAAGCGTAAAGATGGTAAAGTAGGAGAAAAGCATAAATTCTATAAAGATCCAACAGGTTACGAAAGTAATTTTATGCCTTACGCAAAGCAAACCGATTATTTTATAGCAGGTCATTTTTATGGTAATAATGCGCCATATTTATTTACACGAGAAGACGCTAAGCATCCGGAATTTAGAATTAATTTGGTAGCCGATGTGTCTTGCGATATTGATGGTCCTGTGGCTTCAACCATTCGTCCTTCAACCATTGCAGAGCCATTTTATGGTTACAATCCACAAACTGAGCAAGAAGTGGCTTTTGATGCCAAAGGAGCAATTACCGTTATGGCTGTAGATAATTTACCTTGCGAGTTACCAAAAGATGCTAGTGAAGGCTTTGGTGAAACCTTTGTTGAGCATGTTATTCCTGCTTTTTTCAATAATGATGAACGTGGTATTTTAAAACGAGCAAAAATCACAACTGCCGATGGTAAGTTAACAGAGCGTTTTAAATATCTTCAGGATTATGTAGAAGGGAAGTAACAAAGCCTAAGTCATAAACCTAGGCTTTGAATTTGTGTTTAAGATTTTAAAATATCAATTACAATATCCATTTCCTCAATTAACTTAGCTGTAGAACCTCCATAGCCAACGGATTTTAATCTTATTTTTCCATCTGGTCCTATGATAACTTTTGTAGGTATACCATCAACTTCATATTTTTCGGCAACTTCAAAATCTCTTGAGTTTTCCTTTTGGGTATCATAAATAACATTGAAGGTATAGTTGTTTTTGGATATAAACCCTTCAACATCTTTTTCTCTATTCTTGCCTCTTTCAAAAGTGTCGATAAAAAGAAATTCTACATTTTCATCATCTTTATATTTAGTGACTACTTTTTGCATTCCTGGAAATGAAGCTTTGCAAGGACCACACCAAGTTGCCCAAAAATCTAAGATAACTACTTTGCCTTTAAGGTCTTTTAATGCAATGCTTTCTCCTCTCATGTTTTTTAACGCAAACTGTGGAGCATCTTCACTAATCATTTTAGATTTAATTTCAGAAATCAATAGCTGTTTTCCTTCTTCTTTTAGTTGAGAAATCTTTTCTTCTAAACCATCTGAGGAATTGTTGACTTCCCTGTAAGCAGTTTCGTAGGCCTCAACAATATCTGTATTGTAGTTTCCTAGTTTTATGAACTTTCCTGCTTTTTCTATGGTAGTATCGTAGCGGTTGTCTGCCATTAGGTACGAAATATACCTTGCATTGGCTTCTGTATCTGTTGCCTTAGGATCGTGAGCTTTTTCTTGGTATACTATAGCTTCTTTAACATCTCCTTGCTTAAATTTTACCAAGGCATAAGTATCTGCAAACATACTGTACATAGACTCTAGCCCTTTTTCATAATTTTTTTGGGTTGAATAAACAGGCTTTCCTTTTGTAGGGTCTTTTTGCAAATTTTCAACAATTTCTAATGTCATTTTAGAAAGTTCTTCGGCACCCTCAATATTTTCGCCTTTTTCGGCTAAAGACCAAGCAACGTTGTTAAAATCATAGGCCATTCTTTGTTTATCGTCTACCATAGCACTGTATTTTTTGAAGTTGTCCATACCACCTTCATTAAAATATGCTAATGCTAGACTGGTTGCCATACTATTACTGAAATTATCCATTTTAGTATTGCGCTTGGTGTAATCTTCAAATAGTTGAAGTTTTTTGTCTAGATTAGGTTCTTTGTAGAATTGTTTTGAAAGCTCATAGTTTGCTGTTTGGCCTTCAGGAAATTTTTCAAGGATGATAGTTTTTATAGAATCTGATTTTGGTTTTTCTTCTAGAGTAGAATAAAAATTCATCATATCCATATACTCTAGTTCAGATTTATCTGTTTTTTTAGATAGGTTTGTTATAAAGTCTTCAATTAGAGGCTTTGCTTTTACTTTATTATTCTGATATGCAAGTTGAAGATACGATGTTTCCCACTCATCTTTAAGGTTTGGGTATGTGCTTAAGTCTTCTTTTATAGTCTTCTCAACAATAGTATTTTCGACTTTTACACCATAGTAACTTCCATTTCTTATAGAGTAAAAAGCAGCAGCAGAATTACTTCCTGGTATTTGTTTTCCTTCTGCGTCATATAATGGCAATATGTAACCTTTTTCGTCATTGGTGTCGTAATCTTCACCTGATTTAAAAACAAAAGCTATAGCATTTGCTGAATCTGGAATTTTAACAGAAGCCTTTTGTTCATTATTTTCAGTTTTAAAATCTAAATCTAAGGGATAGTTTTTTGTATTAACCATATAGTTTAGAAAAGCGTCTGATACACTATCTTTTTTGTAAGTGATATCAATGGTTTCTCCAGGTTGGGGTTTTTCTGTGGAGATGGTGAGTAAACCAATAGTTTTTTGTGTTGTTTCATTTTTCTTCTCGTCATTTTTGCAGGAAGCAAGTATTAAGATGCTTGCTAAGCATAAATAGATTGTTTTTTTCATTTTAGTTTTTTGTAAGATTCATCTAAATATAGCTATTAATAGGTGATTAGCTGAGGTTTTTAACTTTCATTTTTTTCGGAAGTATAAATAAAATTGAACATCCAATATCCAACTACTAAAAAGCCACCAAAACCCAAAGTGAAGAGCCAAGCTGTTATATTTTGGAATGGTGAAAATAGGATTTCAAAAACATCAGAAATTAATACTTGTGGATTACTGATGATTTCCCATGAATTGTATCTAAGAAATCGACCAAGGTAAACACCAAAACCACATAGAAATATAATAATTAACATGATGGTTTCTGTTGGTATCTTTTTGAATTGAATTTTAATAAGCCTTTGCATATCTAATAAAGAAAGGTAGAAGAGTAGCAAGCCGCTGAGTGCAAAAGATAAAACCACCAAAACGTCTAACCACAGCAAATGATTGTTTCCAACTCTTATATGTATTAGGTCTGTAACAATATAAGGAGCATTAGGTAAAAACGCTAACCAAACTAAAAACCAAAAGCTTAGCTTTAGTTTACTTAAGTTAGATTTTGTGTTTAAATACATTGTTATGGTGTACGGAATAATTGCCAAAAAGACATTCCAAACTAAGAAAAGGTAGAAGAAGGATTTGTTTAGCTTTATTCTTACCATTAGTGTAATGATGCTAAAAGCTAATGCAACTGTGACTAATGATAGTGTTTTAAACTTTGATTGTATGAGTGTTTTTATAGTTTCCATTGTAATATTCTATGATTAAAACTGTGATAATTCCTAAGGTATAAGCCACTAAATCACCAAATTGAAATGTGCTACCAAAAATGAGATTTGCAGCAGTGCTATCTTGTAAATTAAAGTAGGCTAAGAATGGTGTGAGTTGGAGCAATTCTATACCATAAGCAATAAAGAGGACGACCAATGCTGAGGCCCTCACACTCATATTGGTGCATCCTCTAAATATTGCATATAGTAAAATAACCACCAGATAATCACCAAAGGTGTAGCGGATAAATCCGGTTTTTATGATAAAGGCTATGGCTAGCTCTATTAAGAATAGCGTATGTGCTAAGACCAAATATTTTTTATTGAATTGTAATTTCATTTTATGACGATTTTTTCTCCTAAAAATTTAGGTTGTACATTAAAAACTAAATCGAGACTGGCTTTAGATCTTGCCAAGTATTCTCTAAAATGAGAATTGTAAACATCCTTAGCATTAAAGCCTACAGCATCAATGCTATATTGCTTTGCGATATAAATAGCACGCTGATTATGGAACTTTTGAGAGATAATGGTTATTGAGGTTTGACCAAAAATCTCTTTTGCTCTTACAACAGAATCTAAGGTTCTAAAGCCTGCATAATCTAAGAAGATTCTGTCCTCAGGAATTCCTTTAGCAATGAGATCTTTTTTAAAATCTGTAGGTTCATCATAATCTTTTCGACTATTGTCTCCACTTACCAAAATGTATTCAATTTTTCCTGCTTTATAGAGTTTAACTACAGCATCAATTCGGTATTTGTAGAATAGATTAATATTTCCACTTGCAGCATATTTTCCTGTGCCAAGTAACAAACCAACTTTGTTCTTCGGAATAGCGTTTACACTATCATAAACTTGATGTCTGGTTTTAAAACTCATCCAATGATAGGTACTAACGACACCAATACTTATAACTACTATGATAAGCAGAGCAATTTTTAATTTCTTCATGATTGGCAGAGGTTTAAATTGTATAACTCAGGTTTAGAAAAAATGGCTTCTCTAAAATCTTTAATTGAGATATTCAGTAATTTTTTATAATCAAAATGATGGAAAGGATTTGCACGTTTACCAGTTTTATATGATCTGTAATAAAAGTCATAGTAGTCTGGTAGAATAGCAATACCAAGAATAATTGCTCCATACAAATACGGACTGCGCTTGCCATTACCATAGCAAAGGCATTGTAGTGCTATTTCGTCTTCAACCTTTGTGCTATAGCCACAGAGTACATGGTAACAATCGTGACGTTCTACTTTTGGAATCAATTCAAAATTGTTTTTATCTAAAAAATCACCGAGATGCTTTCCGAAGGAAGATTGTGGCATTTTTAATAAATCGGATTTTGAAATATTCCACGACTCGTGATGCTTAAACATTGCGGTGTAAATGCGTTGCGAATGTTGAAATAACCAAATAATAAGTTGTTTTCTTAAATGTTTTGATGTTTTAAATAGGTTGTTCATGGTAGTTGGGTTTGATTTGGTTCAACGGCAAATGTTTTCTTTTTAGAGGGTTTTAATTTTCTTTTCCAAAGGAATAAGGCTAAAAAATAAACGGTTGAGAAATAGTAAATAGCAAAAATTGATTTGTTAAAAGTGATAATAAATGCCATACAAATTACTGTTAGAGCAATGATGTAATAAGGAAAGCATAGTTTAAATATGTGTTTTGCATCAGTTGATGTGTTGAATGACCAAAACACGCATGCAATGCTTATCCTTACAATAGTATAGGTTGCTAAAACGATAAATGTTAAACCAAAGATTACTAATACAACCATATTACTTTAGATTTAGTTTAAAGTTGTCATACTTTAGTTCTTGCCAATCGTTATTGTAGAGTTCCATGCAATAGTTTTCATATTTTTTCTGAATTCTATCACGTGAGTTTTTGTCTAAAGTCCTAGTTTCTGCCTCTTCTTTAAGTAAAAATGTGTTGTTATCAGACAAATCAATCAGATAGTTAATATCCATAGATTTGGCGTACTTAAAGTTGTAATTGGTAATATGATAATCCCAATTAATCATTGCAGCTACAACCAATACTACAAATGCTGCTTTGGTGTTTAGCCTAAATAAATACCAGATGTTTTTTGTTTTATCAATTTTTATGAGCGTGGTTATAAGACCTGTTAGGGTTAAAACGAGATATACCAAAACACCAATACGTTTATAGGTTAACCCAAAATAATAGATGTATTGACTGTTTTTTACTGCAATGCTCAGCACCAATACAGCATTAAGAAGTATCCATACAAATGCTAAGTTTTTCACCGTTCTATTTTCTTTATAGAAGTTAAGATCTCCTCTAAATACATAGAGTAAAATGATGATAGCTATAACAATAGAAGCTATTAAGGCATTAATGCCACTATGCACTTGAGTTGAAAATACAGATGCTCTAATATCTAAATTGGTAAGAATAAATGTGATGTCTGTTACAAGAAAAATAACGATAAGAATATTAAGTAACGCAATTAGGATGATGCCAAGTTGGTTTTCATGTTTCAATTGTGGTATTGAAAAATCTTTTGTTTTGAATAAAAGGTTACTAGTTTTTAAATCTTGAGATGTAGCAGGTTCTACTTCAATTGGTTTATGAATGTTTGCAAATAAATAGTACCCAAGTCCAGCAAAGAGCAGCCATTGAATATTGATAAAACTAAAATCAATCTTCTCTATGAGGTTATTAAAAATTGGATTACCGTTTTGGTACAATCCAATAAATATGATAACAATTGCTGCGGGAATGATAATAATTTTTGTCAGATGAGTATAGTCAATTTCTTTTTTTGATTCTACCTTTTGTGTGGTTTCATCTACTGTGAAATTACGATGAAAAAATCCTGCGATGGTTGTATATAAGCCATTTAACCAATTAACATAAATAGAAGCTTTGTTTTGTGATAACAACCCAATAAGTGTAAAAAAGGACACCATATTTGCAATGATGGCAAGTGCAGAGTCATGAAAAAAGACAGCAAGCCCTGTAGCTAAATAAAAGCCAGAATAGATGATGGTTCTTTTACTTTTAAAGTCATCTTTGTTGTTGATAACAAGTACGATAAGCGTAAGGATGCTAAATAAAAAGAGGTTTAATCCAATGCTTTTGTCATAAAATAATGTGCTAAATAATAGCGCTGAGATAAATAATATTAGTTTTTTCATTTTTTTGATTTATTAAAGTACTTTGTATTTCAAAGTAAAAGATTAAAAAAATTTATATAACGTTCATTCGTTTAATGTCTTGTTTGTAAGCAGGTGGTAAAAGAATTTCCTTTATCATCCAATCTAGTTTTATGCTTCTAAAAAGTTTGTAAACTGAAACCATTGGTGTTAATAGTGATGTTTTTCTCAAACCGAGCATTTGTCTTACGGAGTCTGGTAATAACAAAATTTGCGATTCCAATAAAAGGCGGTATCTAAAAAAGCCTAAATGTTTTCTGTATTGCCTATAGAGGTCTTTGGTTAATTTGCTGTTATTTAGATTTTTACTCAAATGAGTTTTTCGTTCAATTAGAAAATCAGAGTAGGTAAGTGGTAAACCTTCTAGTTTCATTCTATGACCAACATTATTGAATACATTCAAAACTTCTTGTTTTTCAATAACTGTAAGCGGTCTTTGAAGTAATTCATATGAATGAATAGAGTACTCTATAAGCATAAAGAGTACATCTTTGTATGCCCATTCTGGTATGTTCTGACCTCGACTTTTTTCTACCGAACCATGAATAGAGTTAATGGTATCAATAGCTTTTATGGCAGCGTTTTTTTCTGAAAAGACAATAGCTCTAGCATAATTAACTGTTGATAATAAACGACCTAAAGGATCCTTTGGTAATTTACCCGTAAAATAGAGCCAATCCACAGCCTTGTTAAGCGCAAATTCAGCAGAAGCACCAGCAAAAACCATTAAAATGGTATCGCTTTTGCCCCAAATTTCTCTAACAATAGAATCTTTATCTACAAAATGCTCCATAACTTTTAAGTCTTGCTAATCAATTTTTCTAGCGCTTCAATATGTTTTTTAAATTCTGCTTTTCCGAGTTTGGTTGCACTATATCTGGTATTTGGTTTACGACCAATAAATTGTTTTTCAACTAAAATATATTCTGCATTTTCTAGAGCCTTGGTGTGGCTTGCCAGATTACCATCTGTTGCTCCAAGTAGTTCTTTTAATGTTTTAAAATCTGCGTACTCGTTTACCATAAGAACAGACATAATACCAAGTCGTATTCTATGATCAAATAGTTTATTTATATTGTTAATTATACTCATCACTTTCCTGCGAAGGCAGGAATCTTAGTTATTAATTAAATATTTAGTAATAATCTTATATAAGCCAAATATTATTATAAGAATATTGGCTATGATTAGTAAATAATAAGAAACAAATGCTATTTTCTCTAACCAAGTCATACTACCTAAGCTAAAATATGGACCTTTACTTATATCCCACATATCTTCATAACCCATAATGATAAGACCAATAATAATATAGAGAACAATATCTATTACTACAATTATAAAAATCCAGATAATTTTATCTAATGTTTTCAAGAGGTTGATTTTTAATTTCTGTCATACTTAAAATGCATCCACGTGCCATAAATAATATGCATTATTCCAAAACCAATAACCCAAAGCCAAAATCCATAACCAGGATAGTAGCTTGCAATTAATCCCAATAAAATCTGAATATACCCTAAATATCTAATATCGCCTAAACTATATTTTGAAGCACTTACTAAAGCTAAACCATAAAAGATAAGCATTAAACCACCAGTTTGCCCATAACGTCCTTGATCTAAAATAATAAGACAATAAATGCCTCCTACAAGTAATGGAATGAGAAAATTAAACAGTAGACGTTGTGATGAACTGTCCCATATCTTTTCGTCATTCTTCTTAGCCTTTCTTACTGTAAGGATTATACCTGTTAGAGCACTCAATAAAGCAATCATCATTAATACAGCCATACAAGTCCAAAATACCCAACCATGAAATATATATAGTTTACCATCGCTGTATGTATTTACAAGCCAAAATGCTATATACGCACCGATTAAAGCATATATTCCTGCTAAGATGCCTGACAAGCCACTTAATGAAATAAAACGCGAGGATTTATTCATTAAATGTTTTATCTCGCTAATGTCTTTTAAATAGTCTTCGTTGCTCATAATTTAAAGTACTTTGAAATACAAAGTAAAATAAATTATTTCAATTCAGCAAAACAATTTTAGAAGATATTAACTAAATTTATATTCTAAGAATTAAATAAAGCAAATTATGTTTGGACTTCTTTTGACAATAGCTAATATTTCTGGTGGTATACTACTTGGACTCGCTACACTAGATAAATGGGATGGTGAGAGTAATTTTTTTAATAAAATAGCAGGTGTGTTAGCACCATTTCAAACTGTGATTGGCGGAGCACTTGTGGTGCTACCCATATTAAAATTCAGCTTACTTGGCATTGTGAGTATTTTAGGAGGGATATTATTACTTACCCATGTTTTTGGAAAAGTACCAGCTTTAGAAACGAGTTTACGTAAATTGTCTGATAAGCTGATGCCTTTTAAGGCAATAATTGGTATAGCCCTTTTGGTTTTAGGGATCTTAAGTTTGTTTTAATTGAATCCTGCTGAAGACTATATTTTAAAACAAGATGAGCCTTACAAAACTATTTTGTTACAGCTTCAAGCTATAATAGAGGCAGTCTTACCCAATGCAGAATTACTTTTCAAATGGCGAATCCCGTTTTACTATAATGACGGCATTCCTATATGCTTTCTTAATAAATCTAAAGACTATGTAGATTTTGCCTTTTGGCATTTTGATAAATTGGAAAAATATACAGAGTATTTTATAGATGCGAATAGAAAATCCATACGTTCACTCCGTTTTAAATCTGTTGAAGATATTAATGATGAAGTTCTTGTCTATGTGCTACAAAAGCAGTTAGAGATCAATACTAATCCGTTTAAGCTTATTCTGGGTAAGAAAAAGACTTAAATTTTCATCATTTTAGCTTTTTAACAGCTCTACTCAATTTTCTGTTTAAATTGATACTAAGACTAAGCCTATGGTTTGAAATACCACTTATTGAGTTTTTAAAACTAATACCATAACCATAGGTAAGATTGAACATTCCACCAATGCTTGCGCCAAATTCTGGTAAAATTCTAAATTCAGATTCATTATTTTGATAGTAATTAAGAGCAGATAATCTTATTGAAAAGAAAGTTATTGAAATCTCATAGCCTAATTTTGGTGCAATTATAAAATCTTCGTTGCTCTTTAAATTGGTTTCAAAACCAACTCTAAACCCTTCAAATCCTACAATGGGAAGGATCTTGGGTGGAAAATTAGCACTGACTTTACCCACGGAAATATTAAATTCGGTAAATATTTCTTTTTGAATAAGAACGCCAGGAGAAAAAACAAATTCTATTTTTTCAGGTTCTTTTGATAATTGAGTTTCACCCGATTGAGAAAAACTCTGACTACTTAAAAATATAAAAATGATTAAAAAAATACGTTTAATCATCATTATAAGCTAGTCACTACTTTACGAATCTTTGTTAGGTTGGTTAATAAGCCTTCAAGATTATCTAAATGTAACATGTTTGCACCGTCACTTTTAGCATTAGCAGGATCAAAATGTGTTTCTATAAATAAGCCATCTACATTATTCACAACACCAGCTCTGGCAATAGTCTCAATCATGTCTGGTCGACCACCAGTTACACCAACAGTTTGGTTAGGTTGCTGTAAAGAATGTGTAACATCTAAAACGGTAGGTGCATATTGGCGCATGGTTGGTATACCTCTAAAATCTACAATCATATCTTGGTAGCCAAACATAGTACCTCTATCAGTGATCCAAGCCTTATCGCTACCAGAATCTTTTACTTTTTGTACAGCATGTTTCATCGATTCAGGACTCATAAATTGTCCTTTCTTCAAGTTAACAACTTTGCCAGTTTCTGCAGCAGCAACAACTAAATCTGTTTGTCTTACTAAAAAAGCAGGAATCTGTAATACGTCAACATATTCAGCAGCTTTAGCCGCATCAGATACTTCGTGGATGTCTGTTACCGTTGGTATATCGAAGGTTTCTGAAACTTTCTTAAGAATTTTTAAAGCTTTTTCGTCTCCTATTCCTGTAAAACTATCAATTCTGCTTCGGTTGGCTTTTTTAAAACTGCCTTTAAATACATAAGGAATTTGTAGCTTATCAGTAATTGAAACTACCTTTTCGGCAATACGTAGTGCCATATCTTCTCCTTCAATAGCACAAGGGCCACAAAGCAAAAAGAAATTGTCGGAATCTGTGTGTTTTAACTTAGGAACTGTTGTCAAAGCTTTAGACTTAAATGTTAAGTTGCAAAGATAACATTTTAAAACACCTTTTTAATACTATTTCGTATAATCCAAAGCGACATTATAAAGTTGCCAAAAACTAGAGCTCCACCATAAAAGAGCAAACGTTTAGCAGATTCTGACCAATTCATAATATTTAGTAAATTGAATAAATAGGCAAGAATAAGATAAGAAGATAGACAAACAAACACAATGCCTAAAGAGAAATTAAGATTTCTGTTTGGTTTAATCAATTGCCATAAAAAGGGAATGCCAAACAATAATATTGGGTATGCAGAAATCCCTTCACTTCTATTAATAGTGGTAAACCAATAGGCAATTATACTAATAAAATAGAGGTATGGAATAAACTTGGTGTATTTGCTAATTGCATTCATCTGTTTTCAAATTTTAGGGTTCAGACGTAAACAGCCCAATTAGCGGTTGATTGTTAAGGCTTTTACTATTAATCAATTTTATAACGACAATTTACAAACTCAAATTGTAACATATTTAAAATATAACATATAATTAACGAAGTAAAAGGAATATGATGTACCTTTGCGCGCTTAAAATCAGCATCAGTTATGACGAAGATTAAAAACATTGCAATTATTGCGCACGTTGACCACGGAAAAACCACCTTGGTAGACAAGATTATGTACCATTGTCAGTTGTTTCGTGAAAACGAAAACACAGGAGATTTAATTCTCGATAACAATGATTTAGAACGTGAAAGAGGTATTACTATTACATCTAAGAACGTTTCTGTGGTTTACAAAGACACAAAAATAAATATCATTGATACACCTGGTCACGCCGATTTTGGAGGTGAAGTAGAACGTGTGTTAAATATGGCTGATGGTGTTTTGCTATTGGTTGATGCTTTTGAAGGACCAATGCCACAAACACGTTTTGTGTTACAAAAAGCTATAGATTTAGGACTAAAACCTTGCGTTGTTGTAAACAAAGTTGACAAAGAAAACTGTACACCAGAAGAAGTGCACGAAAAGGTGTTTGATTTAATGTTTGAGCTTGGTGCTGAAGAGTGGCAGTTAGATTTCCCAACGGTTTATGGTTCTGCTAAGAACAATTGGATGAGCGAAGATTGGCAAAAGCCAACTGAAAATATCGAACCGTTGTTAGATATGGTAATTGAGCATATTCCTGAGCCAAAAATCGAAGAAGGTACAACGCAGATGCTGATTACGTCTTTAGACTTTTCGAGCTTTACAGGACGTATCGCTATTGGTCGTTTAACCAGAGGAACATTAAAGGCTGGTCAACCAATTTCTTTGGTAAAAAGAGATGGTTCTATAGTAAAAAGTAAGATTAAAGAACTTCATACATTTGAAGGCTTAGGCCGTTTAAAAGTTGAAGAAGTACAAGCAGGTGATATTTGTGCTATTGTAGGTTTAGAAGGTTTTGAAATTGGTGATACAGTTGCTGATTTTGAAAATCCTGAAGGGTTAAAAACCATCGCTATAGATGAGCCAACAATGAGTATGTTGTTTACCATTAACGATTCGCCTTTCTTTGGTAAAGATGGTAAATTTGTAACGTCTCGTCACATTAAAGATCGTCTTACTAAAGAGCTTGAAAAGAATTTAGCGCTTAGAGTAGAGGAAACCGATAGTGCTGATAAGTTTATGGTGTTTGGTCGTGGTGTATTGCATTTATCAGTATTGATAGAAACTATGCGTCGCGAAGGTTATGAACTACAAATTGGTCAGCCACAAGTTATCATCAAAGAAATTAATGGTGAAAAATGTGAGCCTTTTGAAGAAATGACGATTGATTTACCAGAAAATGTATCAGGTAAAGCCATTGAAATGGTAACGATGCGTAAAGGTGAAATGCTAAGCATGGAAGCTAAAGGTGATCGTATGGTATGTGAGTTTATAGTGCCTTCTCGTGGTATTATTGGTTTACGTAACCAGTTGTTAACAGCAACTGCTGGAGAAGCTATTATGGCACACCGTTTTAAAGAATATCAACCTATAAAAGGTGGAATTCCAGAGCGTCAAAATGGTTCTTTAGTATCTATGGAAAATGGTACTGCAATTCCGTATTCTATAGATAAATTACAGGAAAGAGGGAAGTTCTTTATCGATCCAGGAGAAGATATTTACGAAGGGCAGGTTATTGGTGAAAACTCTCGTCAAGATGATATGACGGTTAACGTAACTAAGACCAAAAAGTTAAGTAACGTACGTTCTGCAGGTGCAGATGATAAAGCTAAGATTGTACCAGCAATTAAGTTTTCGTTAGAGGAGGCTTTAGAATATATTCAGAAGGATGAATACGTTGAGGTAACACCAAACCACTTAAGAATTCGTAAGATTCTATTAAAAGAAGTAGATCGTAAGCGAAATAAGAGTCTATAAAAACCAGTTAATTAAAATATTAAAAGAGAAATGCCTAAGGGTGTTTCTCTTTTTTGTTTAAAAGTATACACATGGAACTATTTGGAATTACAATTACAGAATATATAGGCTATTTAGCGTCTTTTATGGTATTGTTGTCCTTTACAATGAAAGATGTAAAGAAACTACGTATGGTAAACATGGCAGGTTGTATTCTGTTTGTTGTTTACGGATTTTTAATGCCAACGCTTCGTGTTGGTTTACCAATTATTATTGCTAATGCTGCTATTTTAGGTGTTAATATGTTTTATTTGGTTAAAGCGAAAAGTAAGATAAAACCACTTTAGAGTGTTTCACCTTTTTGATTGAAATCTGTAATTTCTCTGATTTTATATGGTCTTGTATTTTGTGTTTCGTAATAGGTTCGCATTTGTAAATCTATTGCTATACCTGTTGTAAAGAGTTGAACACCTACTAATAGCAGTAATACTCCTAAGATAAGAAGTGGTCTGTCACCAATATCATTACCTAGAATTTTTTCAATCAATAAGTAAATATTAATTACAGCACCAATAGCAAAAAATAAAATTCCAAGGTTTCCTAGAAGATACAAGGGTTTTTGTAAATAATTACGTTGGAATAGGATTAGGAGAATATCATTTATCACTTTAAAAGTTCTCCCTAAGCCATATTTAGATTTTCCGTGTATTCTTCGGTTATGATTTACATTTATCTCACCTACACGAGCGCCATTAAGATATGCTAATAGCCCTATAAATCGGTGCATTTCACCATAGAGATTTAATTCTTTGGCAATGTTATTTTTAAAAATCTTTAAAGCACATCCATGATCTTTTATATTAAGTTTGGTCGCTTTTCTGATTAAGAAATTGGCAATCTTAGAGGGCAGTTTTTTTAAGAAACTATCTTTTCTATTGTTCCTAATTCCAACAACTACATCCCAATTTTCGCTTTGCAACTTTTGGAGCATAGTAGGTATATCATTGGCATCATTTTGCAAATCACCATCCATAGTTACAATGTATTCTCCCTTAGCATTATCGATGCCAGCAGCCAAAGCCGAACTCTGGCCATAATTTTTACGAAGCTCTATGAGTGTTACTTTTGGATAATTTAAAGTTTTAATGGTATTTACAGTCTTATCTGTAGAAAAATCATCAACCAAAATAATTTCAAAATGGTAATTTTCTAATGCTTTATTTATATTATGAAGTAGTGGTTTAACGTTTTCTTCTTCATTATAAAGAGGTATTACCAAAGAGAGAGTAATTTTTTCCGAGTTCATGAATTAGCTGTGTAACACAAAGCTATTATTTTTTAATTAATGTATCATTGTATTGCGTGAAAAATAATTCTTCATGTTGATTGAAAAGAAAGAAAGTATAAATTCGTATTTTATTGTTTATGTTGATATCTATTTTAAACTCTATTTCGCATAAAAGAGCGCTTATATTTACCCTTTGTTTTATAGCCTTAGTTGGAATTTTGTTGTCCTTTCAAGGATTTGATGTTTGTGATGAAGGGTTGGCGCTTACTGTGTATCAACAGGTTTTTAATTGCCCAAGTTGCATTGAGTTTAATTTTTATAGATGGTTTGCGGCTGTTGTAGGTGGGTTATGGTACTTAATTTTACCAGATGGAGGAATATGGTCATTTAGAGTATTGACTGTAATAGGTTTTTTGGTTTCAGGATATTTTGTGTTTAAAATATTTAAAGGATATTTAAAACCTTATCAGATTGCAATTGGAGTTATCCTGTCTGCTTTTATTAGTGATTTTGGTTATTTAGTGTTTTATCATAATCATTTAACTATTGTGCTTTATGTTTTAATAGTTTTCTTCTTGCATAAAGGAATTGTGAACAAAAGGTTTGTAAACCTGTTTTTTGTAGGATTTTTAACCGTTTTTTGTGTCTTGAGTAGACTGCCTAATATTACATTATTAGCACTTACGATTACATTCTTTTATCCATACTTTAGTGAAGCTGATAGAATAAAGAAAAAGCGACTTGTATTTAACTTTTTTAAGTATTATACATTAGGTATAGTTATTGGGATTTTATGTTTTCTAATTATTGCATTTTTCTTAAATCATCAAAACTCTTTACTCAACTCATTATACAGTACAATTGGTCATGGAACGGCGAGTGATGGAAATCATAATGTATGGACACTCCTAAGTGTGTATTTTAAAAGCTATTGGATTGTCTTAATCTCAGGGGTTAAATATGTACTTATAGCAATTGTGTTTATAGGAATTAAAGGCTTCATAAAAAGCAAGTATTTAAGTTTAGTGATAAACTTCATTTTTCTATTTGTTTTTCTCAGGTTTTTCAAAGGACGAGATATTTTTGAGTTGTACTTTTTCATTTTATTAGCTAATACGCTTTTGTTGATTAATAAAAATACTAGTTTGTCATTGAAATTATTGTCTGTTATGGCTTTAATAGTGGCTTTAGTTTTACCTTTTGGTAGTGATGGAGCACTGAGTAATATGGGTTATGTTTCTATTTGGTTAGCCATGCCATTAACTATAGCTTCCTTAAGTGATGTTAATTTAAGTGTTTTCAAGAGGTTTAGTTTTAGAGGCTTTAAAATAGAGGTTGATAAAATCACTCTTTCTGTTCTCTTTTTTATAACTCTAATAGCATATGCTTCAAATAAAATATATAAAATAAGTAATGAGGCTTACTTTGATTCTGGAAGTCGATTTGAAAAAAGATATAGTATTAACGCTCCATTGGCTAATAATATATACACTACCGAAAGAAGGTCAATTATTATAAACGATCTTTTGGAGAATATGAGTGATTATGTTAAGCCAGATGATTATCTGTTAGCTTATGATAAAATTCCAATGATACATTTTTTGTCTCAAACAAGGCCTTATATGAATACACCTTGGGTTTGGGTTTACAGTGGAGAAATGTTTGAGGAAAAGCTCAAAAAGGCTGAAAAGGAAATCGATGTACTACCAATAGTTGTTCAACAAAAATTTGAAACTATTGTAGCGTTTTCAGAACCACTTGATGATTATATGTCAAAAAGTGGGATTGATAATAACTTGCATAGCAATGCACGTTCTAAGGCAATGAACGATTTTTTGAGTAGAAATGATTATCAAATAGTGTGGAGTAATGATTATTTTGTAATCTATAAACCAAACTAGAAGGGATAAATTGTATTTGTAAGGAGTCTTTTATAATAGGTAGAAATAAATCATATATCTTAGCTAAATGCAACAATTTGATATTAAATTATATCAATCAAAATCGAAAAAAAACTGGAATACCTTTCTCTCGGATAGCAACCAGCAAACATTTCTATTCCTCAGAGATTTTATGGACTATCACAGCGATAGATTTCAGGATTTTTCATTGATGATTTATGAAGAAGATGAGTTAATGGCATTATTGCCAGCAAACAGGGTTGGTGATGCTGTGTATTCTCATCAAGGATTGACTTATGGTGGATTGATATATAAATCGAGATTAAAGAGTCAAGAGGTGATCAACATTTTAAAAACAGTTTTAGAATTTCTGGATGAAAATGGAATTAAAACACTCTTGATAAAAGAATTACCTTTCGTTTTCTTGGGTAACCAGACTAATAATCTACTAGCTTATTTGTGTTTTAAACTTAAGGCACAATTGCAGCGTATGGATATGCATTCTACATTAGAACTAAAATTCAAAAGTTATAATAGAAGTAGAAAAAACGGTTATAAAAGAGGCTTAAAAAACAATCTTACAGTCAGAGAAACAGACGATTTTGAAAGTTTTTGGAATGAAATTTTGATACCAAATCTAGATGATAGGCACGATGTAAAACCAGTTCATAGCTTAGAAGAAATTCAACTTTTAAAATCTAGATTTCCAAATAAAATCAGGCAGTTTAACGTTTATCTTAAAGATAAAATAGTAGCAGGTACAACAATTTTTGAAACAAAACATGTGGCACACAGCCAATATATTTCTGGTAATGCAGATAAGAACACATTGGGAAGTTTAGATTTTTTGCATCATTACCTTTTAGAAGATGTTTTTACGGATAAGATGTATTTTAATTTTGGGATTTCTAATGAAGATAACGGACAACATATTAATGAAGGTTTACAGTATTGGAAAGAAGGCTTTGGCGCACGTTCTATCACTCAAGGATTTTACATGATCAACACAGCAAACCATAAACTCCTAGAGAACCTATACGTATGATTCCTTTTTTAGACTTACATAAAATCAACAATAGATTTAGAGAAGAGCTAAAAGCTTCATTTGAGAAATCTTTAGATACTTCGTATTACATTCTTGGTCCTAACGTTAAGAAATTTGAAACTGAATTTGCTCACTATTGCGAAACAGATTATTGTATAGGAACAGCCAATGGTTTAGACGCTTTAACACTTATTTTAAAAGGATACATAGAAACGGGAAAACTTAAAAAAGGCGACAAGGTCATGGTGCCTGCTAATACATTTATTGCTACAATTTTGGCTGTGATTCATGCTGATTTAGAACCTGTGTTAGTAGAACCTAATCCTAAAACCTATAACATTTCAATAAACGAGGTTGAAAGTGCTTTTACAGAAGATATAAAAGCAATAATAATGGTTCATCTTTATGGGCAACTCGCAGATTATGAAAGTTTAAAAACTATTTCAAAGCAACATAATTTATTACTAATTGAGGATGCAGCACAAGCGCATGGTGCCATTTCTAATTCTGAAAATATTAAAGCTGGAAATTTAGCAAATGCAGCAGCGTTTAGTTTTTATCCAAGTAAAAATCTTGGTGCCTTAGGAGATGGTGGTGCTGTAACAACCAATGATGAGGAATTGTTTGAGGCAATTTCTTTATTAAGAAACTATGGAAGCAAAGTAAAATATAAAAATGAGGTTATTGGCTATAATAGCAGATTAGACGATTTACAAGCTGCCTTTTTAAGTGTGAAACTTAAAACTTTAGATTCTGATAATGCAAGAAGACAGTATATAGCGCAGCATTACCTCAAGGAAATTAAAAATCCTAAATTGAGTTTACCCTTATATGACGAGTCAAAAAATCATGTTTTTTATGCGTTCGTAGTTGAGGTAGAAAATAAAGATGATTTTATTAATCATTTAAATAAGAATGATGTAGAGTGGCTTATTCATTATCCAATTCCACCACACAAACAAATGGCATTACAAAGATTTTCACATTTAAAATTGCCTATAACTGAACAAATTCATAAAAGAATTATAAGTTTGCCAATAAGTCCGGTATTAACTGATCAAGAGGTAAATACTGTGATTAAGGTTATAAATACTTATTAATTGAAAAAGTTTTTTCACTACATAAATAATGAAGTTTTAGTAAAAGCTGCGAGTCTTAATACAGCCAATATTAGTCTTAAGATTCTTGCGGGTATTCTTATATCAAAGTTTATAGCTTTGTTTATTGGACCTGAAGGTATGGCGCTTATAGGAAATTTAAGAAATTTTTTAAGTACCATACAGTCTATATCCATTGCAGGTCTTTATAACGGTTTTGTTAAACTTATAGCAAAGTATAAAAACCATATAACTGAGTTAACACATACACTATCAACAGTATTTTATTTTGGTTTTTTCTTATCTCTGATATTAGCTTTTCTATGTTACTATAATGCAGAGTTTGTTAATGAGTTGATTTTCTTTAATAATAACTATGTCTATGTTATAGAGACTATGGCGATAGTGCTTCCGTTTTATGCACTAAATATGTTTGTATTTGCCATAATGAATGGCTTCTCTAAGTATAAGATTTTATTGGTTATAAATATAACAGGTCAAATTTTAGGATTACTTGTCACTTTACTTCTAATAAAGCAAGAAAATATCGATGGAGCATTAATTGCAGTTGTAATTACACCAGCACTTAACCTTCTTATAACAATTGTAGGAGTTGCATTCAGAAAAAATTTAATGTCCTTTATAAATATAACAGATATTCAATTTTCTGTACTTAGGAATTTGAGCCCTAACATGATTATGGCATTGGTGTCATCTATAGCATTGCCAATAGTTTACATAATAATTAGAAATTATATTATTTCAGAAATAGGAATTAAAGAAGCAGGATACTGGACAGCGGTAACAAGAGTTTCGGATTACTATCTCATGTTTATCAATTCTTTAATGGCATTATATATTTTACCTCGATTTGCAGAGTTGAAATCTCGAAGTGAATTTAGAAAAGAGGTTTTCAGTTTTTATAAAACTGTACTGCCAATTTTTGCTATTATATTAGGCATAATTTATCTCAGTAGAACTCTGTTGATAAATCTATTATTTACTGAGGAGTTTAGACCCGTAGAAGATTTAATGGGCTATCAAATTTTAGGAGATTTTATGCGTGTTATGTCTATGGTTATTGCATATAAATTCTTAGCAAAAAAGATGTTTACGCATTTTATAATCATAGAAATCTTTTTATTCGTCATTATGTATTTTTCAAGCATATATCTTATTGATGCTTTTGGTCTAAAGGGTGCTGTGATGGGTCATTTCTTGAGTTATTTAATGCATTTTGGTATTGTTCTGCTCATTTTTGGTAGTTCTTTATTTGGAGTTATAAACGATGAGGTGGTAGACGATTTTTAAAAGCATTAAGCATGAAACTTCCTAGATTTATTAGAGATAATATTGTGCTTAAGATTACGTCGCTTAATGCGGTTGTCATTACGGTTAGATTAATAGTTTCCGTTTTTGTACAGAGGTTTTTGGCTATTGTACTTGGGGAGTCTGGGATAGCTAGTATTGGTCAGATTCGTAATGTTATGGGTATGCTTACCAGTTTTTCTACATTGGGTACCTTTAATGGAGTTGTAAAATATGTAGCTGAGTTTAGGCAAAATAAACCAGAGCTTGTAAAGGTCTTTTCTACAGCTTCAATTTTTCTTCTTTTAGGATCATTAGTTTCTGCAGTTGTGTTGTTTTTTGGTGCACGTTATCTTTCAGAGTATTTGTTTGCTTCCGCTTCGTTTAGTTATGTTTTTAAGTTATTGGCATTTGTGGTGCCTTTTTTAGCTATTAATAGAATGATAGGTGGTGTTGTAAATGGAGTTTCAGACTATAAAAGTTATGCTAAAATAGAACTCATAAGTTATCTGTTAGCATCCCTCGCACTTTTAATGGGTTTATATACCTATAGTCTCAGAGGTGTAATTATTGCAATAGCAATAGCTCCAATTATTCAGTTGTCGGTATTGATACTTGTTTTTGGTAAAGTTCTAAAAACCATTATTCCATTTCAACTTCTAAAAATTAATTTTTCATACAAAAACAAGCTCTTAGCATTTACGCTAATGTCTTTTGTGTCTACATTATTACTAAACTATGTAGAGTTAGATATAAGAACATTTATTGCTGACGATTTGGGAGTCGATGAAGCAGGCTATTGGACTGCCGTAACCTTTATTTCCAAAAACTATATAGTTTTTGCCTCAGGGTTATTTACGCTTTATGTTTTGCCTAAGTTTGCTGGTATAACCAATAAGGTAGATTTTAAGAAAGAAGTTATAAAAATTTACAAAACAATTTTACCAATATTTGGTCTGGGAATGCTATTGGTCTATGTTCTTAGAAACTTTATTATACAAATTGTTTACCCAGATTTTACGGGAATGGAGCCGCTCTTTAAATGGCAACTTTTAGGAGATTTTATAAGATTAGGATCTTTAGTTTTGGCACATCAGTTTTTGGCAAAGCGAATGGTGAAAAGTTTTATAATTACAGAATTGATATCTATGGGATTATTTTTGTTTTTATCTAAGATATTTGTTCAGTATTATGGTATAGAAGGTGTAGTGTTGGCTCACTTCGTTAGGCATATAATATATTTTGTAATGGTTGTAATTGTTATTAAAATGTATTTTAATAAACAAAAAGAAAACACAATCAATGATTAAGACTTGCAGTTTATATATAGATGGAGAACCTTTTGAGTTTAATGTAGAAGGTGATTTTTTTTGGGGAAATAATGAGCTACTTTATAAGGAAAACGGTAGTGTTATATCCAAGATGCCATGGCAAAACAGAGGCTTTAATGTTGTTAGAGCTTTTGAAGGAGATGAGTTTGCAAATCTAAAAGAATCTATTAGAACGATTATTTTAGAAGCTTTAAAAACAAACGAGGTTGAGGTTAAGGAGACTGAGTTTGAGTTAAAGGATTATCACAAATATGTTTCTACCAATGAATTGCACAACAAGGTTATTTCCATTACCCGAAATTTAGAAACAAAAGATTTTGATTTTGATATAGATCTTTTAGCAAAAAGATTTGGAAATATATTGGGTTATAAATTAACGTCTTGGGTAGAAGAACTTCAAAAATCCCATATTCAGATTAGAATAAGCAGACCAAATACGTTGGATATAAATCCACCACATAGAGACGGTTACCTGAGTTACTGGGAAGACATTATAAATGTTTGGTTACCCATAGAAGGATGTAACGAAAAATCTTCATTACCAGTTTTGCCAGGCAGTCATTTGCTACCAGAAAATGAAATATTAAGAACTGAAAGTAAAGGAGCAAAAATAAATGGTAATGTGTATTATGTACCATGTATTCTTGAAACAAAGTCGGGATCATTAAAAATGATAAGACCTAACCCTAAAGATGGAGAAGCTTTGCTTTTTACGCCATTTTTAATACACGGTTCTGCGGTAAATCAAAACACAGATATCACAAGAATTTCATTAGAGCTTAGATTTCCTAAAGTAAAAGGTTAAGACCACTTTTCTATGTATGCTTTTGCGCAATCAACATAATTGTGATGTTCTTCTACAAATTGTCTGGCATTTTTAGAAATTTCAACAATCAGTTCAGGATTTTCTATGAGCCACTCTAGTTTGCTTGCAATATGTTTTGGGTCAGGAAGTGCATTAATAGCAATGGAGTCTTCCTTAACATCGTAATATTCTAGCCATTCTTGCTCTGCTCCAGTAAACACAACTTTCCCTTTTGCCATAGCTTCTAGAGCATTAAAACCTTGGTCGTATGCATAGACCTGATCTAATAATATATGAGCTCTATCAAAACTCTCTATGTACGCTTTATACGGAAGATTTTTTACTACAATAATGTCTACCTTATCCTTATGTTTTCTAGAAATAATTTCTAAAGCAGCCTCAAAAAGATCATTACCTTTTTTGTAGTAGTTGTTCATGTTAATGCCATGAAAAATAATGATTTTGTCTTCAATTATTGGCTTTTTGTATTGTAAGGAATCAATATCGATTGCATGAGGTATCATGCCTAAATATTTTGGGTGCCCTAGTAATGGTATGTGATAATCTAAATCTTTAGAAATTATACCAGAAATTTTAGAGATAATATACTCGTGTAATGGTTTATGCGATTGAGATAAATAATTAAGCGTAGGCCTAAAATCTTTATCAGATATTTTACCTTCAAAGTAAGGTGTTAGTATAGAATATCTGAATTTTTTGTCATAAGCATAAGAAACACTTATATAATCTGTGCCAGTAGAGAGTAAAAAAGTTTTTTTATTCCAAGAATTTAGTAGCTTAAAAATAGCTAGTTCACCTTTGCGATCTATTAAAAACGGGCTTTCGTTAATATACTGTACAATATCGTAGTTAGAAAGTAAGTGCTTTTTGGACTTTATTTTATGTTTTGTATAATGATAAAGTAGATCTGTTTTGAAGAATTTGTAAAAAAAGACTCTGGTTTTTTTGAGTAAAAAAGAATTAAAAGGGTTGTTGATTTCAATATCTACATCAACCTTTTTAAAACCGTCTCTTGTGCCAATTACAAGAGCTTCATGACCGAGTTCGTTTAAACCTTTTTTTAAATTGTAATGTGTTCTGTTGTATTCACCAACAAGCAAAATCTTCATTTATATCATTACATTTGTTCCTCAAATATAGTTGTAAATGAACAAAACGAGCACAAAAAAAGTATGTATTATAGTTTACGCACTTGGTGGTGGTGGAGCTGAGCGTTCATCTGCAACATTATCTCAAATACTTTACGACTTAGGTTACGATGTGCATATCGTTACTGTTCTAGATATAGTAGATTATCCCTATAAAGGACAACTATTAAACTTAGGAAAGTTAAAGGCTAATGACGACTCTTTTTTAGGAAGGATTAAACGCCTTTTTGTTTTTAAAAATTATCTAAAAGAAAAAGATATTGAAATTGTTATAGATAGTAGACCGAGAGTGCAAGCTTACAGAGAATTTATAATAACTAAGTTTGTGTATAAGATACCTGTTATTTATGTTTTGCATAATTTTAATTATAAAAAAGCATTTACCCCTTATAAAAGATTAAATAAGTTTTTGTACAAGAATGAAAAAATGGTAGCTGTTTCTAAAGCAGCAGAAAACCAGTATAAAAAGGCCTATGCACTTAATGATGTTGAAACAATATATAATGGCTTTGATTTTGAAGGTATTTGCAAAAGTGCTGAACAAGAGGTAAATAACGGTTTAACTACTTATATTACTTATTTTGGTAGGTTAGATGATGAGCACAAAAATTTAAAACTACTTTTTGATGCTTACAAATTATCAAAAATAGCAGACCGTAACATAAAACTTTTAGTATTAGGAAGTGGGCCAGATGAAGCGAGTTTAATAGAATATGTAAATGAGATAGGTGTTAGGGATTTTATTGTCTTTCATGGTTTCGAAAAGAATCCTTATCCATTAGTGAAAAATAGTTTGTTTACAGTATTAACAAGTAGATACGAAGGGTTTCCGATGGTGATACCAGAGGCATTGGCTCTTGGAGTTCCTGTGGTTTCTGTAGATTGTAAATCTGGACCCAATGAAGTAATTGTTAATGAGCAAAACGGATTATTGGTAGAAAATCATAATGTTGAAGCCTTTGCAAAAGCAATGAATAGAATGATAGAGGATAAAGATTTATATTTACGATGCAAAGCAAATGCAAAATCTAGTGTGGAGCATTTGTCTAAAGAAAATATAGGCAAACAATGGAAAGCCATTCTTCAATAAGAAAAGATAAACTAATGCAAAATATTTCATTAATAAATATTCCTAAGGTACACGATCATCGTGGTAGTCTTGCAGTGGTAGAGAATAATACCATTCCGTTTGGTATAAAAAGAATTTACTACCTGTACGATGTGCCAAGCGATAGTTACAGAGGTGGACATGCACACAAAGAACAAGAGTCTGTAATTATTGCCTTAAGCGGAAGTTTTGAAGTAATTACCAATGATGGCATTAATGAAAAGCGAACATTATTGAACAAACCAAACATGGGTTTATATATTTCTACTAACGTTTGGAGAGAAATTGAAAATTTTTCTTCTGGTGCTGTTTGCTTAGTTCTGGCTTCAACAGAGTTTAACGAAGCCGAATATATAAGAGATTACGAAGAATTTAAATTATTTGTTGGCAGATAGGTAAATCTTATGTCTAATCAAAAAAGCATGAAGATTTTTAAGGTAAAGAAGAAGCGTTCTGGGCAAATAAAGTGTTATTAGCTGCTTTAGATTGAGGTTTTCTTTTTTAATGTCTGCTTTTAGCTGTTTTACTTTAGAGTTATCGCTACCTAGCAATTTATAACGTATGGCAAGAGCATGTCTATTAATATCCATATAAAATTTTAGCGAAGGGTTTTTTTGCTCTTCGTTTTTATAACTATTGATAAACTCATAACGCGAATCATTATAATCTCTGTTGGATAGGCTAGAGGTATCAAAAAAATTATAGACCATAGTAACTTTAGGGTTAAAGGCTACTCTGCCAAACAATGCAAATTGCACCCAAAGATCTATATCCTGACCTGTTTTTAATTCTTCTTTATAGCCATCAATTTTAAAATAATCCTCTTTTTTGAAAGACGAAGACGAAGAGCTCGGAATATAATTAATAACGTTGGCTCTAAAAAAATCTTCGATAATTAAAGGTTCGCTTTTATACTTAAAATTAAAAACGGCTGGTGTTGTAAAGTCTTTACTTCTTTTAATATTATAATTGGTGCAATACAATACAGCATAAGGAAAGCAGTCTATAGTTTCTTTTAGCGCACTCAAATGATTGGGTTTCCATACATCATCAGCGTCTAATAGAGCTATATACTTACCATTGGCAGTTTTAATCCCATTAGCTCGTGCTACTGAAGCACCTTTGTTGGGCTGTTGTATGAGCTTAATTCTTGGGTCAGTAAAGGTTTCAACAACCTTTACACTTTCATCTTTAGATCCATCATCAACGATGATAACTTCATAATCGGTAAAAGTTTGGTCTAAAACACTTTTTAGTGTTGAGGCAATATAGTTTGCCTTATTGTAAAGCGGTATTACAACTGAAAAAAAAGCCATTATTCTTTAAGATTAATGTGGCAAAAATACGTTAATCTAAACAAGTCAAAAACTATGAGCGAAGGATGCTTAGATTTAAGATTTACTGCAAAAAAAGACTTGCTAAACCTGTAAGTAAAAGCTAAAGGATAGTTTAGTCCAAATTGTTTTAGTTTCAAAAATACATTTAAAAACGTTATAAAATCTGGTGCGATTAATTTAGACTTATATATGTAGTTAAGGTTGTTTAAGGCTTTTTTGGTCTTTTCTATATAGACTATATTTAAATCTACATCTCCATGCAAAATAGGATTGTCTATGTGCTTTACCTTAGCTTTTATGTTGCTTAGTTGGTAGGCAAACAAAGTGTCTTCATGGCCATATTTAATCAAGGATTTTTCAAAACCTATTTTTTTAAAGGTGTGTAATTTTATCAAGGTGTTGTTAAAAAGGACACTTTTATAAATGGATTTGTCTCGTTGTTTAACTGTACGGTCTTCTCTAAATTTTCCGTATTTCCACCGCAATTTTCTGTCGTTCTCAACACTTTCAGGATGTACTCTACCACCATAAACAACATCAAAATCTTCTGATATAGATTTTAAATAATCTGACAAAAAAGTTGGTTTTATAACCACGGAATCACCATCTATAAAAAGGAGATTTTCGTATTTAGATTTTTCAACCAAATCATTTCTATTGTTGCTTAAACCAGCATTATTTTCATTTTCAAAAAAAGAACAATGTTCAAGATCGTTTATTTTTTGGTTTTCTAGGTTTAATGCTGATTTTGAACCATCATCATTAGATAAGATTTCAAAAATAATATTGGCTTCTATAGCTTGCGCGTGCAAACTTTTAACTAAAGGATATACATTGTAATTGTATGTGGGAATAAGAATTGAGAGCATAAATTAACTCTTTCGTTGCACCACTTCAAAAACTTTGTTTTCATCACACTTTAAGGTTTTACTTGGGTATTTTAAAAGCAAAGCATAATCGTGTGTAGCCATAAGAATGGTATTGCCATTTTTATTAATGTCTTGGAGTACTTCCATAACTTCAATACTGGTCTGTGGATCTAGATTACCTGTTGGCTCATCGGCTAAAATTAATTCCGGATCGTTAAGCAAGGCTCTTGCAATTGCAATACGCTGTTGCTCACCACCAGAAAGCTCGTGTGGGAATTTAAAGCCTTTGGTTTTCATGGCTACTTTGTCCAAAACCTTCTCTATACGTTCTTTTATTTTGTCTTTGTCTTTCCAACCAGTAGCTTTTAAAACAAATTCAAGATTGCCGTTTATAGTTCTATCTGGTAACAACTTAAAATCCTGAAAAACAATTCCTAGTTTTCTGCGTAAATACGGAATGTCTTTTTCCTTCATGGTTCTTAAGTTAAAGTCTACAATGGTGCCTTCACCTTCTGTTAACTCTAAATCACCATAAAGGGTTTTCATAAAACTACTTTTTCCGCTTCCTGTTTTACCAATAAGGTACACAAAATCACCTTTTTGCATTTCAAAGTTAACATCGGCTAATACCATGTTGCCACCTTGATATATTGTTGCATCTTTAAGTTGTAAAACAGTTTCGGACATATTTTTTCTATAAATTTAGTATCTGTAAATGTATGGCGTAAAATTTCAATTCCCAAATGCTATTTATAGCTTGGCATAGTAATTGAAAACTCAAACTTATGAGAAAATCAGTTAGCTTCATATTTCTATTTTTTGTGGCATTTTGCTTTGCGCAAAAGGAGTTTCATGTTTTTCCAATAGATGATAGTCAAATTAAAGGTTCCCCAAATGGAGATGGAAGCCTCAATAACCCATGGGATTTGCAAACTGCATTATCTCAATCTTCAGAACGTGTTAATGGAGGCGATATTATTTGGCTGCATAAAGGAATTTACAACGGACGCTATAAGAGTAAATTAAAATCTACAAACAAAAAGTATATATCTGTTTCGGGATTTGGAAACGATTTGGTAATTCTCAATGGTAATATACAGAGTAGTGTTAAGCAAGTCCTTGAAATTAAGGGTGATAAGGTGATTTTTAAAAATTTTGAAGTTACTTTTTTAGGTGATTATTCTAGAAATGAAAGTGATCGTAATTTTAAATCTTGTACTGGGATTTATCATCTTTCTGGAGTTGCAAAATTTCAAAATTTGAGAATATATAACAATCCAGGTTCCGGAATTGGTTCTTGGAAGCTAACAGGCGAAAGTATAATTGAAGATTGTACTATTTATAATAATGGCTATCAAGGTAAGAGAGGTCATGGAGTTGGTATTTATGTACAGAATGAGGATGAAAAATTTCGAATAATTAGGAATAACATAATTTTTAACAATTATTACAAAGGTATTGAGGTATGGTCAGCCACTTCTGTAACAAATAAAGAGTTTGTGAAGAATGTGTCTTTTGTGAATAATATTGTTTTTAATAATGGCTCACCTTCTGGAAGGCCATGGGACAACTTAATAATAGCATCTGGTGATGCTAAAGGAATTAACGTTGCTAAAAATGTCAAGGTTAACAATAATGTGTTTTATCATAATACAGACTTTAATGATTTTAAAAATTTTGGACATGGTAGTTCAATTACGCTTGGATATATTTCAAAAGCACTTGTGGAAAATATTTCGATATTAGACAACATCATTATTGGAAGAAATAATGCATTAAATCTTTTACATATTAAATCAGCGGAGTTAAGGAACAATATTGTGTATTCTGGTTATGTTCATTTTAAAAAGTCTAGTTTTAAAGCTTTGGAAGCCAAAAAAATTAACTTAAACCATAATGTATATTATACAAGAAAAAATTCTGGATTCAGAATATTAAAACATAAAGATTATACTTTATCAGAATGGCAAAATACCTTTGATGTCGATAAAGAAAGTGAATGGAAACTTCTAAAAGATTTTGAAATTAAACCAGTTTTAAAGATTCAAAAACTAAGCTCAAAACCTAATGAATTCAATGTTGCTTTGTTAGAAAAAAATGGCAATGATGTAACTGTTGACTTTAGCAATCATGATATTGAAAAAGGTTCCTCTTTTAAAATCTATGATGTAGAGAATAGAAATAAAGTTGTTAAATCAGGAGCAATTTCTAAGGATAAAAAAATTACTTTTCCTATGGGTTTAAAAGCTTTTGAAAAGCCTTTGCATAATACAATTGCCATAAAATCGGTAGATAATTTTGGGGTTTATAGAATTGTATTTGAGGAAAAAAAACAGAAAAGAAATGTATTCAAACAGCTCTTCGGATGGTTATTTTAACATTTCATAAGCTGGTTTATAATTATACAGGTTTTCTATCGTTATAAATTTTGTATTCAATTATATTTGAATAGTGATAATTTATCATCAATAAATATTAATCAAAAAACGACTCTAATGCTACTTTTTAAAAGACAATTACTTATCGTTTTCCTTACATTTTCAATGCTGGGATTTGCTCAAAAATCTGCGGTTTATACAAGTGAGTTAAAAGATTACCAAAAGGCATTAACCTTATACAATAACAAACAATACAAAGCGGCACAATCCCTGTTTGACGATATTAAATACAACACAGACGATGCTGTTTTACAGTCAGACTGTTCGTATTACATTGCCAATTGTGCTGTACGATTAAATCAACGAAATGCAGATGATCTTATAACAGATTTTGTTGAAGAATACCCAACAAGCACAAAGCGAAACACAGCGTTTTTGGATGTAGCAGATTACTATTTTGAAAATGGTAAATACGCCTATGCTCGCAAATGGTATCAAAAAGTGGATGAGTCTAGCATAGCACGTACTGAGCGCGAGCGTTTCAATTTTAATTACGGTTACACCTTATATTCTACAAATAGCAAAAAAGAAGCAACAAAGTACCTTAACCGTGTTGCAGATTCTAAGGAATATGGCTCGCAAGCCAAGTATTACATTGGTTACATGGCTTATGAAGGCGATGATTACGATACGGCAAATGAGTATTTCGATCAGGTGAGTGATAATGAAAAGTACAAAGAAAAGCTGTCGTATTATCAAGCCGATTTAAACTTTAAATTAGGAAAGTTTGAAAAAGCCATAGAACTTGCTTTAGAACAATTACCAAGCAGTAGAGGTGAAGAAGAATCTGAGCTCAATAAAATTATAGGTGAAAGTTATTTTAATCTAGAAAAATACGAAGAAGCCATTCCTTATCTTCAAGCTTATAAAGGCAAAAAAGGAAAGTGGAGCAACACAGATTATTACCAAATAGGTTATGCTTACTACAAGCAAAATGATTTTGAAAAAGCCATTTCAGAATTCAATAAAATTATAGATGGTAACAACTCTGTTGCACAAAATGCTTATTATCATTTGGGTGAAAGTTACATTAACCTAGAGAAAAAACAAGAAGCATTAAACGCTTTTAGAAATGCATCTGAAATGGATTATGATTTAAAAATTCAGGAAGATGCTTGGTTAAACTATGCTAAGATTAGTTACGAAATTGGTAACCCTTACCAATCTGTACCGCAAGTATTAGCAGGTTATTTAGATAAATATCCAGATACAAGCTACAGAGAAGAAATAGAAACTTTACTGATTGATTCATACATCACATCAAAAAATTACAAGGAAGCCTTAGAGTTATTAAAAGGTAAAAACAGTTTTGAAAACAAAGTGGCTTATCAAAAAGTAGCTTTTTTAAGAGGAATTGAATTGTATAATGAAACCAAGTATAGCGAGGCTTTGGAGTTATTTAATAACTCTTTAAAAGAACCTAGAGATCCTGTTTTTGTGGCTAAAGCTACCTTTTGGAAAGCTGAAACTGAATATAATTTAACAAATTATAACGATGCTTTAATTGGATTTAAACAATTTGCAGGCATGTCTGAAGCTTCAGGACTATCTGAGAATGAAAACTTAGACTACAATTTGGCCTACACGTATTTCAAATTGAAAGACTATACAAGCGCATCAACCTATTTTCAAAAATTTATTGATAAAAATTCTAGCGATAGACCACGACGAAACGATGCTTATTTAAGATTGGCAGATGGCTATTTTGTGTCTAGTAAATACCAAAATGCTATCAATGCTTACGATAAAGCCATTCAGATTAATGAAATTGAAACCGACTATGCAGCGTTTCAAAAAGCGATGAGTAATGGCTATTTAGGCAAAGGATCTACAAAAATTTCTGAGCTAAATTCATTTATTGAAGCATATCCTAAATCAGCATTGCGAGACGATGCTATGTACGAGTTAGCAAATTCTTATGTGAAGTCTAACGAGACCGATAAAGCGATGCAGATGTACGACCGATTAAATTCGGAATACAAACGTGGTGCTTTCACTTCAAAAGCTTTATTACGTCAAGGTTTGGTGTATTACAATGCCAATGATAATGAGCGTGCATTAACTAAGTTTAAAAAAGTAGCATCCGATTTTCCAAATTCTGGTGAAGCTGTTCAAGCAGTATCTACAGCACGTTTAATCTATATAGATTTGGGTCGTGTAGATGAGTATGCAGCTTGGGTTAAATCTTTAGATTATGTTGAGGTGTCTGATGTAGAGTTGGATAATACTATGTATTTGGCAGCCGAAAAGCCATACTTAGAAAACGATACTGAGAATGCCATTCGTCAGTTTAATAAATATTTAAATCAGTTTCCTAATGGTATTCATGCGTTAAAATCGCATTTCTACATTGCACAATTATATTACAAAAAGGGTTTATTTGAAACCGCTCAACCACATTACAAGTATGTTGTTGATGCATCAAGAAGTGAATATACAGAGCAGGCAACAGTGAAACTTTGTGAAATTTACTTGAATGATTCTAACTGGTCTCAGGCGATTCCAGTTTTAAAAACTTTAGAAGCTGAAGCAGACTATCCTCAGAATGTGTTGTATGCGCAGTCTAACTTAATGAATGCGTACTACCAAACTGAAGATTATACATCTGCTGAAAATTATGCCGAAAAGGTATTGGCAAATTCTAACTTAGATACAAAAGTGAAGAGTGATGCTAAGATCATTATTGCACGTTCTGCTATAAAAACAGGAAACGAGGATAAGGCAAAAACAGCTTATGCAGATGTAGAAAAAATCGCAACAGGAAGCGTTGCAGCAGAAGCTCTATACTACAATGCGTATTTTAAAAATAAGGAAGGTAAGTATGAAGCATCAAACACAACCATTCAAAAATTAGCTAAGGATTATAGCAGTTACAAATATTATAGTGCTAAAGGTTTGGTAGTTATGGCGAAGAATTTCTATGCGTTGGGTGATGCGTTTCAGGCGAATTATATTTTAGAAAGTGTGATTTCTAATTTCCCAGAGTTTGATGATGTGGTACAAGAAGCACAACAAGAACTTAACAAGATTAAAACCGAAGAAGCTAAAACAAATTCATCAATCGAAACTGATGATAACTAAATTCCTGCGTAGGCAGGAATCTCAAAATCGGCTTTCCAAAACCAATATTTTAGCTATGAAAAGCTTTAAGAATTACATATCACTTTTAATGCTATTAACAGCAATGTTTTCTTTCATGTCTTGTGAAGACAATAATAATGAAGAAGAAGAGCAAGTATTTGATTGCTGTGGAAATACCTCACTAGATAATTTAGACGTTAATAACTTAGATGAATCTTTAGGTGAAATTGTACCTCATGAAGTAATTACAGTAAATGGTGATGCTATTAATGATAGGTTTTTTCCCACTAATATTCAATTCTACCCTAATAATCAGGTAACAATATTTAATTCGAATGATGAAATTGTATTTTCTGAAACAGGTTATGGGCAAAATGGTGTGATTTTTCCAGATAATCCAAATTCAACAAGTCTTCCAGAGGGAACATATCGTTATATTATTGTCGTTGAAAATGAACAAACCTACGTTAATAATGGTTTTTTCTGTTTAATAAAGCCTTATAATATTGATGACCTTCCAGAATATGAAGGACAGTTTACAACTTGTGTGGCAGCAAGTGAATTTGATCCTTTTTTATTATAATATTCAATCAAAACATTAAATATGAAAATCAAGTTTTTAATTTTTATAATCACCATATCAAGCAGTTTATCAATAGTAGCTCAAGAACGAGCAAAGGACACTATTGATGATCAGGTAGTAAATGTAGTAACACCTTACAAACCTACAATTTCAGATGCCTTTAAAATTAAGGATACTCCAAAATTACAAGACTCTAATTTGGTAAAGAAAAAAGAGGTGAAGTACAATATTTTTTCTATTCCTGTGGCTTCAACTTTCACGCCTGCAAAAGGTAAAGCAGCAACGGTTGATAAAGCAAAAGACGTTAAGTTATACGATAATTATGCATCGCTTGGAGTGGGTACTTATACTTCAATTTTAGGGGAAGTATATCTTAATCATGAGCTAAGTAATTCTGAAAATGTTGGAGGTTATTTCAGTCATCATTCTTCTCAAGGTGGAATTGAAGATTTATTGTTAGATGACGATTTTTCTACCACGCATTTAAATGCGCATTATTCTCAAAAGTTAAGAGATTTTTCGTGGAAAGTAGATGGAGGTTTCGACTTAATGACTTACAACTGGTATGGTTTGCCACAGAATTTCTTTGGACAAACGGAAGCTGATATGATAGATTCTAGTCACACGTTTAATAGTTTTTATTTAGGTGGAAAAATTAATTTTGAGGATGCTATTATCAACGATGGTAGTGTGCGTTTTAGACGATTTGGCGATAATCAAGATTCTGGTGAAAACCGATTTGTAGCCAAGGCAGGTTTTGATATTCCTGTGCAAGGTGAAACGATTAATACCGAGCTTTATATAGATTATATAGGTGGAAGTTTTGATATGGATTATTATGATTTAGGCAAAATAAACTATGGAAATGTAACTGTTGGTTTATCACCATCCTATCAGTTAACTCAAGATGATTTAACGGTAAATTTAGGAGTAAGGTTAGTCTACCTTAATGATACTGAGTTTAGCGATAACAAGTTTTTTATCTATCCAAATATTGATGCGTCGTATCGCTTGGTTGACGAAATTTTAATTGCCTATGGTGGAATTACAGGCCAATTACAACAAAACTCTTATTATGATTTTGCTACTGAGAATCCGTTTGTGTCTCCTACATTATTTGTGGCTCCAACTGATCAGCTTTATAAAGGCTTTTTAGGTTTAAAAGGAAAATTGTCTAATAATGTGAGTTATAATGTGAAAGGAAATTACTATGCTGAGAAAAACAAAGCACTTTTTAAAGCGAATGATGCCAGAGGAGATGCTTCAAAAGATTACCAATATGGTAATTCATTTGGTGTAGTGTATGATGATGTTACTACCTTTTCTGTTGCTGGTGAATTAAACATTGATGTAGATAGAAACTTTACGCTTGGCTTTAAAGGAGAGTATTTTAATTACAATATGGATAACGAAGCCGAACCATGGAATCTGCCAAATGTAACAGGTTCTATTTTTATGGATTTACAAATATCTGAACAATGGTACGCAGGTGCAAGTGCCATTTATGTTGGAGAACGAAAAGATCAACAAGATTTGGTAGCTACATTATTGCCACAAGATCCTAGTCCTGTTATAACTTTAGATAGTTATTTTGATGCTAATGCACATGTAGGTTATAAGATTAACGACCAGTTATCTGTATTTGCAAAAGCAAATAACATCCTTAATCAAGATTACCAGCGTTACTTAAACTTCCCTGTTCAAGGCATTCAGTTTTTAGCAGGAGCTACGTATCAATTTGATTTTTAATCTTAAACAATTAATATGAAAGTCAATAACCTAAGACTTGATAAATCCTGTAAAGAGAATTGGGATAAAATGTTGCCCAATAACAATGGAAGGTTTTGCAAAATATGTTCAAAAACAGTTATTGACTTTACTAAGCTCACACGGGATGAAATTCAGCAAAAGTTGAAAGAAGCTAATGGCAATTTGTGTGTAAAAGTTACTAAGACTCAGTTGTCATCACCTATTTTGTTAAATAGTGAAAAGTCGAAAGAGTTTAAACTACCATATTCAAAAGTTGCAGCAAGTGTCATGTTGGTTGCTTCTTTAAATAGTATACAAGCTTGCAAAGAATACTCTGAAGAACAAAAAATAGAATTAACAACCGTAAATCCATCTAACAGTTCTAATAATCTTCACAGTAAAGAGGATTCAAGACCAATAAAAAAAAATACAACAACTTTTCAAGGTAAGGTATTTTCTAAAGATAAATTGCCCTTGCAAAACACAAAAATCACTTTTTTTACATTAAATAAGATTTATATAGCATTCACTGATCATCACGGACTTTTTAAATTGGAAATCCCTAATGACATTTTAGATAATAAAAATGTTATTAGATTGTCGTTTGATGAAATTATTTTATCAAAAAGGGATGAAAACAAAAACATTGGACTAATTGAGTATTATGAAAATGATGATTTGATTTTGTCGAAACAAGAAATGTCAAAAGACTTTGTCTTTTATGCAGAACCAGACGATTTGTATTTAGGAGGGATAGGATTATATGCATATGAAGAAGAAAATAACCCTTTAGTTATTATGGATGGTGTTGAAGTACCCTTTAAAGAATTTCAAAATTCTCGATTTGGTAAAAAAAGCACTTGTAATTTAGAAGACAAGGAGTATTATCATTTTGATTCCGATGCTGCAAAAGCGCTATGTGGAGATAAAGCAAAATACGGATTATATTTATTTTACTCTAAGGATTTGTAATCCTCGCTAAATAATCAAAATGCTCGCCATCCAAAACTTTTTCGCATTTAAGACCCACGGTTTGGCAAGCTGTGTTTAGTGTTTCGAAATCAAGGTAGAGCCATTTCATTGGCGCTTCTTCTTCGCCTTTATAGCTAAAGAAATAATCAAGTTCTCCAATATAACCACTGTTTAAATCTAACCAAGTACCACCATCTTCATCTTCGTACATATATGAAATATCAGATGAATCGATTAAAATTTGTCCGTTTGGTTTCAATAAAGATTTTAGATGGCTTAAATATTTAGCAACCTGTATTATTTCTTGAAAAATACCAGTACCATTCATTAAAAGCAGAATGGTGTCAAACGTATCTGTTTCTTCTAATAACGCAATGTGTTCGGCATTTTTTAGACCTCGTAGGTTACAAACTTCAATAGCACCTTTAGAGCTGTCAATTGCTTTTATATTAAATCCTTTTTCTTGTAGCCATAGCGTGTGGTTACCAGCACCACACCCAACATCGAGGATTTTACCTTTGCTTAGCTGCAAAGCTTTTTGCTCTAGTTTAGGCATTTCAGAATAATTTCTAAATAAATACGGAAGAGGTAATTCATCCTTATCAGATATGTTGGTCCATGTGACAATATCTTCAGAATAATTGCCATTCTGATAGTCTAATAGTGCTTTTCCAAAGATGTCTTTCGTCATAGTTTTTTTGTTATGCTGAACTTGATTCAGCATCTCATTCTGTTTATATTTACAATATGCAAAACCAAATCAATAATCTGCCAAAGCTCGCCAAAGATAAGCATAAGGAAAACAAAACCTTCTTTGCAAAACTTAGAAAAAAGCCACCAAAACAATTAGACTACATTATGCAAGAGTTGCATGAAGAAGAGTTTGAGCGTACGGATTGCTTGCAATGTGCTAACTGTTGTAAAACCACTGGACCTTTATTTACGGATAAGGATATTCAGCGCATATCTAAATCTTTTAAAATGAAGGAACAGCAATTTATAGATCAATATTTACGTGTTGATGAGGATAATGATTATGTATTGCAGTCTGTACCTTGTACATTTCTAGATGCGGATAACTATTGTATGATTTATGACGTAAGACCAAAAGCCTGCAGAGAATTTCCGCATACAGACCGTAAAAAGTTTCAGCAAATTTCTAATTTAACTTTAAAGAATGTAGCTATTTGTCCTGCAGCTTATAATATTGTTGAAGAAATGAAAAAAAAGATTTCGTTTTAACCTATGGAAGATAAAGATTACAAAGTTTGGTTGTCAAATGCAAGAAAGAATGATAGAGTAATTATCGTAACGGATTCAGATATCTACAAAGGGAATCCGAGAGAAGATACAAGTATCTACAGGTCTAATATCAATGAAGAAAAATTAAGAAACTTATTTTCCATTCCATATACATATATCAAAAGTGTTGAAAATCAAGAAAATGTAAATTATATCAAAATTTATTATGGTAATGACTTAGAGGAAGAATTGAATATTACAGACAAAGATGTAAAGAACGAAGTTTTTGATTATATTAAAACAAAGTTGCCGCAATTCAAATATTCTAAAAAGCTTCCAGCTGAGTTTAAATATGTTAAAGGACCAGCTTTTGCAATGATATCCGTATTGGTTTTATTTGTTTGGACTATGTATTATACAGTACAATTGAGTAATGGAGTAGAGTATGAATTATCTGGAGGAAGACCTGGTTTGGCAAGCATTGTTTTTTCTATAGCTAATTTGGGTTATTTTAAGGTTATAATAATCTATCTTGTACTATTCTTTTTAGCATTTTTTTCTTTGATAAAGCGAATAAGTACAAGAACTGAAACAGAGTATTTGGTTAGATAAATTTTAAAATAAAAAAATCGGTTTTATTAGGAATGATTTTTGATACAATTTTTTGAAAAAACGTAACATGAAAAACGCTCTACTTAAATTATTGCTTGTTGTTTTGATGACAAACACAGCTTCTGCACAAGAATGGATGAAAAATCTTGAAGTAGCACAAGCGCTGGCGAAAGTTCAGAATAAAATGGTATTAATGGTATGGGAGGAAACCACAAGCTATCAATATCCTGTAATCGTAAAAGATGATAAAGGAAGAACCATAATAATAAATAATTTATTTGAAGATGAAGATGTAAGTCCGTTGATTTGGCAGCATTTTGTTCCGGTAATAGTATCAGAAGATAGGTATGCAGATTTGTACGAAAAAATAAAAGATAAGCGCAGTCAAAAATATATAGACAAGTTTAATGACGATAGTATAAAGATTATGGATATTAATGGTAATATTCTTAATGTAGATTACTTAACAGAAGACCTTCAGGATATCACCACTATAATTCAGCGTTATGCTTTAAACACAACATTTATTGCACAAGAGCTTCAGGATTATAAACAAGATAAAAATTTTTATTCGGCTTACTTTTTAGCTTCTAAGTATTTAGATTTAGGGATGTATGTAAATAAAGATGTTAGGGCAAATATTGTTGAGTTATCTAACATTTATCTAGAGGAAGCTAAGCGTTTGGTTGCACAGGAAGATCAAAGTGAACAGAAAGGATTGTTACAGCGCTGTGATTTGTTAGAGCTTCAAGAAGAATTGTTATTAAAGCGACCAAAAAAAGTCATTAGACAATTAAAAAAACTAAAAGAAGAAGAGCTTGTAGAAAGCAATAAGCCATTCATTGCTTTTTTGTATTACACGGCTTACATGAGTAATGATAAACCAGAAGATGCGGAGCAATGGAAATCTCAAATTTCTTCAGTAAATTTGAAAAAAGCGCAGCTGATTATAAATCTAAACAAATAACCCTTGGAAACCATTATTAACTACTTTGATACGATTCCATCTTCGCACCGAAGTATCATTCTTATAGGCGGATTAACACTTTTTTGGTTGCTGGAAAGTGGTTTGCCTTTATTCAAATTTAAATATAACAAATGGCAGCATGCCTTGCCTAATTTGTTTTTTACGCTTACAACGGTTATCATCAATTTTGCTTTGGCTTCTTTATTGTTTTGGTCTTCAAAATGGGTTGCTGAACATAATTTCGGAGTTATCAACTGGCTTTTACCAGATGAACAACCGTTATGGCTTTACGTTTTACTAGGTATCTTGTTATTAGACTTTTTTGGTGCGTATTTATCGCATTTTGTTGAGCATAAAGTAAAACCACTTTGGATGGTGCATTTAGTACATCATACAGACCATAAAGTAGATACAACAACTGCCAATAGGCATCATCCTATTGAGAGTGTTATTCGTTTTGCTTTTACATTGTTTGGTGTTTTTGCTGTAGGTACACCATTTGCTTTAGTAATGTTATATCAAGCTATGTCTTTAATTTTTACACAGTTTACACACGCTAATATCAAACTGCCTAAAGGTTTGGATAAAGCCTTGAGCTACTTTATCATCTCGCCAGATATGCACAAGATTCATCATCATTACAGATTACCTTATACAGATTCTAACTATGGAAATATTTTCAGTATTTGGGATCGTTTACTTGGTACTTACATGTATATGGATAGAGAAAATCTGGTTTACGGAGTAGATGTTTTTCCAGATGAGGTAAAAAATGGTCAGATAAAAGAACTATTGAAACAACCTTTTCAGAAATATGAAAAACCGACACTTTCTGCAGATGTTGAGGAGTAGCATTATACTTATCTTAGTTATATCTCTAATGAGCTGCAATTCCGAAAAACAATTAGATATACAAGGTCACAGAGGCTGTAGAGGATTGTATCCAGAGAACTCCATACCAGCTTTTGAAAAGGCCATTGTGTTAGGAGTTACTACCTTAGAGTTAGATATAGCCATTACAAAAGACAAGGAAGTTGTAGTGTCTCATGAGCCTTTTATGAGCAGAACAATTTGTTTTAATTCTGAAGGTGAAGAGATTTCTGAAGACATGGATATGAAGCATAATCTTTATGAGATGACCCACAATGAGATTAAGCAATTTGATTGTGGTACAAAACTTCATCCGACATATCCAGACCAAAAGAAACTAAAAACCTACAAACCACTTTTATCTGAAGTTTTTGAACTTGCAAAGACTAAAAATCCTGATATTAAGTTCAATATTGAAATTAAATCTAAGCCAGAATATTATGGTATTTATACACCACAGCCAGATGAGTATGTAAAGATTGTTTTAGATGAAATTGAAGAAAGTGGACTTTTCTCAAATGTAAATTTGCAGTCATTTGATTTGGTGATTTTAGAAGAAATAAAGAAACAATCTCCAAACATGCCAGTTGCGCTTTTGGTAGATGAAGATGAAACTATTCAAACAAAGCTTGAAAAACTATCTTACAAACCAGAAATAATAAGTCCATATTTTAGATTATTAACTTCAGAAATTATTAATGAATACCACTCTAAAGATTTCCTAATCATCCCTTGGACAGTCAATGAAGAACAGGATATGTTTAAGATGCTAAGATGGAATGTGGATGGCATTATCACAGACTATCCTGACAGACTTTTAGAAATTCGTTCCAATAAACGTTATTAACATATTGTCAACAAAAAATAGTAATTCCTCTAATTTCTGTGTAGTTGGTGGATATTTTATCCTTTCATTCAATTATCCGATTATGTTTGCGATGGATTAATTAATTAATTAAATACTGTTGAGCTAAATAAACGTAGTCTAACGTAAAGCTTTGCTGTAGTGAAAAATTTAATCCGAATTCTCCTCATTGTTGTCCTTGTTTTTTTATTGAGTTTTACGCTAAATGCTCAAGAACAATACGCTAAATTAGAACCCAACAGAAATATTCAAGCAAAGGGATTAATTCATAAGTTGAATGAAACCAAGGATACTTTAATTCTGCAAAGCGATAAAAAGATAAATTACCTTTATTCTATTAACAAAGACTACGGAAGAGATTTTGATGTCTATGTAGACACTACATTTTATAAATTTCCATTAAACAAATTGCCAAAAGGGAAACATGTGTTTGTGGCTGTACAGTCGCCAAAACGCATAGTATTTGTGGTTAAAATTCTTAAACAAATCCCTAAAGAAGATCCGTTAGAATTACCCTCTGAAGCAATAGTCGCTACCGAATCTAAAAAAGTGGTGTTAACTGAAAATAATTAATCGTAAATTAAATATTTCGCTCTAATTGCTTTAAAAGCCTCTAAATCATCTTTCCAAGTTGCCCTAATGGCTTCTTCGCTCATTCCAGACTCTATTTGTTCTTGTAGTTTTTCCGTGCCAGCATGTTTCGTAAAGTTAGCAGTATTAAACACTTTACTTTTGTCTGTAGCATTATTGTAAGCTTCAATGACATACTTTAATGTAAAACGTCTTTCAGCTTTTATCTTAGATAAATCTTCGCCATAACACAGTACATCTTTGTGTTTAGGATATTTTGAGCCAAAGTTAGGTTGTGGAGTATATGTAAAGGTATAATGTGACGCATCTAAAAAAGGTGCGCCATAAAGCTGAAACTGAAACTCAGTACCACGACCAGCATTGATGTTTGTGCCTTCAAACAAACCTAAACTAGGATATAAAGTTATCGATTGGTCATTAGGTAAATTTGGAGAAGGTCTTATTGGTAAACTATAGGTGTTTTTATGGTTATAGTTTTCCATATCCACTACAGTAATATCACATTTAGCATTGTTTTTTAACCAGCCTTCACCATTAATCATTTTTGCATATTCGCCAATCGTCATTCCATGAACCAAAGGAATGGTATGCATACCCAAAAAGCTACTATGCTCTTTTTCTAACGTCGGACCATCAACATAATTTCCATTAGGATTTGGACGATCTAATATGAGAAGTTTTACATTGTTTTCAGCACAAGCTTCCATCACATAATGCAACGTAGAGATATATGTGTAAAAACGTACGCCAACATCTTGAATATCAAAAATCATAATGTCTAAATTCTCAAGTTGCTCGGCTGTTGGTTTTTTGTGTTTCCCATGAAGTGAAAAAATTGGTAATTGTGTTTTTACATCTATGCCATCTTTTACACTTTCACCAGCATCAGCTGTACCTCTAAAACCATGTTCTGGAGAAAATACCTTTTTAATATTTATACCTCTTTCATGCAAAGAGTCAACAATGTGGACATAATTTAACACTGTAAACTTTCTTATTTTTTGTCTGAAGATAACACTTGTCTGATTGGCCACAATGCCAACACGTTTCCCTTTTAATAATGGTAAATAAATATCTGTTCGGTTAGCACCAACTATAAATTTTTTAACATCATTCTTTTCTGTCACACTGAGTGCAGTCGAAGTGTCTTCTGTCTTCTCACTTCCATCTTCCAATTTCTTACTTCCTCCTTTTCCTGCGCAAGAAATCGCTACCACAACAAATAATAAAACTGTATTTTTGAAAACCTTAAAACGCATAAAAAGAAAATTTGAATTTCGAACTGTTTATAGCTAAACGCATTATTGGCAATAAAGCGTATAAAAGTAGTGTTTCGGCACCAATAATTAAAATTGGCATTGCTGCAATTGCTATTGGTATTATAGTAATGCTTATTGCTATAGCAACAGGTTTGGGGCTCCAACAAAAAATAAGAGATAAGGTTGTGGCATTCAATGGTCACATAGAAATCACGAATTACGATACTAATGCGTCGGACGAATCTCAGGTGCCTATTTCTATAAATCAGGAATTTTATCCAAAGTTTAATGCTGTTGAAGGGATAACACATATACAAGGTGTTGCTACAAAATTTGCGGTTATAAGAACCGAAACTGATTTTGAAGGTGTTGTTGTAAAAGGAGTAGGGTCGGATTACAAATGGGACTACTTTAAAGAGTTTTTGGTAGAAGGTAGAGTGCCAGATTTTTCAGGAAAACGCAACGAAGAAATTATAATTTCATCATATCTGGCTAATCGTTTAGGTTTTAAAGTAGGTGATAAATTTCAAACTTTATTTGGAGAGGATCTTAATAAAATACCTCGCATTATCAATTATGAAATTGTAGGTATCTATAATTCGGGTTTTCAGGAATTGGATGAAAAATTCTGTATTGCTGATTTGCGACACATTCAACGTTTAAATAAATGGGAAGCAGATCAAATAGGGAGTTTTGAGGTGTTTATAGAAGATTTTTCGGAAATCGAAGAAAAGTACGAGGAAGTTTTCAAGGAAATCCCATCATTATTAAACGCAACTCCAGTCAACCAAAAATACTATACCGTTTTTGAGTGGATAAAAATATTTGAGTCCAATATCAACATTATCATTGCTATAATGATTATTGTAGCAGGTATTAATATGATTACAACATTGTTGGTGCTTATTTTAGAGCGTACCAACATGATTGGTATTCTCAAGGCCTTAGGAAGTTCTAACTGGTCAGTAAGAAAAATATTTCTCTATAATGCTTCTTATTTAATTGGTTTAGGATTACTATGGGGAAATCTTATAGGTTTAGGGTTGTTGTTTGCTCAAAAACATTTCAAGTTATTTCCGCTCAATCCAGACACTTACTATGTTAGTGAGGCACCAGTGTATTTAAATTGGGATTATATTTTGATTTTAAACGTTGGTACTTTTGTTGCGTGTCTGTTAATGCTTTTAATACCGTCGGTGATAATTTCTAAGATTTCGCCAGTAAAAGCTATTCGTTTCGATTAAAAAACATAACCAACTTTTAACGTTCTACTTATTACTTTATACTTAAATTTGCACCGCAAAATGAAACTATGGATTACGCAGAAAATATATTAGAAACCATTGGTAATACACCTTTGGTAAAGATGAACAAGTTGGTGGAAGAATTACCGTGTTTAGTACTTGCTAAATATGAAACCTTTAACCCAGGGAATTCGGTTAAAGACCGTATGGCTTTAAAAATGATTGAAGACGCAGAAGCTGACGGACGTTTAAAGCCAGGCGGAACTATTATTGAAGGGACGTCTGGGAATACTGGAATGGGACTAGCCCTTGCTGCAGCAATTAAGGGGTACAAATGTATTTTTGTGATGGCAGATAAACAGTCTAAAGAAAAAGTAGATATTCTAAAAGCTGTTGGTGCTGAGGTTATTGTTTGTCCTACAGTAGTTGAGCCAGAAGATCCACGTAGTTACTATTCGGTATCTAAACGATTGGGTGAAGAAATACCAAATTCTTGGTATGTAAATCAATATGATAATCCAAGTAATACCAAAGCGCATTATGAGTCTACAGGTCCTGAAATTTGGAAACAAACCGATGGTAAAGTAACGCATTTTGTAGTTGGTGTTGGTACAGGAGGAACGATTTCTGGTGTAGGTAAATATTTAAAAGAACAAAACCCAAACGTTAAAGTTTGGGGAGTAGATACTTATGGTTCGGTATTTAAAAAATATCATGAAACAGGTGAATTTGATGAAAACGAAATCTATCCTTACGTGACAGAAGGTATTGGAGAGGACATCTTACCTGCCAATGTAGATTTTAGCATTATAGATGGTTTTACAAAAGTAACAGACAAAGATTCTTGTGTCTACACACAACGATTAGCTAAAGAAGAAGGCATGTTTTTAGGTAATTCCGCAGGTGCTGCTATAAAAGGTGTACTTCAATTAAAAGAACATTTTAAACCAGAGGATGTTGTTGTCGTGTTGTTTCATGACCACGGAAGTCGTTATGTAGGTAAAATGTTTAATGACGATTGGATGAGAGAGAAAGGCTACATAGAATAAAATAATTCCTATAAAGGTAAGAACCTCAATCAATTTATAAGAAAATCCTGAGTTTTGCTCAGGATTTTTTATTTTCGGTAAATGCAAGAAGACTTTCTTCATTACGTCTGGAAACATAAAGCCTTTTCAACAGTATCTCTTATGACTACGAGAGGTGAATCTATTTCTGTCTTAAAATTAGGAGAGCACAATCATAATTCGGGGCCAGATTTCTTTAATGCACAATTGAGCATCGATGGTCAATTATGGGCTGGTAATGTTGAAATTCATATAAAGTCGTCAGATTGGTATGTGCATGGGCACGAAAAAGATAAAGCCTATGACAATGTTATTTTGCATGTGGTTTGGGAACACGATACAGATATTTTTAGAAATGATAATTCCGTTATTCCAACCTTAGAATTAAAGAATTTTGTAGATGCTCATCTAATTAATAACTACAAAGAATTGCTACAATCCAAATCTTGGATTAATTGTGAAACACATTATCCTGAGGTTGATGAGTTTGTTTTAAACAACTGGTTAGAGCGCTTGTATATTGAACGTTTAGAACGAAAATCTGATGAAATTTTGAAGTTTCTCAAAGACTCTCAAAACGATTGGGAAGCAGTTTTGTTCAAAATGCTTTTAAAAAACTTTGGGCTTAAAGTCAATGGAGAAGCGTTTTTAAGTCTTGCAAATTCTTTAGATTATTCGGTTGTTAGAAAACTTCAGCATAATATATTAGATTTAGAAGCCTTACTGTTTGGCCAGGCAGGATTGTTAGAAGATGATATTCAAGAGCGATACTTTATAGATTTAAAAAAGCGTTATCAATTTTTAAAACAAAAATTTAAGCTTAATAATCAAGGAGTGTTGCCTTTGCAGTTTTTTAGATTGCGACCACCAAATTTTCCAACCATTCGTTTATCACAATTTGTAAATCTTTATGTTTTAGAACAACAATTGTTTTCAAAAATAGTAAACGCCAATACAGTTGATGAGCTATACATATTGTTTGGTAAAGGTGTTACCGAATTTTGGAGGACACATTATACTTTTAAAACAGTTTCTAAAAAATCTAAAAAAAATATTTCAAAGTCATTTATAGACTTATTAATTATCAATACCATAATTCCTTTAAAATTTAGCTATGCAAAAGCCAAGGGAGAAAATATTGAGGAAGAATTGTTCGATTTAATAAAAAATTTAAAGATTGAAAAAAATAGTATAGTCGATAAATATTTACAATTAAGAACCATCGAAAAAAATGCATTAAGCTCGCAAGCATTACTTCAATTAAAAACCTTTTACTGCGATAAAAATAATTGTTTGCAATGTGCAATTGGTAATAGCCTAATCATTAAAAATTAAGTAAATTGCGTTTATGAATTTATTCTACAAATTACTACACTATTTTCAAAAACGAGGTTATTATGTTTGCCAGCGTATTGCAGACCGTTTGGGTATAAGAGCAAAGATTGTAAGAACATCGTTTATGTATCTTACGTTTGTAACGGTGGGTTTTGGTTTTGCGTTGTATTTGTTTTTAGCGTTTTGGATGCGAATTAAGGATATAGTTTATACAAAGCGTTCTTCAGTTTTCGATTTATAATATATGAATAATCCACTAATACGACTATTTAGATCTAAGATATACACGGCATTCGTTTTGCTTTTTGTATTGATTTGTATTGGTATTATTGGGTATAGAACCATTTCTGGATTAAGCTGGATTAATGCGGTTTACATGACCGTCATAACCATAACAACAGTTGGGTTTGGTGAAGTACAGCCATTGGGTGTTCCGGCAAAAATTTTTACTATATTTCTAATTCTTGCAAGTGTGGTTATTGTTGGTTATGCCATATCAATAATAACAGAATATATTTTAAGTAGAAATAATTTCGAAGACATAAAACAACGAAAAATGCAAAAGCAAATTGAAGCCATGTCTGGTCACATTATAATTTGTGGTTTTGGGCGTAACGGAAAGCAGGCAGCTAAGAAATTACAAGACTATGGAAAACCTTACGTAATTATAGAGCGCGATAAAGATATCATAGAAAAATTACAAGAAGATGGAGTGCCTTATGTCTTTGGCAATGCTAATGAAGATGAGACTTTAATTCAGGCAGGTATAGAGCGCGCAAGTACGTTAATAACGGCTTTACCTAGCGATGCAGATAATTTGTTTGTTGTGCTTTCTGCAAGACAAATAAATAAGGATTTATGTATCATAAGTAGAGCTTCTCAAGAAACATCATATAACAAATTAAAGTTAGCAGGTGCTAATAATGTTATATTACCTGATAAAATAGGAGGAGATCATATGGCATCATTGGTTGTGATTCCAGATTTGGTGGAGTTTATAGATAATTTAGGGATTGTTGGAGAGCGTAATATTAATATTGAAGAAATTAAAGTAGAATTACTTTATGATAGTACTTATATTAAAACTATAAAAGAGCTTGATTTGAGAAATAAAACCGGTTGTACGGTAATAGGTTTCAAAGATGATAAAGGTGAGTATATTGTTAACCCAGAAGCAGAAACAAAGCTTGTTTCTGGTTCTAAAATCATAGTTTTAGGTCGCCCAGAACAAATTGAACGACTAAATTCTAAGTACAACATAGAGCAAGAAGGATAACCATTTTAACGTCCCTAGCTTTAAAAACTCGATTTTTTTTAGCATATTGTCAGCCTTTAATAACAAAAACTAACTAATACTAAACTCATGAAGAAATATCTTCTGTCTCTTTTTGCACTAATTTTACCTTTATTAAACTTTGCTCAAGAAGCCACCACATCAGAAAAAATTGATGCTGTTTTTAAAAAATATACAGGATGGTTTGTAGAGGGTATTTTTTATGAAATCCCGTTTTCAGAAGATTATAAAATACCATGGGTACTTATTGTACTTATAGGAGGTGCCTTGTTCTTTACCTTTTATTTTAAATTTATAAATATCACCGGTTTTAAAACGGCTATAAAAGTTGTTCAAGGAAAATATGAAGATATTGAAAAACATGGTGCAGATACTCTTTATGGTGATAGTACACCAAACGAAGGAGGAGATATCATTGAGACTATTAGGGATGAAGGAGCAGATGGTGAAGTATCGCATTTCCAAGCATTAACAGCTGCATTATCAGCGACTGTTGGTTTAGGAAATATTGCAGGAGTAGCTGTAGCCTTATCAATAGGTGGTCCAGGGGCAACCTTCTGGATGATTATTGCTGGTCTTTTAGGAATGGCTTCAAAGTTTGCTGAATGTACTCTAGGTGTAAAATATAGAGATGTTGGTGATGACGGAACAGTTTATGGTGGGCCAATGTACTATCTATCAAAAGGCTTAAGGTCTAAAGGTATGGGAGGTTTTGGTAAAGTTTTAGCTGTCATCTTTGCAGTCTTCGTTATTGGTGGCTCATTTGGTGGTGGAAACATGTTTCAGGCTAACCAGGCAGCAGCTCAGTTTACAAAGCTTTTTAATTTTGAAAGTGATAATGCTGGGATGTATTTTGGCTTAGTCATGGCTGCTTTAGTAGCTGTTGTTATTATTGGTGGTATTAAACGTATTGCTTCGGTAACAGAAAAAATTGTACCGTTCATGGCAGGAATTTATGTGCTTGCTGCTTTAATAATATTAGGTGCTAACTTTACACTTATTGATGATGCTTTCGCTTTAATATTTGAAGGCGCATTTTCTGGCCTAGGTATAGCAGGTGGACTTGTTGGTGTAATGATTCAAGGTATTAGAAGAGGTGCGTTTTCTAATGAAGCAGGTGTGGGTTCTGCAGCCATTGCACATTCTGCAGTTAGAACTAAATATCCAGCTAGTGAAGGTATTGTAGCCTTGTTAGAACCTTTTGTAGATACAGTTGTGATTTGTACAATGACAGCTTTAGTTATTGTTATTACAAACTTTGACGGTTCTTTTATGGAGTATGGTGTTGAGATTAAAGAAGGTGTTGAGATTACTGCGACAGCTTTTGATAGTGTTATTCCACATTTCTCAATCGTACTTACAATTGCTGTTATCTTATTTGCGTTTAGTACAATGATTTCATGGTCTTACTATGGTATGCAAGGTTGGGTTTATTTATTTGGAAAAGGAAAAGCTTCAGATTTAGCGTATAAAGTATTGTTCTTAGTATTTGTGGTTATTGGTGCTTCAATTAGCTTAGGTGCAGTTATAGATTTCTCAGATGCTATGATTTTTGCCATGGTAGTTCCAAATATTATTGGTGTAGTGTTATTGTCACCAATCATTAGAAATGAATTAAAAAAATATTATAAAGCTATTAATGTCAAGGAGGAAGCTATAGAAGAAGGAGCAGATGACTTGAACGAGGTTTTGTAAAAAAGAACTTATAAATATATGAAATCCCATTTCCAGTTTACTAATCAACAACGGAATGGGATTTTTTTATTGCTCATAATTATCATTGCAATGCAGTGTATCTATGCTTTCGTAGATTTTTCTGATGATGCCTCTTCTGTAGAAACTAATGAAATAGATACATTTAGAAAGGAGTTAGATTCACTTCGCTTAATAGAAATTGAAAATAGCAAACCAAAGATTTATCCTTTCAATCCAAATTACATCACAGATTACAAAGGTTATACTCTAGGTATGACTAACGAAGAAATTGACAGACTTCATCAATTTAGAGAAACTAATCAATGGGTTAATTCTGCAAAGCAATTTCAAGAGGTTACAAAAGTGTCAGATTCATTGCTGAATAAAATTTCACCTTACTTTAAATTTCCAGAATGGGTCACTAATCCTAAACCTAAGACAAGTAATTATAATAATTCGTTTACCAATAATAATGAGCCAAAAACTTTTAATCAAAAAATAGATTTAAATATAGCTACAGCTAGTCAACTTCAAAAAGTATATGGTGTTGGTGAAAAACTTTCAGAACGCATCATAAAGTATAGAACTAAAAATGGTGGTTTTGTAGCAGATGTAGAACTAACAGAGGTTTATGGCCTTATGCCAGAAGTGGTTGATAGAATTAAAAACGGCTTTACCGTAAAAACTCCAAGGACAATTAAAACTTATAATCTCAATACAGCAACCAGAGATGAACTCGTGCTTATTAAGTACATAGATTATGAGGTTGCTAAAAATATAATTGAAGAACGAACGCTGCGCGAAGGATTTGAATCTTTTGAGGAATTAACAAAAATTGAAGATTTTCCTATCAAAAAATTAGAGATAATTAAATTATATTTGCGATTATAAAGAAAAATATAATTTATGTCAAACATATACTTCACTGAAGAGCACAATTTGTTTAGAGAGAGCCTAAGAGATTTTTTACAAAAAGAGGTTGTGCCTCATATTGAAAAATGGGAGGAAACAGGTACTATTGAACGCTTTATCTGGAAAAAGTTTGGAGATATGGGTTACTTTGGTTTAGCCTACCCAGAACAATATGGTGGATTGGATTTAGATTTGTTTTACACAGTAATCCTTTTAGAAGAACTACAACGAATCAACTCAGGTGGCTTTGCTGCAGCAATGTGGGCTCATGCATATTTGGCAATGACCCATCTTAACAAAGAAGGGGATGATGCTATAAAGTTAAAATACCTAGCAGATAGTATTTCTGGTGATAAAATAGGTTGCCTGTGTGTTACAGAGCCATTTGGTGGTAGCGATGTGGCAGGTATGAGAACTACAGCTGTTAAAGAAGGGGATTATTATATCTTAAATGGATCTAAAACTTTCATTACTAATGGTGTTTACAGTGATTACATGGTTGTTGCTGCTAAAACTAATCCAGAGTTAGGTAATAAGGGTATTAGTATGTTTGTTGTAGATAGTGATGCAAAAGGTGTTTCGGCAACTAAATTAGATAAGTTAGGTTGGAGAGCATCAGATACTGGTGAAATAGCCTTTGATAATGTAAAAGTGCTAGCCAGTCAATTAATGGGAGAAGAAGGTAAAGGGTTTGCATACATAATGCAACATTTTGCTTTAGAAAGACTCATTATGGGAATAAATGCTCATGCCAGAGCAGAGTATGCTTTAGAGTACACATTACAATATATGTCTGAAAGAACAACCTTCGGTAAGTCGCTAGATAAATATCAGGCTTTACGTCATAGATATGTAGATATGCATGCAGATATGCAATTATGTAAACACTACAATTATATGGTTGCAGATCGCTTAGATAAGGGAGAGTATGTTGTAGAAGAGGCAACAATCTCTAAGTTAAAATCTACCAAGATGGCAGATGAGGTGGCTTATAACTGTCTGCAATTTTTAGGAGGTTATGGTTATATGGAAGAATATCCATTAGCAAGAATTTATAGAGACAGCCGTTTGGGACCTATTGGAGGAGGTACATCAGAAATTCTAAAGGAAATTCTTTCTAAAATTATTATTGATAAAAAGTCATATAAACCAGCAACATAATGAGTTGTTTTGGTGTTTTAAATCCTGCCTTGAGCAGGATTTTTTATTTCTAGGTGGTTGTTTCAATCAAAAAAAGGTAATTTTAGTTATCTAAAAAGAGGTATGAGCTTAAAAGCATTTTCAGAATATTTAGCATTAGAGAAGAATTATTCTAAACATACGGTATTAGCATACGTTAGAGACTTGGAAATGTTTCAGGAGTTTTTAAATGAAAATCACGATTCAGAACCAATTGAAAATGTTGATTATTCAGAGATCAGGCAATGGATTGTTGAGTTGGTCAATAGTGGTGTCTCAAATAGGACTATAAACAGAAAAGTATCTTCACTTAATTCGTACTATAAGTTTTTGCAGAAAGCTCAACAAATAGAGACTAATCCGTTAAGAAAACACAAAGCCTTAAAAGTGGGAAAAAAGGTGCAGTTACCTTTTTCTGAAGATGAACTAAAACGGGTTTTGGAGGATTCTATAGAAGTAATAGATTTTGAAAGCGCAAGAGATAAACTGATTATAGAGTTGTTTTATGCTACAGGCATAAGAAGAATTGAGTTAGTGAATATGAAACTATCTGATGTAGATTTAAGTAAAAAGCAAATAAAGGTGCTTGGTAAAAGGAATAAAGAACGTTATATGCCATTGCTTAGTTCTATGGTAAAATCCTTAAACACCTATTTAGGCTTTAGAAATAGTTTACCCGAAATTACAGATAAAGAGTATTTATTTTTAACAAAAAAGGGTGTTAAGATTTACGAAATGCTTGTTTATAGAATAATAAATAAGTATTTTAGTGTAGCATCCTCAAAAGCTAAATGTAGTCCACACGTATTAAGGCACTCATTTGCAACACATTTATTAAATGAAGGAGCAGATTTAAATGCAGTAAAAGAACTTCTTGGACATACCAGTTTAGCAGCAACACAAGTATATACACACAATAGTATATCCGAATTAAAAAAAGTGTATGCTAAAACGCACCCAAGAAATAAACGTTAAGAAATAAACTTAATATTATAGTAAGTATTGAAAACTATAGAATTCAATACAAATGTTAAACTTAAAAAGTAGTGTATGAAAGTAAACACCCAATCCGTTAATTTCACAGCTGACAGAAAGTTGATTGATTTCATCCAGAAGAGAATGGATAAACTAGATTTATTTTATGACAAAATAATTCAGTCCGATGTTTATTTGAAGGTCGAGAATACTAGCGATAAAGAAAACAAAGTTTTTGAAGCCAAAGTGAGTGTTCCTGGAGATAGTTTTGTTGTTAAAAAACAATGCAAAACCTTTGAAGAAGGTGCGGATATAGCCATAGCATCATTAGAGAGACAAATTAAAAAACGAAAAGAAAAATTAAGAGCTCGAATAAAAGCATAAAATTTTTCAGAAAATGTTTTGAATAAAAAAATAAAATACTACATTTGCAGTCCGTTAGAAATAGCGGGCTTTTTTACAGCAAGAAATTGTTGGTAAAAAGTACTTAAAAAGCCGATGTAGCTCAGCTGGCTAGAGCAGCTGATTTGTAATCAGCAGGTCGTGGGTTCGAGTCCCTCCATCGGCTCTAAAAACACTAAATTAAGAGGTGTTTTTTAAATTGAAATATTGAAATGAATTAGGGGAGATTCCAGAGCGGCCAAATGGGACGGACTGTAACTCCGTTGTCTTTCGACTTCGCAGGTTCGAATCCTGCTCTCCCCACTTTTTCTAAACCAAAAAATAATTTGGTTGTTTTTGAAATATTGAAACCATTAATTAAGGAAGCTTAATTATAAAAGCGGGAGTAGCTCAGTTGGTAGAGCGTCAGCCTTCCAAGCTGAATGTCGCCGGTTCGAACCCGGTCTCCCGCTCAAAAAAAACCTGCGAAGGCAGGTGTCTCTTAGTTGAGATGTTAAACACTTTACGCCGGTGTAGCTCAGGGGTAGAGCGTTTCCTTGGTAAGGAAGAGGTCACGAGTTCAAATCTCGTCATTGGCTCTTTTTTCTAAGAGAAACTTAGAATAGCAATTGAACACTAATATTAAATAAGATTAAATAAATTAAACATGGCAAAGGCAACTTTCGATCGTTCAAAACCACACTTAAATATAGGTACTATTGGACACGTAGATCACGGTAAAACAACTTTAACTGCTGCTATTACTAAAGTATTAGCTGATGCAGGTTTATCTGAAGCAAGAGCATTCGATCAAATCGATAATGCACCAGAAGAAAAAGAAAGAGGTATTACAATTAATACATCTCACGTAGAATATCAAACAGCTAATCGTCACTATGCTCACGTTGACTGTCCAGGTCACGCGGATTACGTAAAGAACATGGTTACTGGTGCTGCTCAAATGGATGGTGCTATATTAGTTGTTGCTGCAACAGATGGTCCTATGCCACAAACTCGTGAGCATATCTTACTTGGTCGTCAGGTAGGTATTCCTCGTATCGTTGTATTCATGAACAAAGTGGATATGGTTGATGATGAAGAGTTATTAGAATTAGTAGAGATGGAAATCAGAGATTTATTATCTTTCTATGAGTACGATGGTGATAATGGTCCTGTAATCGCTGGTTCTGCATTAGGTGCGTTAAACGGTGAGCAAAAGTGGGTTGATACTGTAATGGAATTAATGGAAGCTTGTGATAACTGGATCGAAGAGCCAGTACGTGATATGGATAAGCCTTTCTTAATGCCAATCGAAGATGTATTCTCAATTACAGGTCGTGGTACTGTTGCAACTGGTCGTATTGAAACTGGTGTAGCTAACACAGGTGATCCTGTTGAGATTATCGGTATGGGTGCTGAGAAATTAACTTCTACTATTACTGGTATCGAAATGTTCCGTCAAATCTTAGATAGAGGTGAAGCTGGTGATAACGCTGGTATCTTATTAAGAGGTATTGAGAAAACTCAAATCTCTAGAGGTATGGTAATCGTTAAGCCTGGTTCTGTAACTCCTCACCAAAAATTCAAAGCTGAGGTTTATATCCTTAAGAAAGAAGAAGGTGGACGTCACACTCCATTCCACAATAACTACCGTCCTCAGTTCTACGTACGTACAACTGACGTAACTGGAAACATTTCTCTTCCAGATGGTGTTGAGATGGTAATGCCTGGTGATAACTTAACTATTACTGTTGAGTTAATCCAACCAATTGCAATGAACGTAGGTTTACGTTTCGCTATCCGTGAAGGTGGTAGAACAGTTGGTGCTGGTCAGGTAACTGAGATTTTAGACTAAATAAAATAGTTAAATAAATTAGTTAAGGTGTCCTGATATTTCAGGATGCCTTGATTATTGTTTACGGGTTTAGCTCAGTTGGTAGAGCACTGGTCTCCAAAACCAGGTGTCGGGAGTTCGAGTCTCTCAACCCGTGCGAAATTAGATAACAGGTTAAAATAACCTTTAAATAATAAACAAATGGCAGGATTAATAACATATATAAAGGAATCATTCGAAGAGTTAAAAAACAATGTGTCTTGGACACCTTGGCCAGAGGCTCAAAGATTGACTGTGATTGTAGCAGTATTTTCAATTATTTTTTCTTTAGCTATTTGGGGTGTGGATACTGTTTTTAGTAAAGCGGTAAGAGCATATTTCGATTTATTAAACTAACAAAATACAACAAGGGAGATGTCAGATAAAAAGTGGTATGTTGTTAGAGCTGTAAGTGGTCAGGAAAACAAAATTAAAGCCTACATAGAGAACGAAATCGCAAGATTAGGTTTAGAAGACTATGTAGACCAAGTTTTAGTTCCTACTGAAAAAGTTATTCAAATCCGTAATGGTAAGAAAATAAACAAAGAGAAAGTTTATTTCCCTGGATATATAATGATACAGGCCAACTTAAGTGGTGAGATTCCTCATATTATAAAATCAATTACTAATGTTATTGGTTTTTTAGGTGAAACAAAAGGAGGTGATCCTGTGCCATTGAGACAATCTGAAGTTAACAGAATGTTAGGTAAGGTAGATGAGTTGTCAATAGAAGCGGATGCTAATATTGCAATTCCATTTACAAAAGGTGAAACTGTAAAAGTTATCGATGGACCATTCAATGGTTTTGATGGTACTATCGAAAAAATATTTGAAGAAAAGCGTAAACTTGAAGTAATGGTGAAAATTTTCGGAAGAAAGACACCATTAGAGTTAAGTTATATGCAAGTTGAAAAGTTATAATAATTGTTACAATAAAGATAGCGTTAGTCTAAGCTTCCAACATAGACAAGCGCACTAAATTTTAAAAAATGGCAAAAGAACTAGACAAAGTAGTTAAGTTACAAGTTCGGGGAGGTGCTGCGAATCCATCGCCACCGGTTGGACCCGCTTTAGGTGCCGCTGGAGTTAATATCATGGAGTTCTGTAAGCAGTTTAATGCTAGAACCCAAGATAAACAAGGTAAGGTATTACCAGTAGTAATATCAGTTTACAAAGACAAATCTTTTGAATTTGTAATTAAAACACCACCAGCTGCAGTACAATTATTAGAAGCGGCCAAAGTAAAGAAAGGATCTGGAGAACCTAACCGACGTAAAGTAGCAAAAGTAACTTGGGATCAAGTTAAAGCAATTGCAGAAGATAAAATGCAAGATTTAAATGCATTCGAAATCGGATCAGCTATGAAAATGGTAGCTGGTACTGCAAGATCGATGGGTATCACTGTTAAAGGAGGTGAAGCTCCAAACTAAATTTTTACAAATGGCAAGATTAACAAGAAAGCAAAAAGAAGCAAGAGCTAAAGTTGATAAAAATAAACTTTACTCTTTAGAAGAAGCTTCAGCTTTACTAAAAGAAATCACATACACTAAGTTTGATGCTTCAGTAGATTTAGCAGTAAGATTAGGTGTAGATCCACGTAAAGCCAATCAAATGGTTCGTGGTGTAGTTTCTTTACCACATGGTACAGGTAAAGATATGAAGGTTCTTGCATTAGTTACTCCAGATAAAGAAGCAGAAGCTAAAGAAGCTGGTGCTGATTATGTTGGATTAGACGAATACTTACAAAAAATTAAAGACGGTTGGACAGACGTTGACGTTATCGTTACTATGCCAAGCGTTATGGGTAAGTTAGGACCATTAGGTAGAGTATTAGGACCAAGAGGTCTTATGCCAAACCCTAAGACAGGAACAGTAACTATGGATATAGGAAAAGCTGTTAGCGAAGTAAAAGCTGGTAAAATTGACTTTAAAGTAGATAAAACAGGTATTGTACATGCTCCAATAGGAAAAGCGTCTTTTAGCGCTGATAAATTAGTTGGTAACGCAAACGAATTGTTAACTACTTTAATGAAGTTAAAACCAACTGCAGCTAAAGGTACATACATGAAGAGTATATACATGTCAAGTACTATGAGTCCAAGTATCTCAATAGACACAAAAATAGGATAGTAGTTAAACTTAGAATATTATGACAAGAGAAGAAAAATCGGTAGTAATTGAAGAGTTGACTGCTCAATTAGCAGATAATACTAATATCTATTTAACAGATATCTCAGGATTAGACGCAGCAACAACTTCAAATTTAAGAAGAGCTTGTTTCAAATCTAACATTAAGTTAGCTGTTGTAAAGAATACACTTTTAGAGAAAGCTATGGAAGCATCGGAAAAAGATTTCGGTGATTTACCAACGACTTTAAAAGGAAACACTTCTGTAATGTATTCTGAAACAGGAAATGCTCCTGCAAAGGTTATAAAAGAATTTCGTAAGAAATCAGAGAAACCTTTATTAAAAGGTGCTTTCATTGAAGAAGCAATTTACATTGGCGATGATTTATTAGACACATTAGTTGAAATTAAGTCTAGAGAAGAATTACTTGGCGAGATTGTTACATTGTTACAATCGCCTGCTAAGAATGTTATCTCTGCACTTAAATCGAGTGGAGGTACAATCGCTGGTTTAGTTAAAACATTATCTGAAAGAGAAGGATAATTAACAAGAACACACTTAGAAATTAAAATAAAAAAACACACATTAAAACAATAGAAAAATGGCAGATTTAAAAGATTTCGCAGAACAATTAGTTAACTTAACAGTAAAAGAAGTTAACGAATTAGCTACTATATTAAAAGACGAGTACGGTATTGAGCCTGCTGCTGCTGCAGTTGCAGTTGCTGCTGGTGCTGGTGCTGCAGGTGGTGGAGACGCTGCTGAAGAAAAATCAGAATTTGATGTAGTATTAAAGTCAGCAGGTGCTTCTAAATTAGCAGTTGTAAAATTAGTTAAGGAATTAACTGGTTTAGGCTTAAAAGAAGCTAAAGGTTTAGTAGATGAGGCACCAAGTACAATTAAAGAAGGTGTTTCTAAAGATGAAGCTGAAGGCTTAAAATCTTCTTTAGAAGAAGCTGGAGCTGAGGTTGAGCTTAAGTAAGCTCAGCTTAACCTACAATATATGGTTTAGGTCTGGAGAGTCCCTCTAAGACCTAAACCCTTTTGTGTATATAAACGCTATATACATATTTTAGTTTTTATTTAATAAAAATCTCGTTCATCAATGTTAGCAAAAAAGGCTGAAAGAATTAATTTCTCTTCTATTGTAAATAGAACAGATTACCCAGACTTTTTGGATATTCAAATTAAATCCTTCCAGGATTTTTTCCAATTAGAAACAAAGTCAGAAGCAAGAGAAAATGAAGGGTTATACAACACCTTCATGGAAAACTTCCCTATTACAGATACTCGTAATCAATTTGTATTAGAATTTTTAGATTACTTTATCGATCCTCCTCGCTACACCATAGAAGAGTGTATAGAAAGAGGATTAACATACAGTGTTCCCTTAAAAGCTAGATTAAAGTTATACTGTACAGATCCTGAACACGAAGATTTTGAAACGATTGTTCAAGATGTTTATTTAGGTACAATTCCATACATGACGCCTAGTGGTACTTTTTGTATCAATGGTGCTGAGCGTGTAGTTGTATCTCAGTTACACCGTTCACCTGGTGTATTCTTTAGCCAGTCATTCCATGCTAATGGTACTAAGTTATATTCTGCAAGAGTAATTCCTTTTAAAGGGTCTTGGATAGAATTTGCTACAGATATCAATAGTGTGATGTACGCTTACATTGATAGAAAGAAAAAATTACCAGTTACAACGCTTTTCCGTGCTATCGGTTTTGAGCGTGATAAAGATATTTTAGAAATCTTTGATCTTGCAGAAGAAGTGAAAGTTTCTAAATCTGGTTTAAAGAAAGTTATCGGTCGTAAACTTGCTGCACGTGTACTTAACACTTGGCACGAAGATTTCGTAGACGAGGATACAGGTGAAGTTGTATCTATTGAGCGTAACGAAATTGTATTAGATCGTGACACAATCGTAGACAAAGACAATATTGAAGAAATCCTTGAAGCAGGTGTAAAAACAATTCTTTTACACAAAGAAAGTGCACAACAAGGAGATTACGCAATTATTCACAATACATTACAAAAAGATCCAACAAACTCTGAAAAAGAAGCTGTTGAACATATCTACCGTCAATTACGTAATGCAGAGCCGCCAGATGAGGAAACTGCACGTGGTATAATTGATAAATTATTCTTCTCAGACCAACGTTACTCTTTAGGTGAAGTAGGTCGTTATAGAATGAACAAGAAATTAGGTTTAGATATTGGAATGGATAAGCAAGTTCTTACCAAAGAAGATATCATAACCATCATAAAATATTTAATTGAGCTTATTAATTCTAAAGCAGAGATTGATGATATCGATCACTTATCTAACCGTCGTGTACGTACAGTAGGTGAGCAGTTATCTTCTCAGTTTGGTGTTGGTTTAGCTCGTATGGCACGTACTATTCGCGAGCGTATGAACGTTCGTGATAACGAAGTGTTTACTCCAATAGATTTGATTAATGCTAAGACATTATCGTCTGTAATTAATTCTTTCTTTGGTACAAACCAGTTATCTCAGTTTATGGATCAAACCAATCCATTAGCAGAGATTACTCACAAGCGTCGTTTATCAGCATTAGGACCAGGTGGTCTTTCAAGAGAAAGAGCTGGTTTCGAGGTACGTGACGTTCACTATACGCATTACGGACGTCTATGTCCTATTGAAACACCTGAAGGTCCAAACATTGGTTTGATATCTTCATTAGGTGTATATGCGAAGGTAAACTCAATGGGATTCATTGAAACTCCGTATAGAAAAGTAGAAAATGGTGTAGTTGATATTAAAAACGCACCAACATATTTAAGTGCAGAGGAAGAGGAAGAAATGATGATTGCTCAAGCAACGGTAGAAGTTGATGACAAAGGTAAAATTCAGCATGATAAAGTAATTGCACGTCAAGAGGGTGATTTCCCTGTGATTGAGCCAACAAGTGTAAATTACACGGATGTTGCACCAAACCAAATTGCTTCTATTTCGGCATCTTTAATTCCATTCTTAGAGCATGATGATGCAAACCGTGCATTAATGGGATCTAACATGATGCGTCAGGCAGTTCCATTATTAAGACCTGAAGCACCAATCGTTGGTACTGGTTTAGAGCGTCAAGTAGCATCAGATTCTAGAGTATTAATAAATGCTGAAGGAGAAGGTGTTGTTGAGTATGTAGATGCTCAAAAAATCGTAATCAAGTACGAGCGTACAGAAGAAGAAGCTATGGTAAGCTTTGATAGCGATGTTAAAGAATACCCATTAGTAAAATTCAGAAAAACAAACCAAGGTACTTCTATTAACTTAAAACCAATTGTTAGAAAAGGAGATAAAGTTTCTAAAGGTCAGGTTTTATGTGAAGGTTATGCAACTCAAAATGGTGAATTAGCACTTGGTAGAAATATGAAAGTAGCCTTTATGCCTTGGAAAGGGTATAACTTTGAGGATGCGATTGTAATTTCTGAAAAAGTTGTTCGTGATGATATCTTTACATCTATCCATATCGATGAGTACTCTCTAGAAGTTAGAGATACAAAATTAGGTAACGAAGAGTTAACTAATGATATACCAAATGTTTCAGAAGAGGCTACTAAAGACTTAGATGAAAACGGTATGATTCGTGTTGGTGCTGAGATTAAGCCAGGTGATATCTTAATTGGTAAGATTACACCAAAAGGTGAGTCTGATCCAACACCAGAAGAAAAATTACTTCGTGCGATTTTCGGTGATAAAGCAGGTGATGTAAAAGATGCATCTTTAAAAGCATCTCCATCATTAAATGGTGTAGTAATCGACAAGAAGTTATTTGCTAGAGCCGTAAAAGATAAGCGTAAGAGAGCTCAAGATAAAGAAGATATCGAGAAGTTAGAAGATGCTTATGATAACCGTTTTGATGACTTAAAAGCAATTTTAGTCGAAAAACTTTTTAATATCGTTAACGGTAAAACTGCACAAGGAATCTATAATGATTTAGGTGAAGAAATTATACCAAAAGGTAAAAAGTATACCTTAAAAATGTTAAATGCTGTAGATGATTATACGCACTTAACATCTGGTAAATGGACAACTGATGATCATACAAATGAACTTGTTGCAGATTTAATCCACAACTATAAGATTAAAGAAAATGATCTTCAAGGATCATTAAGACGTGAGAAGTTTACAATCTCTGTAGGTGATGAATTACCAGCAGGTATCATAAAGCTTGCTAAAGTTTACATCGCTAAGAAACGTAAACTAAAAGTAGGTGATAAGATGGCAGGTCGTCACGGTAACAAAGGTATTGTTGCGCGTATTGTTCGTCAAGAAGATATGCCATTCTTAGAAGATGGAACACCTGTAGATATCGTATTAAATCCACTTGGTGTACCTTCTCGTATGAACATTGGTCAGATTTATGAAACCGTATTAGGTTGGGCAGGTCAGAAGTTAAACAGAACTTATGCAACTCCAATTTTTGATGGTGCAACATTAGATCAGATTAATGGCTTTACAGATGAAGCTGGTGTACCAAGATTTGGTCATACCTATTTATATGATGGTGGTACAGGAGATCGTTTTGACCAACCTGCAACAGTAGGTGTAATCTATATGATTAAGTTAGGTCACATGATTGACGATAAGATGCACGCACGTTCTATAGGTCCTTACTCATTAATTACACAGCAACCATTAGGTGGTAAAGCACAATTTGGTGGTCAGCGTTTTGGTGAGATGGAGGTATGGGCACTTGAAGCTTATGGTGCATCAAGTACTTTACGTGAGATCTTAACTGTAAAATCAGATGACGTAATTGGTAGAGCTAAAACTTACGAAGCTATCGTTAAGGGTGAGCCAATGCCAGAACCTGGACTTCCAGAATCATTCAACGTACTTATGCACGAATTGAAAGGTTTAGGATTGGATATTAGATTAGAAGAATAAAAAAATAGTAGGCAGTCGTCAGTATACAGTTAAAGATGTATACTGAAGACTGAAGACTGAATACTATAAAATAACATGGCAAGAAAACAAGATAAGAATACAGTACAGAAATTTAATAAAATTTCTATTGGTTTAGCATCTCCAGAATCTGTTTTGGCAGCTTCTCGCGGTGAAGTATTAAAGCCAGAGACTATCAATTATCGAACTCACAAACCTGAACGTGATGGTTTGTTCTGTGAGCGTATTTTTGGTCCTGTAAAGGATTTTGAGTGTGCTTGTGGTAAATATAAAAGAATACGTTACAAGGGTATTGTTTGTGACCGTTGTGGTGTAGAAGTAACAGAAAAGAAAGTACGTAGAGACAGAGTAGGACATATTAACTTAGTTGTTCCTGTGGCTCATATCTGGTACTTCCGTTCATTACCAAACAAAATAGGTTACCTTCTTGGATTACCATCTAAGAAATTAGATATGATCATTTATTACGAACGTTACGTGGTTATTCAACCAGGTAATGCAATGAATGCAGAAGGTGAGCCAGTACAGAAAATGGATTTCTTAACAGAAGAAGAATATCTTAATATTTTAGAATCTCTTCCACAAGAAAACCAATATTTAGAAGACACAGACCCTAATAAGTTCATCGCTAAAATGGGTGCTGAGTGTCTTATCGATTTATTAGCTAGAATTGACTTAGATCAGTTGTCTTACGAATTAAGACACAAAGCTAATAACGAAACGTCTAAGCAACGTAAAACAGAAGCTTTAAAGCGTCTTCAAGTTGTTGAAGCTTTTAGAGAGTCTAACGAAAATAGAGAGAACAGACCAGAGTGGATGATTATGAAGGCTGTTCCTGTAATTCCACCAGAATTAAGACCGTTAGTGCCATTAGATGGTGGACGTTTTGCAACTTCAGATTTAAATGATCTTTACCGTCGTGTAATTATCCGTAACAATCGTCTTAAGAGATTAGTTGAGATAAAAGCACCAGAAGTGATTTTACGTAATGAAAAGCGTATGTTACAAGAATCAGTAGATTCATTATTTGATAACACACGTAAGTCATCTGCTGTAAAAACAGATTCTAACAGACCATTAAAATCTTTATCAGATTCATTAAAAGGTAAGCAAGGACGTTTCCGTCAAAACTTACTTGGTAAACGTGTTGATTACTCTGCACGTTCTGTAATTGTTGTAGGACCAGAATTAAAATTATTCGAGTGTGGATTGCCAAAAAATATGGCAGCAGAGCTTTACAAGCCTTTCATCATTAGAAAATTAATTGAAAGAGGTATTGTAAAAACTGTAAAATCTGCAAAGAAAATTATAGATAGAAAAGAGCCTGTTGTTTGGGATATCTTAGAGAATGTACTTAAAGGACATCCAGTATTACTAAACCGTGCTCCTACGCTTCACAGACTTGGTATCCAAGCATTCCAGCCAAAACTTATCGAAGGTAAAGCGATTCAGTTACACCCATTAGTGTGTACGGCATTTAACGCGGATTTCGATGGTGACCAAATGGCGGTGCATTTACCATTAGGACCAGAAGCAATCTTAGAAGCGCAACTTTTAATGTTGGCTTCTCACAACATATTAAACCCTGCAAACGGTTCTCCTGTAACAGTACCTTCTCAGGATATGGTACTTGGTCTTTATTATATGACTAAGTTACGTAAGACTGATGATACTTATACTGTTAAAGGTGAAGGGTTAACATTCTACTCTCCAGAAGAAGTAACAATTGCTTACAATGAGAAGAAAGTTGATCTTAACGCAGGTATTAAAGTAAGAACTAAGGACTTTAATGAAGAAGGAGAGTTAACTACTCAAATCATTGAGACGACTGTTGGTCGTGTGCTTTTCAACGAAAAAGTGCCAGAAGCAGCAGGTTATATTAATGAGGTATTAACTAAGAAATCTTTAAGAGATATTATTGGTAATATCTTAAAAGTAACTTCTGTACCTGAGACGGCTGAGTTCTTAGATGAAATCAAGACTTTAGGATATAAGTTTGCATTCCAAGGTGGATTATCTTTCAGTTTAGGTGATATTATTATACCTAAAGAAAAGCACGCTATGATTGATGCAGCCAACAAGCAAGTTGATGGTATTATGGGTAACTATAACATGGGACTTATTACCAACAACGAACGTTATAACCAAGTTATCGATATCTGGACATCGACAAACGCTGAATTAACTGAATTGTCTATGAAGCGTATCCGTGAAGATCAACAAGGATTTAACTCAGTATTTATGATGTTAGATTCTGGAGCTCGTGGATCTAAAGAACAGATTCGTCAGTTAACTGGTATGCGTGGTTTGATGGCTAAGCCTAAGAAATCTAATGCAGGTGGAGGTGAAATTATTGAAAACCCTATTCTTTCTAACTTTAAAGAAGGTCTTTCAATTTTAGAATACTTTATCTCTACTCACGGTGCTCGTAAAGGTCTTGCGGATACGGCTCTTAAAACTGCCGATGCAGGTTACTTAACACGTCGTTTGGTTGATGTTTCACAAGATGTTATCGTTTACGAAGAAGATTGTGGTACATTAAGAGGTATCGAAGTTTCTGCATTGAAGAAGAATGAAGAAGTTGTAGAAAAATTAGAAGCTAGAATTGTTGGTAGAACATCATTAAATGATGTTTACGATCCATTAACAGAGGAGTTAATTGTTGAAGCAGGAGGTCACATAAATGATGCAATCGCTAAGCAAATAGGTGATTCTGCAATCGAATCTATAGAAGTACGCTCACCATTATCTTGTGAGGCTAAAAAAGGTATTTGTGTTAAATGTTATGGTCGTAACCTTGCTACTGGTAAAATGGTACAACGAGGTGAGGCAGTTGGTGTAGTTGCTGCTCAATCTATTGGCGAGCCTGGTACACAGCTTACATTACGTACATTCCACGTAGGTGGTATTGCTGGTAACATTTCTGAAGAGAATAAATTAACTGTGAAGTTTGATGGTATCGCTGAAATCGATGACCTTAAAACTGTTAAGACAAAAGATAATGAAGGAAACGAAGTAGATGTTGTTATCTCTAGAACTTCAGAATTAAAATTAACTGATGCTAAAACAGGTATTGTTTTAAGTACAAATAATATTCCTTACGGTTCTCATATCTTCGTTAAGCCAGGTGCTAAAGTGAAGAAAGGTGATGTAATATGTCAATGGGATCCATATAACGGTGTAATTATTTCAGAATTTGCTGGTAAAGTGAAGTATGAAAACATCGAGCAAGGTGTAACATACCAAGTAGAAATTGATGAACAAACAGGTTTCCAAGAGAAAGTAATTTCAGAATCTAGAAACAAGAAGTTGATTCCAACATTATTGATTGAAGATTCTAAAGGTGAAACTATCCGTTCTTACAACTTACCAGTAGGTGCACACATAATGATTGATGATGGTGATAAAATTGAAGTAGGTAAGATTTTAGTTAAGATACCTCGTAAATCTGCTAAAGCTGGTGACATTACAGGTGGTCTTCCTCGTGTAACTGAGTTATTCGAAGCACGTAACCCATCTAACCCAGCTGTTGTAAGTGAGATTGATGGTGTGGTATCATTTGGTAAAATTAAGCGTGGTAACCGTGAAATCATCATTGAGTCTAAGTTAGGTGAGGTTAAAAAATACTTAGTGAAATTATCTAATCAGATTCTTGTACAAGAAAATGATTACGTAAAAGCAGGTATGCCATTATCTGATGGTTCTGTAACACCAAATGACATTCTTAACATTAAAGGCCCATCGGCTGTACAGCAATACTTAGTAAACGAGGTACAAGAAGTATACCGTTTACAAGGTGTAAAGATTAACGATAAGCACTTCGAAGTTGTTGTAAGACAAATGATGCGTAAAGTTAGAATTATGGATTCTGGTGATACTATTTTCTTAGAGAACCAATTAGTTCATAAATCAGATTTCATTGAAGAAAATGATAAGATTTTTGGAATGAAAGTAGTTGAAGATGCTGGTGATTCTGAGAACTTAAAATCAGGTCAAATCGTAACTGTACGTCAGTTAAGAGATGAAAATTCTAGCTTAAGAAGAGAAGACAAAAACCTAGTATCGGCTAGAGATGCACAACCTGCAACTGCAACGCCAATATTACAAGGTATTACAAGAGCTTCGCTTCAAACTAAGTCATTTATTTCTGCGGCATCGTTCCAGGAAACTACAAAAGTTCTTAACGAAGCGGCTGTAAATGGTAAGATTGATACTTTAGAAGGGCTTAAAGAAAATGTTATTGTTGGACACAGAATACCAGCTGGTACAGGTGTTAGAGAATACGATAACATTATTGTAGGTTCTAAAGAAGAGTTTGATCAGATGATGAAAGCTAAAGAAGAAATGAACTTCAACTAGGAGTTTGTTATTCCTGCGAAGGTAGGAACGTAAATAATAAAAGCCTTCATTCTATTATAGTTTGAAGGCTTTTTAATTTTAAATTAAATAATATGTCAGAAGAAAAAAAGAATCCAAAAAAAGGACAAATAAATATAGAGTTAGACGAAAAGGTTGCCGAAGGTACATATTCTAACTTAGCAATTATTAATCATTCTGTTTCAGAATTTGTTGTGGACTTTGTTAGTATTATGCCAGGTACTCCAAAAAGTAAAGTTAAGTCTAGGATAATTTTAACACCACAACATGCTAAACGTTTACTTAAAGCTTTAGGTGATAATGTAGCTCGATTTGAAAAAGCACATGGTGAAATCAAAGATTACGAGCAACCACCAATTCCATTAAATTTTGGACCAACAGGTCAGGCTTAAATATAGAATTTGTGGTTAGAGAAATGTTTCCATTTGTCAACCACCAATTCCATTAAATTTTGGGCCAACTGGTCAAGTATAATTACGTATTAAAATTATCTATTTAAGATATTTTTTATATTGATAAAATTAATTGAAAACTAATGAATTTTATGCTCTTAAATGTCCTTTAAAATAATTTTTATAGTGTCTGTAAGTAATATTGTTTTAGAAGGCTTAAATCGCTTAAAATTCGTTATTTGCTGTTTTATGCGTAATAATCGTGGAAAAATAAAAAATCCTTGCAGTGTTTTACTACAAGGATTTTTTATTACTTAAAAGTAAGCTTTCTAGGCTACATCTTTTTGATTAAGATGATACTTTAATGCACCAGATGGACATTTTTTAATCTGATTTACAATCACATCTGTTTGCGCACCATCTAAATCAATCCATGGAATTACCGAATTTCTAAATACTTCAGAAAGTTGTTTAGCGCAAATGCCAGCATTTACGCAACAACGTGGTTCGTAGGTTACAGTAATTTCTTTATTACTGAAAACGTTTGCATTTACATCCATAATAGATAGATTAGTTTGGGGTTAATCTTATTATCAGATAAAATTATTGACACTCAATAGTAATTAAATCATCGATAAAAATCAAATAATATCGACAAAAAGCAATTTAATTTAACTAAAAAGAAAAACTTTCTTACATTTTTATTCAAACTCAGAAGTCATGTGAAAAGTAATACTTGGGTATTTTTGTTGTGTCATTTGTAGCGTAAACATTGAGTCTGCTAAAAATACTAATTGATTTTGTTTGTCTCTGGCCAAATAGCGCTGTTTTACTCTTAAAAAGTCTTTAAACTCATCACTCTTTTCATTATCTGTTTGTACCCAACAGGCCTTGTGCACATTAAGATTTTCATAAGTACATTTAGCACCATACTCATGTTCTAACCTATATTGAATAACTTCATATTGTAATGCACCAACAGTACCTATGACTTTACGTCCATTATAATCTAATGTAAATAACTGAGCAACACCTTCATCCATTAATTGGTCAATACCTTTATAAAGCTGCTTAGCTTTCATTGGGTCCGCATTATTAATGTATCTAAAATGCTCTGGTGAAAAACTTGGAATACCTTTATAATTAAGTACTTCACCTTCTGTTAAAGTATCACCAATTTTAAAGTTACCTGAGTCTTGTAGCCCAACAATGTCACCAGGATAAGAGATATCTACAATCTCTTTTTTTTCTGCAAAAAAAGCATTTGGGCTAGAGAATTTTAGCTTTTTATCGTGTCTTACATGTAGGTAAGGTGTGTTTCGTTTAAACTCTCCAGATACAATTTTAACAAAGGCCAATCGGTTTCTATGATTAGGATCCATATTAGCATGGATCTTAAATACAAAACCAGAGAACTGTTTTTCGTCAGGTTGTACAAGGCGTTCTTCACTTTGTTTAGCCCTTGGCTTTGGTGCAATTTCTATGAAACAATCAAGCAGTTCGCGTACACCAAAATTATTTAAAGCAGAACCAAAAAATACAGGTTGCAAATTACCGCTTAGATAAGCTTCTTTATCAAACTCAGGATAGATACCTTCAACTAGTTCTATTTCATCTCTTAGTGTTTGAGCAGCTTTATTACCAACGAGTTTATCCAATTCTTCAGAGTTTAAATCTGAAATTTCAACTGTGTCATTAATATGTTGTTTGCTATCTCCTTTAAAAAGATTAACGTTCTTTTCCCATATGTTATAAATACCTTTAAACTCGTAACCCATACCTATTGGGAAACTTAAGGGAGTAACTTTTAGTCCAAGTTTTTGCTCAACTTCATCCAGTAAATCAAAAGCGTCCTTACCCTCACGATCTAACTTGTTGATGAATACAATCATTGGAATATTGCGCATTCTACAAACTTCAACCAATTTTTCAGTTTGCTCCTCAACACCCTTGGCAACATCAATAACTACTATAACACTATCTACAGCCGTTAATGTTCTAAAAGTATCTTCAGCGAAATCCTTATGACCAGGTGTATCTAGAATATTAATTTTAATACCATCATATTCAAAAGCTAAGACAGAGGTAGCAACAGAGATACCACGTTGACGCTCTATTTCCATAAAGTCACTAGTAGCTCCCTTCTTTATTTTGTTGCTTTTTACAGCCCCAGCTTCTTGTATTGCACCACCAAAAAGAAGTAGTTTTTCTGTTAGTGTAGTTTTACCTGCATCTGGATGAGATATAATACCAAATGTTCTTCTTCTGTTTATTTCTTCTTTAAAACTCATATATTAAATAAAGTTGCAAAATTAAAATAAACAATAACATTATATTTTATAAATGTAAATAATCTTGATTTTATGCAGTTCTATTGTTATAAAAGGGAAAATTTGTCAATTCATCGATTTTTTAATTCCAATAATTTTTCTCTAACTAACTTTCAGACAATTATGAATTAGTAATCTTTAATTAGTATTACTATAGAATGTGTCCCAAATCAATAGTTTACTTGTAACAAATGAAGTCGGTTAATAGCAATTCCTTCTTTTTTTATATAGTTAAGTACTAACATTAAGTTTGTTGGGTTACTTTTTATAGTTTGATATGACGTGCCTTTGTATAGATTAAAATACGGAGGTATAAAGGTTCTAAATTATAAAATTTGATTTTTAGGTGTCCAAATATGAACACCTAAAAATCAAATGTTAAAATTGAATTGTACACAAACTATAATAATGATATGAAAATCTCTACTCGATTCTCGTTTTGTTTCAAAATTGAAAAAAGCATTTTTATACTTGCTTTTTTATCATTTTTCTCAGTATCTACCTTAAATGCTCAGTGTCCTGATACTTCACCGACGGGTGATTGCGACGGTGATTTAGTTCTCAATGGTATTGACGTTGATAACGACAATGACGGTGTGTTGGATGTTTTAGAAGATGCAAATTTAGATCTAGATAATGATCCTTCAACTAATCCTACAGACACAGATGGTGATGGTATTCAAGACTATTTAGATTTAGATTCTGATAATGATGGGATTTACGATGTAATTGAAGCAGGAAATGGAGCATTAGATACAAATGGAGATGGTACGATTGATTCTAATGATACTGGATTTAATGATGGAGACGGAAATGGCGCAGATGATATAGCAGAAGCAACTACTCCTATAGATACATTAAGTGACGGAAGCTACGATTTTCAAAACACAGATAGTGATGGTGATGGATGTCCAGATGCCAATGAAGCTTACGGTAGTAATACAGCAGCAGGATCAGATAATGGACAATTTGGTGAACCAGATCCAGCCTCTGTAGATGGTGATGGACTTGTTACAGAAATAGGTGTAGATTATTCATTAGGAACAAATACAGCGGTTACAGACAATTCAATTATTGCAGGCTGTTTTACAATTACTGCCAATGATGACGATTTTTCTGCAACTCCAATTAATAGCTCAATACCTGGTTCAACAACACCTAGTGTTTTTGCTGATAATGGAAGTGGTACAGATTTAGCAAACGGTGTTGCAGCTACAAACGGAAATATCTCAAACAATATTAGTATAAGTAATGATGGTGGTATGACAGGTGTTGCCATTAATAATAATGGTACTATAGTTGTACCTCCTAGTACACCTGATAATACCTATTTTGTAGAATATACAATATGTTTACAAGCAGATGACACAATATGTGATACAGCAATTGCCACAATTGTTGTAACGAATATAGATCCTTGTGATGCATTAGTTTCGGGTAATTTAGATACCGATGGTGATGGTATTAGCGACTATTGTGATCAAGATGATGATAATGATGGAATTTTAGATACTTATGATGTTAATTGTTCTTCTGGACCGTTAACATTGGGTCAGACTTTTTCTGATAATACTGGATCCAATTTTAACGCTGAATTTATTCCAAATATTTATGCTTATGGAGGTGCAAGTGTAACATTTGGTTATGAACCTTATGGTGGATCCGCTTGGAACCTAAGTGGTGTTTCAAATCAAAATAATCCTGCCATATTACCTGATGGTGAGTACATCAATACGATAGCAGACGGTACAACCTATCCAGAAAATGAAGTTGTTAGATATTATTTTACATTTACAGAACCTGCATATAATGTCAATTTTAAATTAGGTGGTCTCGATGATTTTGATAGAGCTGATTTTTTTGCAACCAATGGTTCTGATAATGTTCCTGTTAATCTTTCTGATATAAATATAGGAGCAAACCTTATAATAAATGGACAAAGTGCTGTTACTGGTGCATCATCAAATGCAAATGCGCCTGCTAATAGCATAGCTATTCAAGTGGCTGGGCCTGTTACAGAAATAGTAATTACCGTTGGTAAACAAAATGGAGATGAAGCAGCTAATGTAGAATTACAATTCTATGAAATGCAATATTGTTTGGCTATAGATACTGATGGAGATGGTATTAATGATATTGTAGATTTAGATTCAGATAATGATGGTATTTATGATGTAGATGAAGTAGGTGGTGTAGATGCAAATAATGATGGTATGGCAGACGGAGTTGTTGATTCTACAACAGGTATACCGTCAACTGCAGGAACTGGAATAACACCAATAGATACTTTAAACGATGGTAGCTTTGATTATCAAAATACAGACAGTGATGGTGATGGTTGTCCAGATGCTAATGAAGCCTATGGTAATGTTACAGCTGCAGGTATCGATGGTGGGCAATTTGGATTTCCAGATCCCGCAAATGTAGATGCCTCTGGACTGGTAGATTTAGGTAGAATAGTAAATTATGATATAGGTACCAACCCATCGGTAACTGATCCAACTATAAATACTGTTTGCGACCCTTGTAATGCAATTTCTTCAGGAAATACAGATACTGATGGTGATGGAATTTCTGATATATGTGATGAAGATAATGACAATGATGGTATACTAAATATTTATGAGCAAGATTGTTCTCCTGGTCCAATTGCTTTAGGTCAAACTTTTGCAGATAATACAGGATCAAATTTTAATCCAGAGTATATCCCGAACGTTTATGCCTATGGAGGTGCAAGTGTAACTTTCGGATATGAACCATTTGGAGGTTCCGCCTGGAACCTTACCGGAGTTTCAAATCAAAATAACCCAAGTATTTTGCCAGACGGAGAATATATCAATATAGTTGCAGATGGAACAAACTATCCAGTAGGTGAAACAGTTAGATTTTATTTCACATTCAGTCAACCCGTATACAATGTTAATTTTAAATTAGGCGGATTAGGGGATTTTGAAAGAGCTGATTTTACAGCAACAAATGGATCGGATAATGTACCTGTTAATTTGTCTGATATAAATATTGGTGGAGGTTTAACAATTGCCAATCAAAGTGCTTTTACAGGTGCTTCTGCAGATACCGCTGCTCCATCGAACAGTATAAATATATCAGTTCTTGGGCCTGTTACGGAAATCATCGTGACAGTTGGTCAACAAGATGGAGACGAATTAGAAAATGTAGATTTGCAATTCTATGAAATGCAATATTGTCTCATGCTAGATACAGATGGTGATGGTGTTAATGATGTTGTCGATTTAGATTCTGACAACGATGGTATTTACGATGTAGATGAATCAGGAAATGGAGCTTTAGATACAAATGGTGATGGAATTTTAGATTCAAATGATACAGGTTTTAATGATGGAGATGGAAATGGCGCAGATGATACAGCTGAAGCAACAACACCAGTAGACACACTAACAGACGGAAGTTTCGATTTTCAAAACACGGATAGTGATGGCGATGGATGTCCAGATGCAAATGAAGCTTATGATAATCCATTTGTTTCAGGTTCTGATGGTGGACAATTTGGTGAACCAGATCCTGCCTCAGTAGATACAAATAACGGTTTAGTTACAGAAGCAGGTGTAGACTATTCTTTAGGAATTAATGCAGCTGTCACTGATCCTGGTATAGCAACAAGTTGTGTTATTAATCCTAGCATTACAACTGTTAAAACATTTGCAGATATAGACGGAAATGCTTTAACAACAGAATATAGTACTGTTGGTGAAGTAATTAATTATACAATAACATTAACTAATAGTGGAAACGTTGATGTTTACAGTCCAACAATGGTTGATGCCACAGCAGATGCTGCACCTGTTAGAGGAGCAGATGCTCCAGGTAACGATGATGGAGTTTTAGATGTAGGCGAAACATGGACATATACAGTTTCTCATACAGTAACACAAGCAGATTTAGATAATGGTTCTTACACCAATACAGCTGAAGCTGATGGTTCTGCTGATACAACAAATGATGGTTCAGGAGATACTCCTGTTGATAATGATGAGAGTGAAACTGTAAACGGAATAGAATCCCCAAGTATAGAAGCCGTTAAGGTTGTAGCGATCAGCAATGATGTGTTACCAGCCGGGGCAAGCTTAGGAGACGAGCTGACCTATACAATCACTATAGCGAACACGGGTAACGTCACCTTAACGAACGTAGCCTTAACAGATACCTTCGTGGATGGCAACGGCAACCCACTCACGCTAACGGGTCCAACGTTTGTAAGTTCAGATTTAGGCAGTTTAGAAGGGACCTTACAGGTGGGTGAAACGGCAACGTATACGGCGACCTACGAGATCACACAGAGTGATGTAGATGCCGGAGGTGTAAGCAACAGTGTAGTAGCGGACGGAGACAGTCCAGCCGGCACCACAGTTAGCGATACGAGTGATGATGGAGATGATCTGGACGGCAACACGAGTGACGATCCAACAGAAACGACGATAGCAGAATCCCCAAGTATAGAAGCCGTTAAGGTTGTAGCGATCAGCAATGATGTGCTACCAGCCGGGGCAAGCTTAGGAGACGAGCTGACCTATACAATCACTATAGCGAACACGGGTAACGTCACCTTAACGAACGTAGCCTTAACAGATACCTTCGTGGATGGCAACGGCAACCCACTCACGCTAACGGGTCCAACATTTGTAAGTTCAGATTTAGGCAGTTTAGAAGGGACCTTACAGGTGGGTGAAACGGCAACGTATACGGCGACCTACGAGATCACACAGAGTGATGTAGATGCCGGAGGTGTAAGCAACAGTGTAGTAGCGGACGGAGACAGTCCAGCCGGCACCACAGTTAGCGATACGAGTGATGATGGAGATGATCTGGACGGCAACACGAGTGACGATCCAACAGAAACGACGATAGCAGAATCCCCAAGTATAGAAGCCGTTAAGGTTGTAGCGATCAGCAATGATGTGTTACCAGCCGGAGCAAGCTTAGGTGACGAGTTGACCTATACAATCACTATAGCGAACACGGGTAACGTCACCTTAACGAACGTAGCCTTAACAGATACCTTCGTGGATGGCAACGGCAACCCACTCACGCTAACGGGTCCAACGTTTGTAAGTTCAGATTTAGGCAGTTTAGAAGGGACCTTACAAGTCGGAGAAACGGCGACGTATACGGCGACCTACGAGATCACACAGAGTGATGTAGATGCCGGAGGTGTAAGCAACAGTGTAGTAGCGGACGGAGACAGTCCAGCCGGCACCACAGTTAGCGATACGAGTGATGATGGAGATGATCTGGACGGCAACACGAGTGACGATCCAACAGAAACGACGATAGCAGAATCCCCAAGTATAGAAGCCGTTAAGGTTGTAGCGATCAGCAATGATGTGTTACCAGCCGGAGCAAGCTTAGGTGACGAGTTGACCTATACAATCACTATAGCGAACACGGGTAACGTCACCTTAACGAACGTAGCCTTAACAGATACCTTCGTGGATGGCAACGGCAACCCACTCACGCTAACGGGTCCAACGTTTGTAAGTTCAGATTTAGGCAGTTTAGAAGGGACCTTACAGGTGGGTGAAACGGCAACGTATACGGCGACCTACGAGATCACACAGAGTGATGTAGATGCCGGAGGTGTAAGCAACAGTGTAGTAGCGGACGGAGACAGTCCAGCCGGCACCACAGTTAGCGATACGAGTGATGATGGAGATGATCTGGACGGCAACACGAGTGACGATCCAACAGAAACGACGATAGCAGAATCCCCAAGTATAGAAGCCGTTAAGGTTGTAGCGATCAGCAATGATGTGCTACCAGCCGGGGCAAGCTTAGGAGACGAGCTGACCTATACAATCACTATAGCGAACACGGGTAACGTCACCTTAACGAACGTAGCCTTAACAGATACCTTCGTGGATGGCAACGGCAACCCACTCACGCTAACGGGTCCAACATTTGTAAGTTCAGATTTAGGCAGTTTAGAAGGGACCTTACAAGTCGGAGAAACGGCGACGTATACGGCGACCTACGAGATCACGCAGAGTGATGTAGATGCCGGAGGTGTAAGCAACAGTGTAGTAGCGGACGGAGACAGTCCAGCAGGCACCACAGTTAGCGATACGAGTGATGATGGAGATGATCTGGACGGCAACACGAGTGACGATCCAACAGAAACGACGATAGCAGAATCCCCAAGTATAGAAGCCGTTAAGGTTGTAGCGATCAGCAATGATGTGCTACCAGCCGGGGCAAGCTTAGGAGACGAGCTGACCTATACAATCACTATAGCGAACACGGGTAACGTCACCTTAACGAACGTAGCCTTAACAGATACCTTCGTGGATGGCAACGGCAACCCACTCACGCTAACGGGTCCAACGTTTGTAAGTTCAGATTTAGGCAGTTTAGAAGGGACCTTACAGGTGGGTGAAACGGCAACGTATACGGCGACCTACGAGATCACACAGAGTGATGTAGATGCCGGAGGTGTAAGCAACAGTGTAGTAGCGGACGGAGACAGTCCAGCCGGCACCACAGTTAGCGATACGAGTGATGATGGAGATGATCTGGACGGCAACACGAGTGACGATCCAACAGAAACGACGATAGCAGAATCCCCAAGTATAGAAGCCGTTAAGGTTGTAGCGATCAGCAATGATGTGCTACCAGCCGGGGCAAGCTTAGGAGACGAGCTGACCTATACAATCACTATAGCGAACACGGGTAACGTCACCTTAACGAACGTAGCCTTAACAGATACCTTCGTGGATGGCAACGGCAACCCACTCACGCTAACGGGTCCAACATTTGTAAGTTCAGATTTAGGCAGTTTAGAAGGGACCTTACAAGTCGGAGAAACGGCGACGTATACGGCGACCTACGAGATCACACAGAGTGATGTAGATGCCGGAGGTGTAAGCAACAGTGTAGTAGCGGACGGAGACAGTCCAGCCGGCACCACAGTTAGCGATACGAGTGATGATGGAGATGATCTGGACGGCAACACGAGTGACGATCCAACAGAAACGACGATAGCAGAATCCCCAAGTATAGAAGCCGTTAAGGTTGTAGCGATCAGCAATGATGTGCTACCAGCCGGGGCAAGCTTAGGTGACGAGCTGACCTATACAATCACTATAGCGAACACGGGTAACGTCACCTTAACGAACGTAGCCTTAACAGATACCTTCGTGGATGGCAACGGCAACCCACTCACGCTAACGGGTCCAACGTTTGTAAGTTCAGATTTAGGCAGTTTAGAAGGGACCTTACAGGTGGGTGAAACGGCAACGTATACGGCGACCTACGAGATCACACAGAGTGATGTAGATGCCGGAGGTGTAAGCAACAGTGTAGTAGCGGACGGAGACAGTCCAGCCGGCACCACAGTTAGCGATACGAGTGATGATGGAGATGATCTGGACGGCAACACGAGTGACGATCCAACAGAAACGACGATAGCAGAATCCCCAAGTATAGAAGCCGTTAAGGTTGTAGCGATCAGCAATGATGTGCTACCAGCCGGGGCAAGCTTAGGAGACGAGCTGACCTATACAATCACTATAGCGAACACGGGTAACGTCACCTTAACGAACGTAGCCTTAACAGATACCTTCGTGGATGGCAACGGCAACCCACTCACGCTAACGGGTCCAACATTTGTAAGTTCAGATTTAGGCAGTTTAGAAGGGACCTTACAGGTGGGTGAAACGGCAACGTATACGGCGACCTACGAGATCACACAGAGTGATGTAGATGCCGGAGGTGTAAGCAACAGTGTAGTAGCGGACGGAGACAGTCCAGCCGGCACCACAGTTAGCGATACGAGTGATGATGGAGATGATCTGGACGGCAACACGAGTGACGATCCAACAGAAACGACGATAGCAGAATCCCCAAGTATAGAAGCCGTTAAGGTTGTAGCGATCAGCAATGATGTGTTACCAGCTGGGGCAAGCTTAGGAGACGAGTTGACCTATACAATCACTATAGCGAACACGGGTAACGTCACCTTAACGAACGTAGCCTTAACAGATACCTTCGTGGATGGCAACGGCAACCCACTCACGCTAACGGGTCCAACGTTTGTAAGTTCAGATTTAGGCAGTTTAGAAGGGACCTTACAGGTGGGTGAAACGGCAACGTATACGGCGACCTACGAGATCACACAGAGTGATGTAGATGCCGGAGGTGTAAGCAACAGTGTAGTAGCGGACGGAGACAGTCCAGCAGGCACCACAGTTAGCGATACGAGTGATGATGGAGATGATCTGGACGGCAACACGAGTGACGATCCAACAGAAACGACGATAGCAGAATCCCCAAGTATAGAAGCCGTTAAGGTTGTAGCGATCAGCAATGATGTGCTACCAGCCGGGGCAAGCTTAGGAGACGAGCTGACCTATACAATCACTATAGCGAACACGGGTAACGTCACCTTAACGAACGTAGCCTTAACAGATACCTTCGTGGATGGCAACGGCAACCCACTCACGCTAACGGGTCCAACGTTTGTAAGTTCAGATTTAGGCAGTTTAGAAGGGACCTTACAGGTGGGTGAAACGGCAACGTATACGGCGACCTACGAGATCACGCAGAGTGATGTAGATGCCGGAGGTGTAAGCAACAGTGTAGTAGCGGACGGAGACAGTCCAGCAGGCACCACAGTTAGCGATACGAGTGATGATGGAGATGATCTGGACGGCAACACGAGTGACGATCCAACAGAAACGACGATAGCAGAATCCCCAAGTATAGAAGCCGTTAAGGTTGTAGCGATCAGCAATGATGTGCTACCAGCCGGGGCAAGCTTAGGAGACGAGCTGACCTATACAATCACTATAGCGAACACGGGTAACGTCACCTTAACGAACGTAGCCTTAACAGATACCTTCGTGGATGGCAACGGCAACCCACTCACGCTAACGGGTCCAACATTTGTAAGTTCAGATTTAGGCAGTTTAGAAGGGACCTTACAAGTCGGAGAAACGGCGACGTATACGGCGACCTACGAGATCACACAGAGTGATGTAGATGCCGGAGGTGTAAGCAACAGTGTAGTAGCGGACGGAGACAGTCCAGCCGGCACCACAGTTAGCGATACGAGTGATGATGGAGATGATCTGGACGGCAACACGAGTGACGATCCAACAGAAACGACGATAGCAGAATCCCCAAGTATAGAAGCCGTTAAGGTTGTAGCGATCAGCAATGATGTGCTACCAGCCGGGGCAAGCTTAGGAGACGAGCTGACCTATACAATCACTATAGCGAACACGGGTAACGTCACCTTAACGAACGTAGCCTTAACAGATACCTTCGTGGATGGCAACGGCAACCCACTCACGCTAACGGGTCCAACATTTGTAAGTTCAGATTTAGGCAGTTTAGAAGGGACCTTACAGGTGGGTGAAACGGCAACGTATACGGCGACCTACGAGATCACACAGAGTGATGTAGATGCCGGAGGTGTAAGCAACAGTGTAGTAGCGGACGGAGACAGTCCAGCCGGCACCACAGTTAGCGATACGAGTGATGATGGAGATGATCTGGACGGCAACACGAGTGACGATCCAACAGAAACGACGATAGCAGAATCCCCAAGTATAGAAGCCGTTAAGGTTGTAGCGATCAGCAATGATGTGCTACCAGCCGGGGCAAGCTTAGGAGACGAGCTGACCTATACAATCACTATAGCGAACACGGGTAACGTCACCTTAACGAACGTAGCCTTAACAGATACCTTCGTGGATGGCAACGGCAACCCACTCACGCTAACGGGTCCAACATTTGTAAGTTCAGATTTAGGCAGTTTAGAAGGGACCTTACAAGTCGGAGAAACGGCGACGTATACGGCGACCTACGAGATCACACAGAGTGATGTAGATGCCGGAGGTGTAAGCAACAGTGTAGTAGCGGACGGAGACAGTCCAGCCGGCACCACAGTTAGCGATACGAGTGATGATGGAGATGATCTGGACGGCAACACGAGTGACGATCCAACAGAAACGACGATAGCAGAATCCCCAAGTATAGAAGCCGTTAAGGTTGTAGCGATCAGCAATGATGTGCTACCAGCCGGGGCAAGCTTAGGTGACGAGCTGACCTATACAATCACTATAGCGAACACGGGTAACGTCACCTTAACGAACGTAGCCTTAACAGATACCTTCGTGGATGGCAACGGCAACCCACTCACGCTAACGGGTCCAACGTTTGTAAGTTCAGATTTAGGCAGTTTAGAAGGGACCTTACAGGTGGGTGAAACGGCAACGTATACGGCGACCTACGAGATCACACAGAGTGATGTAGATGCCGGAGGTGTAAGCAACAGTGTAGTAGCGGACGGAGACAGTCCAGCCGGCACCACAGTTAGCGATACGAGTGATGATGGAGATGATCTGGACGGCAACACGAGTGACGATCCAACAGAAACGACGATAGCAGAATCCCCAAGTATAGAAGCCGTTAAGGTTGTAGCGATCAGCAATGATGTGCTACCAGCCGGGGCAAGCTTAGGAGACGAGCTGACCTATACAATCACTATAGCGAACACGGGTAACGTCACCTTAACGAACGTAGCCTTAACAGATACCTTCGTGGATGGCAACGGCAACCCACTCACGCTAACGGGTCCAACATTTGTAAGTTCAGATTTAGGCAGTTTAGAAGGGACCTTACAGGTGGGTGAAACGGCAACGTATACGGCGACCTACGAGATCACACAGAGTGATGTAGATGCCGGAGGTGTAAGCAACAGTGTAGTAGCGGACGGAGACAGTCCAGCCGGCACCACAGTTAGCGATACGAGTGATGATGGAGATGATCTGGACGGCAACACGAGTGACGATCCAACAGAAACGACGATAGCAGAATCCCCAAGTATAGAAGCCGTTAAGGTTGTAGCGATCAGCAATGATGTGCTACCAGCCGGGGCAAGCTTAGGTGACGAGCTGACCTATACAATCACTATAGCGAACACGGGTAACGTCACCTTAACGAACGTAGCCTTAACAGATACCTTCGTGGATGGCAACGGCAACCCACTCACGCTAACGGGTCCAACATTTGTAAGTTCAGATTTAGGCAGTTTAGAAGGGACCTTACAGGTGGGTGAAACGGCAACGTATACGGCGACCTACGAGATCACACAGAGTGATGTAGATGCCGGAGGTGTAAGCAACAGTGTAGTAGCGGACGGAGACAGTCCAGCAGGCACCACAGTTAGCGATACGAGTGATGATGGAGATGATCTGGACGGCAACACGAGTGACGATCCAACAGAAACGACGATAGCAGAATCCCCAAGTATAGAAGCCGTTAAGGTTGTAGCGATCAGCAATGATGTGCTACCAGCCGGGGCAAGCTTAGGAGACGAGCTGACCTATACAATCACTATAGCGAACACGGGTAACGTCACCTTAACGAACGTAGCCTTAACAGATACCTTCGTGGATGGCAACGGCAACCCACTCACGCTAACGGGTCCAACATTTGTAAGTTCAGATTTAGGCAGTTTAGAAGGGACCTTACAGGTGGGTGAAACGGCAACGTATACGGCGACCTACGAGATCACACAGAGTGATGTAGATGCCGGAGGTGTAAGCAACAGTGTAGTAGCGGACGGAGACAGTCCAGCCGGCACCACAGTTAGCGATACGAGTGATGATGGAGATGATCTGGACGGCAACACGAGTGACGATCCAACAGAAACGACGATAGCAGAATCCCCAAGTATAGAAGCCGTTAAGGTTGTAGCGATCAGCAATGATGTGCTACCAGCCGGGGCAAGCTTAGGAGACGAGCTGACCTATACAATCACTATAGCGAACACGGGTAACGTCACCTTAACGAACGTAGCCTTAACAGATACCTTCGTGGATGGCAACGGCAACCCACTCACGCTAACGGGTCCAACATTTGTAAGTTCAGATTTAGGCAGTTTAGAAGGGACCTTACAGGTGGGTGAAACGGCAACGTATACGGCGACCTACGAGATCACACAGAGTGATGTAGATGCCGGAGGTGTAAGCAACAGTGTAGTAGCGGACGGAGACAGTCCAGCCGGCACCACAGTTAGCGATACGAGTGATGATGGAGATGATCTGGACGGCAACACGAGTGACGATCCAACAGAAACGACGATAGCAGAATCCCCAAGTATAGAAGCCGTTAAGGTTGTAGCGATCAGCAATGATGTGCTACCAGCCGGGGCAAGCTTAGGAGACGAGCTGACCTATACAATCACTATAGCGAACACGGGTAACGTCACCTTAACGAACGTAGCCTTAACAGATACCTTCGTGGATGGCAACGGCAACCCACTCACGCTAACGGGTCCAACGTTTGTAAGTTCAGATTTAGGCAGTTTAGAAGGGACCTTACAGGTGGGTGAAACGGCAACGTATACGGCGACCTACGAGATCACACAGAGTGATGTAGATGCCGGAGGTGTAAGCAACAGTGTAGTAGCGGACGGAGACAGTCCAGCCGGCACCACAGTTAGCGATACGAGTGATGATGGAGATGATCTGGACGGCAACACGAGTGACGATCCAACAGAAACGACGATAGCAGAATCCCCAAGTATAGAAGCCGTTAAGGTTGTAGCGATCAGCAATGATGTGCTACCAGCCGGGGCAAGCTTAGGAGACGAGCTGACCTATACAATCACTATAGCGAACACGGGTAACGTCACCTTAACGAACGTAGCCTTAACAGATACCTTCGTGGATGGCAACGGCAACCCACTCACGCTAACGGGTCCAACGTTTGTAAGTTCAGATTTAGGCAGTTTAGAAGGGACCTTACAGGTGGGTGAAACGGCGACGTATACGGCGACCTACGAGATCACACAGAGTGATGTAGATGCCGGAGGTGTAAGCAACAGTGTAGTAGCGGACGGAGACAGTCCAGCCGGCACCACAGTCAATGACACGAGTGATGATGGAGATGATCTGGACGGCAACACGAGTGACGATCCAACAGAAACGACGATTTCACAGGATCCAATGTTAGCAATTGAAAAAACGAGTAGCTTGGACTTAGGTGCTGATGGTATAGCAACAGTTGGTGATATTATAACATATACATACATAGTTACTAACACCGGTAATGTAACATTATTTGATATAAATGTTACAGAGGACACTGCAGACTTCACAGGAACAGGAGTATTGCCAACACCAACTTATGTAAGTGGTGGTAGTGATGAAGATGGTGAAGCCGATTTAGAAGATATGATTGTAGGTTCAGGGACGATAGTTTACACAGCAACTTATGCATTAACTCAAGCAGATATTGATGCAGGTATAGTTACAAATCAAGCTATTGCTAGTGGAACAGGTCCTTTAGGAGATGGAGTTACTGATGATAGCGATGATCCAACGGATCCAACAAGTAATGATGACCCAACAGATACTGTAATTCCACAATTACCAATATTATCTATCGATAAAACGAGTAGTTTGGACTTAGGTGCTGATGGTATAGCAACTGTTGGTGATATCATAACATATACATACACAGTTACTAACACGGGTAATGTTACAATTTTTGATGTTAGTGTTACAGAGGATGCTGCAAACTTCACAGGAACAGGAATATTACCAACACCAACTTATGTAAGTGGTGGTAGTGATGAAGATGGTGAGGCTGATTTAGAAGATATGATTGTAGGTTCAGGAACAATAGTTTATACAGCAACATATGCATTAACTCAAGCTGATATTGATGCAGGTATAGTTACTAACCAAGCTATAGCTGTAGGTACTGACCCATTAGATGGAGGTGTTAGTGATGATAGTGATGATCCAACGGATCCAACAAGTAATGATGACCCAACAGATACTGCAGTACCACAATTACCAAGTATGGATATTGAGAAGATAAGCAGTTTAGATACTGGAGCAGATGGTGTTGCTGATGTAGGTGATATTATCACATATACATATACAGTTACTAACACGGGTAATGTAACATTATTTGATATAAATGTTACAGAAGACGCTGCAGATTTCACAGGAACAGGATTATTGCCAACACCAACGTATGTAAGTGGTGGTAGTGATGAAGATGGTGAAGCAGATCTAGAAGATATGATTGTAGGTTCAGGAACAATAGTTTACACAGCAACATATGCATTAACTCAAGCTGATATTGATGCTGGTATAGTTACAAATCAAGCTGTTGCTAGTGGAACAGATCCTTTAGGAGGTAGTGTGTCTGATGATAGTGATGATGGAGATGATACAGATGGTAATACAGAAGATGATGTAACTAATACTGAAATTATTCAAGTACCAATGATAAGTCTTATTAAGACAACATTACCTCTTGAAGATACAAACGGTGATGGTATTGAAGGTAGTTTAGACGATATTATTTCATATGTATTTATTGTTGAAAACACTGGTAATGTAACATTAACTAATATTGAAGTAGAGGATTTATTACCAGGACTAAACTTAGTTGGTGGACCAATTGCGCAGTTACTCCCAGGTGAAGTTGATAGTACAACATTTACAGCTACATATCAAATTACACAAATTGATTTAGATACAGGTTTTGTAACAAATTCTGCAACTGTAAGTGCAGAAGGTCCTAGTGGTGATTTAGGAGATCCAACAGATGATGTTACAGATACGAGTGATGATCCTAATGACACTAATGACACCGATAACAATGGTGATGGTGATCCAGATGATCCAACTGTAACACCAGTAAACTCTCTGTTTGATTTAGAAGTAACCAAATCTGTTGGAACATTAGTTAATGGTCAATTTGTACCACTTAGTGTACAACCTACTGTAGGAGATGAAGTGGTATTCTTGATAGAGGTAGCTAATATTGGAAATGTCACTGCAACTAATATTGTTATTAGTGAAGAAATTCCAAGCGGATATATTATTGCGTTAGATCCAGTGACACAGCAGCCTTTAATAGATGAAACAGAAGGAACTTATTCAGAATTTGATGGAGAATGGACCATAGCACAACTTGATCCTGACCAGGTAGAAATGCTTCAGATTACGGTGGAAGTTCTAGGTATTGGTGATTATTTGAATTCAGCATTTGTATCAAGTGCCGATGGAGGTGATGATGTTAACCCTAGTAATGACGAAGATTCGGCAGCTGTAGATCCAATATGTTTAACAATTTACAACGAATTCTCACCGAATGGTGATGGTGTCAATGAGACCTTTATTATTGATTGTTTAGAGCGATTCCCTAATAATAAGTTAGAGGTATACAATAGATGGGGTAATGTAGTTTATTCTAAGAGAGGATATCTTAACGATTGGAGTGGTACTACTAATGGAAGAGCAGTGATGGGACAATCTGATGAGTTACCTGTAGGAACATACTATTATGTACTTGACTTAGGTGATGGATCAGAACCAAGAGTAGGATGGTTATATATAAATAGATAAGTAAACAACTATAGAAAAAAGACAGAAAGATGATACGTATATTATCAAAAGCAAGTTTAATTTTAATGGTGTTTACTACACTATTAGCAACTGATTTAAATGCGCAGCAAGACCCGCAGTACACGCATTACATGTATAATACATTGAGTGTAAATCCAGCTTATGCTGGTCAGAGGGAAACGCTGAGTGTTGTAGGTTTGCACAGATCGCAATGGGTTGGTATTGATGGCGCACCACAAACACAATCTTTAGGTATTCATTCGCCATTACGTAATGAGCGGATAGGTTTAGGACTAAATATTGTAAGTGATGCTCTAGGTCCAGTGAGAGAAACTTATTTAGATGCAAATTTTTCTTACACTATACCATTAAATGCAAATGATTTAAAATTATCATTTGGAGTAAAAGGAGGTTTTCATAACCTGCAATCTGATTGGTCTTTAGGTGTTATTCGGGAAGTTGGTGATCCTACATTTGCAAATAATTTAAGCACATGGTCTCCAACTATAGGAGCAGGTTTATACATGCATACTAGAAAATGGTATTTAGGACTTTCAGTTCCTAACTTTTTAGAGACAGACCATTATGATGATGTTCAAGTGTCATTAGCTAATGAGCAGATGCATTTTTATGCTATAGGTGGTTATGTATTCAACCTAAGTGAAACGTTAGAATTGAAACCTGCTTTCTTGGTAAAAGCGGTCTCAGGGGCACCTATTATTGCAGATGTTTCAGCAAACTTTTGGTACAAAAAGAATTTAACAGCTGGTCTAGCTTATAGATGGGATAATTCTGTTAGTGCACTTGTAGGTTTTCAAGCCACACCAGGAATGTTCATTGGTTACGGCTATGATTTAACTACAACAGGATTAAATAACTATAACAGCGGAACTCACGAAATAACTTTAAGATTTGAAGTTAAGCGATTAGGTAGAATTTTATCACCACGTTTCTTCTAAAAATAAGACTATGAGAACAATTTCAAGATATATAAGTTTAGTTTGTGCAGGTATGTTTGCTTTATCTGCCTTTGCTCAAAACGGTAAAATAAAAAGTGTAGAGGATGACTATAAAGATTTTGCCTATGTGAAAACTAGTGAAGTCCTTCTCGAAGTAGCGAATAAAGGCTATAAGTCTGCAGAGCTTTTTCAGAAGTTAGCAAATTCATATTACTTTAGAAATGATATGGAAAACGCTGCTAAATGGTATGGTGAATTATTTACTATGAACGATGTGATTGACCCAGAATATTATTTTAGATATGCTATGGCTCTTAAGGGAATAGAAGACTACAAAGAATCAGATAAGTGGATGAAAAAATTCAATGAGCTCAAACCAGATGATATGAGAGGAAGGGCTTTTCTTTCTAAAGTGGATTATAAATCTAACATTGAAGAGTTGAGTAGAGATGATATTGAGCCTCATAATTTGGAGATTAATACAGAGCTTTCAGATTTTGGTACTACAGAATATGAAAACGGAATCGTGTTTGCTTCAGCTAGAGGTGGTGGTCGTAAATATCGTTGGAACGAAGAGCCATATTTAGATTTGTATTCGGCTGAGAAAACAGAAAGTGGTTTTGGAGAAGTTAAAGAAATCGAAGGAAAAGTAAATACAAAATATCACGAGTCTAGTGCAGTATTTTCACCAAACGGAAAATATATGTTCTTTACAAGAAATAACTTCTATAGATTAAAGTATAAAGAAGATGGCACAGGAGTTAACAGACTACAATTGTATAGAGCTACTTTGAGTGAAGATGGTACTTGGGACGAAATTCATAAAGTACATTTTAACAGTGAAGATTACAGTGTTGCTCACCCAACATTAAATTTAACAGGAACACGTTTATATTTTGCTTCAGACATGCCAGGTACATTTGGACAGTCTGATATTTTTGTAGTAGATGTAAATGATGATGGTACACTAGGTAAACCAGAAAACTTAGGTCCGTCAATAAATACTGAAGGACAAGAATCATTTCCATTTATGGATACAAGTGGTAATTTGTTCTTTTCTTCAACAGGTTTTCCGGGATTAGGTGGCTTAGATGTCTTTAAATCTGAAGAATTAGACCAAAAAGTTGAAGGTGGTTCTAATAGAAATTTTCCAATTGAAAATGTAGGAAAACCAGTAAATAGTTCTGCAGATGATTTTGGTTATTATGAGAATTTAGTTACTAAGCGCGTTTATTTTAGTTCAAACAGAGAAGGGGGTAAAGGTAGCGATGATATCTATACGTTTGAAGTACCAGAATGTGAGCAACTAGTATTTGGTACTGTTCAAGATAGTAAGACAGACGAACTTATTCCTGATGCTACAGTTATTTTATTTGATAGTGAAGGAAAAGAAATAGAGCGTAAAACTGTTGACGAAGATGCAGCTTTTGAGTTTGAGTTAGATTGTGAAATGGAATATCTTATTAGAGGTGAAAAAGAGACTTACATCTCTGATGAAAAACGTTTCACTACACCTAAGAAAAAACAAGAATTACAATTGCAATTACTCTTAGAAAAAGATGTTCAAGAAATCAATCCTTGCGATGATTTAGCTAAGATTTTAGATATTCCAATTATTTACTTTGATTTCGATAAGTCTAATATTAGATATGATGCCGAAATAGAGTTGCAAAAAGTATTAACTGTACTGAACAAATATCCAACAATGAATATAGATATTCGTTCACACACAGATTGTAGAGGACCTGCAGACTATAACGAAAAATTATCTGATAGAAGGGCAAAATCTACGCGTCAGTACCTAATTGATAACGGTATTGCTGCAGAGCGTTTAACAGCTAAGGGTTATGGAGAATCGCAACTTGTTAATGATTGTGGTTGCGAGCCTACAAACGAATCTAGCTGTTCTGAAGAAGAACACCAACTTAACAGACGTAGTGAGTTTATTATTACAAGTATAAATGGTAAATCTTGTGACGATAAAGAATAAGACTTTAAGGAGATAGAAAATAAGAAAATAGCCGTTTAAGTAATTAAACGGCTATTTTTTATGAAATCCTTTACCTTTTTTAGACCTTTAGGAGTTAATTTTGCTTTATGATAGAAGAACAAGTCATCCTTGTAGATGAAAACGATAATCAAATTGGCTTAATGCCAAAAATAGAAGCACATGAAAAAGCATTACTTCATAGAGCTTTTTCAGTATTTGTTTTTAATGATAATAACGAATTAATGCTTCAGCAACGCGCATTACATAAGTACCATTCACCAGGTTTATGGACCAACACTTGCTGTAGTCATCAACGAGAAGGAGAATCTAATTTAGAAGCAGGAAAAAGACGATTACAAGAGGAAATGGGCTTTGTAACAGAATTGGAAGAAACAACTTCATTTATATACAAAGCACCTTTTGATAATGGATTAACAGAGCACGAGTATGATCATATTATGATTGGATATTATAATGACGAGCCAAATATTAACGAAGATGAAGTTGCAGCTTGGAAATGGATGAATTTAGAAGACGTTAAGGTTGATATGTCACTACACCCTGAGAAATATACGGCTTGGTTTAAAATTATTTTCGATAAGTTTTATGAATTTATAAACGTAAAAAAATCATGAAAGTAACAGTACACAGAAAAGCACATTTTAATGCCGCTCACAGACTTTATAGAAAAGATTGGAGTTTTGAGAAAAACGATGCTGTTTTTGGTCTGTGTAACAATCCTAACTTTCATGGTCATAATTACGAGCTTATAGCGAGTGTAACAGGCGAAATAGATACTGAAACAGGTTATGTTATAGATGTAAAGTTTTTAAAAGACATCATTAAATCTGAAGTAGAAGATGCTTTTGATCATAAGAATCTTAATGTTGAAGTACCAGAATTTCAAGACTTAAATCCAACTGCCGAAAATATTGCTGTAGTTATTTATAATAAAGTAAAAGCCAAATTAGACCCTAAATTTCACTTAGAAATTACACTGTACGAAACACCACGTAATTTCGTAACCTATTCAGGAGAATAATTAATGAAGAAGCTTTATCCTTTAAAATTTAAACCCATATTAAAAGATAAAATATGGGGAGGTACCAAACTCACAGAACAGTTTAATAAACCATCTAATTCGAATCAATTAGGAGAAAGTTGGGAAATTAGTACTGTGCCAGGAGATGTTTCTGAAGTTGTAAATGGCGAGTTTAAATCTCAAAATCTTCAGGATTTACTAGAATTATACAAAGGCGATTTAATAGGAGATAAGAATTACGAGAGATTTGGAAACAACTTTCCTTTACTCATTAAGTTTATTGATGCCAAACAAGATTTAAGCATTCAATTACATCCAGATGATAATCTTGCAAAGGCGCGTCATAATTCTTTTGGTAAAACCGAAATGTGGTATGTTATGCAAGCTGATGAGAATGCGAACCTCATTGTAGGATTTAACCAAGAGATAGATGGTAAAACCTACTTAAGGCATCTTGAAGAAAAAACGCTAACCGAAATTTTAAATTTTGATAAAGTAAAAGCAGGCGACACTTATTTTATAGAAGCTGGTCGTGTACATGCTATTGGAGCAGGTGTCTTGTTAGCAGAAATACAACAGACAAGTGATGTGACTTATCGTGTTTATGACTGGGATCGTGTAGATGAAGAAGGTAACGAGCGCGAATTACATAATGATATAGCAATAGATGCTTTTAAATTTGACTTAAAAGACGATTTTAGGGTTGATTACAGTAAAGAAAAGAACGCGTCAAACAAAATGGTAAACTGTCCTTTTTTTACAACAAACTTTATCGAGTTAGATTCTAGTATTGAAAAAGAAAATATCCACGACTCATTTCTAATATACATGTGTGTAGATGGAGAAGTGGAAGTTGCTACTGAAGATACAAAAGAAATAATTTCAAAAGGAGAAACAGTTCTTTTACCAGCTACAGTAAAAGATTTTAAATTAAAGTCTAAAAACGCAAAACTGCTCGAAGTTTACGTTTAAAAAAATTAATAAAGTAAAGTAAGGATTCCGTACATTTGTACCCAAATTAACATAAATTATTATGGCAAATAAGAGAGATTTAAAAAAAGACATCAATTACGTTTTTGGTGATATTATTGAAGCGGTTTATTACTGGGAATTAGAAAATTCAGAAAAGCCGACTAAGGAGAGTGAGGCTATTATTGATGATGCAATTGCGTCTTTTGACGAATTAATTGCTCGTGTAAATGATAGAAGCGTAGAAGGTAAAAAAGCTCATTTTAAGGCAATTAATAGCGACCTAGAATCTAAAGGTAGAGCGTTAATTGAAAGAATTAATAAATTAAAATAAAAGTACTTGCAAAATTGAATTTTAGGTTTAATTTTGCGACCGCTTTGCCGATGTAGCTCAGCTGGCTAGAGCAGCTGATTTGTAATCAGCAGGTCGTGGGTTCGAGTCCCTCCATCGGCTCTTAAGTTTAAATTCCAATTGTATTTTATAATTGGAATTTTTTTGTGCCATTAAAAAAACAAGCTCTAATTACTATTTATAATTAGAGCTTGTTTTTTTTTGAATATATTGCTTGTTTACTTAGTCGTTTGAATTTCTATTGGATATAACTTCGCCAAGCTTTTTACCGTAAAAAGAATTTTTAATATTTTCAGTTAAATTATTATAGACAGAATCTACATAAACTGGGTTTGCAGACGGGATTTCATACAAAGCTAAATATGGTGCTATAATATTATCCTTATTATTTAAAGCAAACTGAATAGTATATAAATACTTGCGCTTAAACAAGGTTTGAGAAGCTCTGCTCAATGAATCAGAAGCTATGCTGTCTTGATCTCTTTGCGCTAACAAATTAGCCTCTATAAGATCTAAATTCTGATCATTGAATTTAGACATTACTTTGGTATATTCATTCAATAAATCTTGTTGCTTAGAGCCTTTAATTACCGCATCATAATTAAAATTATTTAATGTGGTTTTTATTTCGGTTATACCTTTATCTGCAAAGAACGGAATGTAATGCTCTTCTCCATCATTCTTAAACAATTTAAGATAAAGTAGTATAGGCTCTTCTAAATTTGTTTTCAATGTAAATTCTGGTTGGCCCGAAATAGACATAGAATCAAGGTTTACAATGGTTGAGTCACCTTCTTTTTGGAGATAAACAACACCTTTTTTTAATCCTTTAATAGTTCCTTTTAAAGTAAAGTTAGTGTCATTATCACTTCCACAAGAAACAATAAGTAATAGTAATGCAAAAAGGCTTAACGTTTTATATAAATTAGTCATGTTTAGATTTAATTTTTAGGTGCGCAAATATCATATTTTGAAATTAAATATACTAGCCACCAGCTGCAATTTTCATAAGTTCAGCACAGAGAATAGCACCATAAGTTCCCACAACATATCCAAATACAGCTAATAAAGCACCAACAGTTGCTAGTGAAGGGTGAAATGCTGCGGCAACAACCGGAGCAGAAGCAGCTCCACCTACATTTGCTTGGCTTCCGACAGCTAAAAAGAAGTATGGCGCTTTTATTAGTTTTGCTACTAAAATTAAAAGTCCGGCATGAATAGCCATCCAAACCAAACCTATTAATATTAAGCCAGGATTTTCCAGTATTTTACCTAAATCCATTTTCATACCAATAGTAGCTACAAGAATGTATATAAAAACACTGCCAACCTTACTCGCACCAGCACCTTCATAATTTTTTGCTTTTGTAAAAGATAAAAGAACACCAATTAATGTAGCTATAGAAATTAACCAAAAGAATCCACTTCCAAATGATGATAAAGCACTTTTTGGATCACTAACAGCTTTGAAATTATCTTTAAGAAATACAGAAATATGATCTGCTCCAAAGTGCGCAATACCAACAGCACCAAAAGCTATGGCTAAAATGATAATTAAATCTGTAGTTGTGGGTACACGAGTAATTTTATCACTGAATGCTTGTACTTTATTTTGTAACTCGTCTATGGCTGTATTATCAGCTTTTAGCCAATTATCAATCTTTTTACGTTTACCAATGCCTAATAATATCACAGCCATCCATAGGTTTGCCACAACTATATCTACGAGTACCATTCCTCCATAAAGCTCTTGATTAAACTCGTATATTTCTAACATTGCAGCTTGGTTTGCGCCACCACCAATCCAGCTTCCGGCTAATGTAGCTAATCCTCTCCAAGTGGCATCAAATCCAACGCCTCCAACAGTTTCTGGTGAGAAGGTTGATATTAGTAATATAGCAATAGGTCCGCCAATAACAATACCTGCAGTTCCTGTGAAAAACATTACGAGTGCTTTCCATCCTAGATTAAAAATGGCTTTTAAATCAATACTTAATGTAAGTAACACCAATGAGGCAGGTAATAAATATCTACTAGCTATAAAATAAGTCTCGGATAATTTGTCTGAAATTAAACCTAAAGAGTTAAATATAGCAGGAATAAGATAGCACATTAGTAATGCAGGAACAATACGATAAAACTTATGCCAAAACCCTGTTTTTTTAGATTCGGTAAAAAACACAAAACCTAATGCTATCAATAGTAACCCAAAGACTATTGCGTCGTTTTTAAATAGTACCCATTGATTAGCAGTTGCTTTCTCAATTTTCTTTTTTTTGAGCTGAATAGGACTTTTATCTAAAAGAAATTCGGTTTTTGTTACCTTAAAAAGTTCTTTGTTTTTAAAACGGTTAGAAGTTTTCATTTTTAGATCAAATAATGATCCCTTCTTTTCAAATTTTATTTCAGAAACACCAATGTAATCTATGGTATGTACTTCATTATTTTTGTTATATGAAAAAGTACCCTCAGTAAGTTTTTTATTTGGAATGAATTGAACTACTTCAGATAAACCATCAGTAATAGTAAATTCAATTTTAAAAGATTTGAAACTTAAAGAATCAATCTTCACTGGAATTGTAAACTCTTCCGAGTGACTACTATTTGGTTTTTCAAAAGTTAAGGTTTGGGAAAATGAAGATTTAATACTTAACAAAAAGAAAGAAAGTATTAAAAATAATCTTATCGAGAATTTCATAGGTGCAGTATTTAGTCGCAAAATACCAAAATAAAGGGCAATAAAAAAGTGACTGTTTCCAATCACTTTTCTTCATCTGGTTTATCTTTCTTTTTGGGTTGTCTGTTATGTTCTTTTAGATGCTGCATTAGCATCCATTCTATTTGTCCGTTGGTACTACGAAACTCATCTGCTGCCCATTTTTCAATGGCTTTTAGCATATCTTCATTTATTCGTAATGCAAAGGCTTTTTTCTTAGACATCAGTATTTAATTTTGTTTTGTAAGCTTCTAATACTCGTATGGCTTCTTCTTTTTTCTGAGTGCCAATTAATAACTTTTTACCGTTTTTTAGTTGGAGTTGTATGCCAATATCTCCAGATACATTGATGGCTCTTCCCTTAGATTTATTCCATAGTGCACCACCTTTTAGTCCCCAACCACCAAACTCTGTAATAGCATCGTAAGTTCTAACATTGGCAGTTTTTATTTCATTCCATGGTAATAATTTAAATTTTAATTGAAACGGAAAAAATTTATAACGAATACCATCTTCATCAATCCGAGTATGCAATTTAAAAACGAAAATAAAACAAGAAGCAACAAGAATAATAGCTAGACTACCTATAAATTCTAAAGTTGAAAAAGACTCTGGATTGTCTAGATATTCTTTTGTAATAACAAACAAAGGAACTATTGCACTCACAGCAATGAGTACAATAATCCATGTTTGGTTAAATCGTTGTTCTTCTTTAAAAATTCGCATTATCTATTCTTGTCACGTTCAAAAACTATAAACGATATCATATGTTGGTTTGGTGTGATCTCTGCCAATCGCCAACCTTCTTTTGCATACTTGTTTAGAATTTCTTCTAAACGATCCGTATGGTTTTTCCAACCAAGTTTTGGTTTTATAACTTTATATTCTTTCATTCTTAATGACTTAAAGTTCCGGTATTAACTACAGGAGCAGCCTCTTTGTCTCCACAAAGTACGACCATAAGATTACTTACCATTGCAGCTTTACGTTCTTCATCTAGCTCAACAATTTCATTTTTGTTTAGTTCTTCAATTGCCATTTCTACCATACTTACAGCACCTTGTACAATCTTATGTCTGGCAGCCACAATTGCGGTTGCTTGCTGACGCTTTAGCATGGCATTTGCAATTTCTTGCGCATAAGCCAGGTAGCCAATTCGTGCTTCTAAAACTTCAATTCCGGCAATAGATAAGCGCTCATCAATTTCTTTTTCTAAGGCTTCACTAACTTCGTTTACACTAGAGCGAAGGGTAATGTCTTCATCATGTCCTTCGTCGGCAAAGTTATCGTAAGGGTACATACTTGCTAACTTACGTACTGCAGCATCCGTTTGTACTCGCACAAAGTTTTCGTAGTTGTCTACATCAAAAGCCGCTTTGTAAGTGTCTTGTACGCGCCATACCAGAATAGTACTAATCATTACAGGATTTCCAAGTTTGTCATTTACTTTAAGACGTTCACTATCAAAGTTGCTTGCTCTTAGAGAGATTTTCTTTTTGGTATAAAAAGGGTTTACCCAATAGAAACCATTCTTTTTAATAGTACCAACGTACTTACCAAATAATAGTAATACTCTAGATCCATTTGGCTGTACCATGACAAAACCAAATGCCATAACCAACGATAATACAATAGTAATAATTGGCCAAGGTGTTTTTAAAGTAATCATAGTAGCTATGCTTCCAAAAAATACTAATAAAAACAGAAATAGCATAAAGTAGCCATTTGCAGGGACGATGATTTTTTCTTCTTTCATGTTAAAAAATTTAATTGGTTAATCATTAAAATCAATATGATATTAAAATGATATCATAAAGATATATAAGATTAGTGTCTGCTTCCAAATAATTGTTACAATATTTATGAAAAAAAATAAAAAATAGAGTTTGGCACGCGGTTTGTTATATACTAGGTGTAATGGTTACAGCGATAGTTACAATCGTAACAACACTACAAAATCGTGACATTACATTTTGGTTGGTTAGTTAGTAAAAAAGCATCTCATTTTTGAGATGCTTTTTTTGATTTTACAGTATTTAGAGTAGATTTTAAGCGTTTATAAAAGCAACAATAGCATCAACAAGTTCTGTAGAAATTGGTCTAAAAGCTTCATTGTAAGATTTAGAATTTTCTAAATCGTCTCCTTTAATTTCGAAGAAGACATGATTCATGTTTTCAATAATTTTTAATTCGGCACCTTCATTAGCATCTTTTAATAATTGTGCTTCTTCCTCTGATACTTGAAGATCTTTTGTGCCATTGACGATTAGTACCGGAATTTTTAATTCGCTAATAATTTCGGTAGGGTTGTACTGCATCCAGTTAATCATAAATGGTTGAATGTCTATACTAAAAACCGAAGCTAGTGCTTGTGGATACTCTGTGGTGGTTTCTCCTTTTTTTAGTTTGTCCACAACTTTTTGGGCTTCTTCACCAAGTTTAGGAGCCATGTTGGTAACCTGATCTACAATAACATCCCCAATGTTTTGACCTGCACCAGCCAATGAAATAAAGCCATCTACATTTTCTTTTGCTGCAAGCATACCAACCAAACTTCCTTGGCTATGGCCTATAACATATATTTTTGAGTAGGCTTTTTTCTCTTTAAAGTACTTGATAACATCTTCGGCATCACTTACAAAATCATCGAACATTAAGTCCTTATCTACATTGCCTTTTCTTATTTGTTTTACTATGCGTTTGTCGTATCTAAAGCTTGAAATACCTTTATTAGATATGCTTTCGGCGAGTTTCTTTAAAGAATTATTTTTAAGAAAATTTTGGTTTCCATTACGGTCTGTAGGACCAGAGCCAGCAATAATTATTGCTAAACTAGGTTTATCCACGTCTATTGGAGTTAATAAAGTACCATCAATCCATTTTGTTATAGTTAGTTCTTCTATTTTAAATCTAGGTTCTTGACTAAAAGATAACGAAGCCCATAAAAAGCTAAGGACTAATAAATAATATTTCATATCTGTTTATTTATTCAGTAAAGTTAATTGATAATACTTTCTATGTATAGTTTTCCAACTTTTTTAGAATGATTTTATTGTGTGATCAAGTACAATTTTACTTTTTAATAGCGTGCATTTTATCGACGAAATGCATATTTTTATCTTTAAATGTTAAAATTATATGTATTTCATCGATTAATAGTGTTTTTAAGCGATGAAATTAAAACCTAATTATATATTTGAAGTGTACTAAAATTTAGTTTTTAGTTCAATGGATTAATTAATTAATATTTGCATTATGTTATGTTGACTTAGAGACCCTAAATCTACTATCATAATAAAAAAGCAAATTAGAAAAACCGGGTTTGAGGGAACCCGGTTTTTTGTTTTTATACATTTACAAGTCTTCTAAAAGTTAAGTTTATTCTTGGCTCAACTTTCTTTTTTGTCTTAGCAATTTGATGTAGCCAATAATGCTGCATTTCGCCTTTCATTAGGAGTAAACTTCCGTGCTCTAGATTAAGTTTGTGTCGCTCGTTTTTTAATCTTCGGTGTTTAAAGTGAAAGGGTCGTACCTCTCCAAAACTTACTGAGGCAATCACTGGATTTTTTCCTAGTTCTTTTTCATTATCTGCATGCCAACCATTGCTGTCATTGCCATCTCTGTAGAGATTAATTAACAGTGTGTTGAATTTTTCATCTGAGAATTTTTCAACTTTAGATTTAATATCCAAAAGGTTTGAAGTAAAAGCTTCAGGATGCATTGTTATGTTAGAGTAACTGTAAGTTTGTTTTGTATCACCGTATAAAGCAGTTAATCTTGGCTGCTTGTATGTTTTACCAAACACTGTAATATCATCTTGTTGCCAGTTGGTTTGGTCTTTTATAATTTTAAAATAGTTATCAGATTCAGGATAATTGAAAAAATTAGGCACATAGATGAGTTCAGCATTAGGTAAAATAAAATGTTGTTTCTCTGCAGAAAACAAGTCCATAGGATAATTTTTCTCTAAATTAGTGCATCGTCATGAAAAATAAAATTCTCATATCAATAATTGCTTTGGGTCTTTTGTGCTTTGGTTTTTACCAGAAACAAAATTTGCCAGAAGGATTTGTGTACGTTAAGTCTGTAATACCAGATTTAGATGTAGAACTTAGGTATTTTACAACTCATAATTTTGTTGGTGATACGATTGATGGTTATAAGTCTAACCATTTAATCTTAACCAGAGCTGCTGCTGAAAAGCTAAAGTTAGTACAAGATGAGTTGCAAGAACAGAATTTGTGCTTATTAGTTCATGATGGTTACAGACCGCAGCGTGCTGTTAATCATTTTGTGCGTTGGGCAAGAGTATTAAATGACACAGTGAATAAATCTGTTTTTTATCCCAATGTAAAAAAGCGGAATTTATTTAAAGCTGGTTACATAGCTTCTAAATCTGGCCATAGCAGAGGAAGCACAGTTGATCTTACGGTTATAGATGGCAATACTGGTAAACCACTGGATATGGGTAGTCCATTTGATTTTTTTGGTAAACAGTCTTGGGTAGATTATGATAGTATAACTGAAAGCCAAAAAAAGAATCGTCAATTGCTGCAACGTGTAATGCTAAAACATAATTTTAGAAATTACCCAAAAGAGTGGTGGCATTTTACATTGCGTTGGGAACCTTTTCCAAAAACTTATTTTGATTTTGAGGTGGATTAGTTACTTTTTTACCTTAAGATCTACATAAACATCTTGAGTACCATGATATTTTTTTCCAAAAGAAATATTTATGTCATATTTAATTCCGTAAAGTTTTAAAACTTCATCAACATCATCTTTTCTTTCTTTTGCAAGCTTAAGATCATTTTTGTAGGTATTGAGAGGACCAGTAGCTAAAGGTATAACAAATAACAATCCTACTAGAGAAATTATAAAAGGAGCAGCTCCAATTACTCTAAACTTTAATAAATATTGGGCTAAAAAATAGCCTGTTAAAATCACTGCTATACCAATTATTAAAAACACAATGAAATTGGTATAAACTAGCCACTTAGATTGCAATACACGTTGATACTCTACATTTGTGGTTTCGATTTTATTTTCAAGTTTAGAATCTAATTTAGCATTAACACATTTATTTACAAACTCTGGCTTTCTGTCTGTTATACCACAAATTGTTCCTGTTTTAAAATCTACTTTTTGATGATTGCAAAGTTGGCAGTGTTTTGTTATTTCCATAATTATCTCAAATAAACCCAAGCCCAATACATCAAGAAAAATTGAAACGGAATTCTTAAAATTAATATCCATTTTGGGATGCCGGCAGAAGCTTTTTCACCAGACAGCATGTAAAAATGCACTAGGAGAAAAATAACTAGCATTGCTATAATACCATAAATGGCAAAGGCTTTGGTTTCTGAGAATAACAAAGCTGATCCCAAAACAATTTCGGTAACACCACTAAGTAGCACAAGAAATTTGTGATTTGGTAAATACCTTGGCATAATACGCATATACATTTTGGGTTTAACAAAGTGCATAAGGCCTGCCAAAATATACATGCCAGCCATAATGTATAGTCCAATAGGGTTATTCATCTTTAAATGTTTTATAGGTTATGCCAATGCCGTAATTAAAAAGATTTTTGTCGAGTAAGCTAGATTTAAAACCATTGCCTTTATCAAACTTTACCCAATTGTTACCACTTATAAATATGCGTTTTATGTAGGTGTTTTTACTCTCAATTTCATCAGTAAATGGTAAAAGTGGTCTAAAATTAGTTGGAATTTTTACAACACCGTTTTTAGTTTTTATTTCCTTATATTTTTTGTTAGGTAGAAGCTTACCTTCCTTATTGGTGTAGCCCATTACTTGAATAGATACAAAAAATCCATTTTTAGGAATGTAAATATCGTAGTCTTCAACACTCAGTTCATAGGCATCTCCATTTTTTTCTGTAGCTCTAAAAACAATGGTTTCATACGTAAGTACCTTACCAGGTTTACCATTGTCATTGGCATAAAATTGTACCTTAAATAAAGTTGAAAACTTCTTTTTATCGCTATTGGCTCGTTTTCGTTTGTTCCAATCTTTAGATTCTAATGCGATAGGAAACGTAACACTGGTTAGCTTTTGATCTTGTTCTGAAAATTTAGAGAAATATACAGCAATCTCAGACTCTATAGTAGGTAACCAGCAGTTGTAATAATCATCATCGAGATATGGTTTTAAAGTTTCTTCTTTAAATTTTCGATTGAGATTAGTGCTAAGAACCACTTCATCTAAAGCATCTGCTTGAGGCTGTAATAATAATTGGTTGGGTAAATTTTCTGCAGCAATGTTGAGGTTTTTAAAACCAATGGCCGAAATATGTAGCGAGTCTACATCTGGATATAGTTTTTTTGTAAAATAAAACACACCATCATCATCTGCAAAAATACCTTGGCCATTACCAAACGATATGGTGGCATAACTTACAGGTGATTTTGAAATGCTATCTAAAACTTTGATTTGAGAAAAGCCTAAATGCCATCCTAAAACGATAGAAAATACAGTTATATATAATTTGGAACTCATAGATTATAAAGATGCTGAAATAAATTCAGCATGACAAATAATAAAATGAATTGTATAAAAAAACGCTTCTTCCATATAATTAGGAAGAAGCGTTGATTGTCTGATTGATTGATGAGTGTTATTCTGAGTCTAAAGCTTTTTTGGTTTGGGTGTAGCCAACATAAAGTCCTAGTCCTGCCATTAAGAAAATCATTGCAGGATAAACAGTACCATCGTTTAAGCTTGTGTAAGTTTCTAAGATATGCGCAATAAATACGCCTAATCCTATGCCCATTAGTAAAAACGCTAAGTTTAAAACGATAACCTTCCAAGATGAGCCTGCGCGTTTACCAATATTAAAGATACTGGCATCTGCTCCTTTTTCTATAAGCGCAAGACGCTCTTTGTTTCTAGTAGAAAAGTATAAGTATACCATTCCAAAAATTGCTGCAAAAAGACTGATTGGTATTAATATTTCTGCGTCCATAATGTTTGTTTTTTTAATTGATTAATTTTAATTGATTCTTAGCTTATGACGACAAGCTAAACTTTTAGGTTACACTTTTTGTAAAAAATATTTTTTTCAATCTAAATTGTAACCTAAAGGAACAAACTGTCGTCTTAACTATAAAAATGACCACCAACGACGAAAACATATTAATTGCAGCTATTAAAAATGGCGATACTAGGGCTTATGCGCAATTAGTAGATCGTTATAAGGACTTGGTGTATACATTAGCATTGCGCATGTTAAAGCATAGAGAAGAGGCGGAGGAAGTGGCGCAAGATACGTTCATAAAGGTGTTTAAATCTTTAGATAAGTTTAAAGGAGATTCAAAATTCTCTACATGGATTTACAGAGTAGCTTATAATACATGTTTAGATACTATTAAAAAGAATAAAAAACACTTAAACAATGTTGCTATAGATGAGTTTACATTTAATAAATTAGATACTATCGATAATGCTTTGGATAATATTATTAAAGAGGAAAAAAGTGATTTGATAAAGAAATGTATCAACAAATTACCCGAAGATAGCAGTGCCTTATTAACGTTATTTTATTTTGAAGAATTATCTTTAGAGGAAATAGCAAAAATTATAAATATTGAAGCCAATACGGTTAAAGTGAAGCTTTTTAGAGCCCGAAAAAAATTAGCCGTAATTTTAGAACAGTATTTTCAACCTAAAACAGCTTGAAAGATGGAAAATGAAGATAAAAGAATAGAAGAATTAGTCGATAAGTTAATGGCTAATGATAGTTTAGAAAAAGCACCAGTAAATTTTACCAATGATGTAATGTCTAAAATTGAAGCACTTTCAGAAACTAAAACTATTATATATAAGCCATTAATTCCTAAATACGTTTGGTGGTTGTTAGGTTTGGGTTTTGTGGCTCTAATTGTAAACGTTATTTTAAATAAGCCTAGCGATTCCTCAAGCCTTTCGGAGCGTTATAATTTACCAGAAGTATCGTTTGATGTATTCAATAACTTATCCGTAGATTTTTCAAGCACCTTAATGTATGCTACGGTGTTGTTAGCTATAATGGTTGCTATTCAGGTACCTTTGTTAAAGCAGTATTTTAATCAAAAACTATCGTATTAATCTGGGTAGTACCAAAACGGAATATTTGCATCTAATACAGATGTCGTATCCGATTTTCTTATTCGTTTTCTAATAACTTTCAGCTGATGTTTGCCTTCAGATAGGTTTTTAATACCTATATAGGTTTCAAATCCTTTTTGGTTTTTAATGGTTTTTCCGAGAACAAATTCAGATTTAAATACTGTAGAATCAACCTTTACTGAATAAATAGAATTGAAAGTTTTTAAATACTCCTGTTGCAAAGTTTTATTATCAGAGAGCTTATTGCCATTAATGATGATAAATTTCGACTTTATGCCTCTATCATCAGACTCTGGTTTTAGTTTTGGGTTAAACTTGTAAAGTTCATCTTCTATATAATCATCAAAAACAATAAAGACTTTTACGAAGGGCTCAGAAATTACTTTACTATTTATAGCGATATCTTCAATAAAGTCTGATTCGTCAACAAGTTCATTTTCGTAATTGTAAGAATTAGCGACAAAGCTGTTGGAGTTCTCATCAAACTCAAAATAGTTAGAATGATTATAATTCAAAGTTGTAATCATCAACAAGGCAAAATAGACAGGAACTAAAAGAAAACTCAATCTTTTACCGAATTTGTTATCCAAGAAGTTATAGACTAAAGGTCTGTACAAAAAGGCAAGCGTTATAAAGCTAAACACCCAGTAAAATGGGAAATACAGTTTACTAATCCAATTTTTCTTTTTTAACAAACCGAGCGATAAAAAATCAAAAAAGGTCAGGAACATCCCTATGACCATAAATACTAGAAGCGGAATTCCAATCCAAAGAAGTACAGAACTTGAATCATTTCCATCAATCATAAAGCTTATTATTAAGCCTATAATTGTAAACGTCAAAGCAAATGCAAGAACGTAAAAGATTAACATAAATGATATCGCAAAAATAACACTACAGTAGTTTTCTAATCGGGCAATGTAACGGTCAAACGAACCGACTTTCTTTTCTAAGTATCCTGAAAACTTTTTACCGTAATTTAATTTCTCATAATCAATATCTCCAGAAACATATCGTAAGCCCAAGGCACCAATCCACAAACCACGTAAAAGCACATGGAGCAAAAGATTAAAAATTAAGATAGAACAGGCTGCTAATGCTACAAACAAGAAAACAGTGAGCTGAACATTGTTATCATTTTGAGCAGCTTTTGAAGCCACTTGCAGCGTTGGATATGCCGAAAACAATCCAAATATGGCAAAACCAGAAATAAGCAACTCTAGTTGCCAGCTTTCTTCCTGTAATTTTTGAAGCAATTTTTTAAACGCAGGATTGTTATAATCTTGACTCATGGCTCTTTAGTTGGTGTTATTTAAGTCTAAAGTTAATTATATTCAATTAAATTTTACTTTTTTGTTCAAAATTTGAAACCCTTATCACTTTTCTTCGTTTTTATATACAAAGACGCTGACCAAACTAAATGCAAAAGCAAACAGAATCCTTAATTAAAGCCAGTAAAAGAGGCAATCAAGTGGCACAGATGCAACTATACGATAAGTATTGCAATGCCATGTTTACAGTAGCTTGCAGGTATTTAAATAATAAAGAAGATGCGAAAGATGTAATGCAAGAGGGATTTTTAAAGGCATTTGTAAACCTTGATAAATACAAACCAGAAGCAACATTTGGAGCGTGGTTAAAACGAATTGTAATCAATCAATGCTTAGATGTTCTAAAGAAAAGACAAATAGAGTTTTTTGAAGTTGAAGTTTCAGAGTTACAAACAATAAATGAAGACGAGTGGAATTTTGATAGTTCTCTAACCAAAAAAGACATTCTAGGAGCCATTGATCAACTCAATGATAAACATAAAATAGTCATAAAACTTTATCTCATTGAAGGATATGACCATACCGAAATTTCTGAGATATTAAATATACCAGCAAAAACCTCTAGAACACACTTAAGACGAGGTAAACTAAAACTGCAAGAACTCTTAAAACAGAAGTATAATGAAGCAAGATATTAGAGATTTATTTAAGGAAGACGAGGACTTAAAAACACCACCAAAAAATCATAGAAGTGAGTTTTTAGATAAGTTGAAAACACAAAACAAGTCTAAAAAAAGAGGGTACACATGGTTGAAAATAGTGGCTGTGGTAATTGTAGCATTAACAGTCGGATTCTCGATATTCTATGAAAAACCAATAGAGAATGTCTCGCCAATGTTAGCACAGGTAGAAGCAGTTGAGGCAGAATATTTAAAAGAGATTAATGCAGAGTGGAAAAACTTTATTGCTATAGCAGATGATGAGATGTTGGTAGATCGTTTCAAGAAAAAATTAGATGAGTTAGACAATGATTATAAAATAATATCAAAGCAATTCAAGAGTGATGCTAATAACATACAGGTTGTAGAAGCATTGGTAGAAAACTTGCAAACAAGACTTCAGATTTTAAAAGATATACAAGAACACATCAATATATTAAATCAAAAAAACGAACAGAATGAAAAATCAATTTAAACTTTTATTGCTGATACTAATCACATCAGCTATAGGAAACACACAGGTTAAGGAAGTTTTTAATAAGAGTTACGATACTAAAGACTTAAAATCTCTTAATCTTCAATTTAACGGAACCTATGTTGAATTGTCACTATCTGAAGATGATAAAGTACATTTCGATTACACATTAGAGTTTGAAAACTATTCAAAAAAAGAGATAGAAAGTAAGTTGAATGAAATTGAAACAGAAGCCCAAATTGTAAATGGAATTTTAGAATTTAAAACCAGTGGAAGTGAGGCTAAAAATGATGTGTCTTATAGTCTTGAAACACTATATGGTATTGAGTTTGAAGGTGATTTTATAAATTTCAAAGAAAAATCGAATCGCGAGTTTAGAAAGTCTAAGCAGTATTTTTTAGCTATAAATAATAGCTCTCGAGGAAAAAGTCTTAAGGAGTACTTAAAGAATTTAAGAGAAGTAGACAAGAATGGAAACAAGAAAAAAATCAATACTAAAAACGTAAAGATTTTAAGAACAAAGTTTTCTATAAAACTACCTCCTGAAATTATGATTCGTGTAATGGCTGAAAATTCTAATTTGGTCTTTAAAAATGATATAAATAACCAATTGGTTGTTAATGCTAGAACCACACAGTTAAAATTTCAAAGTATTCAAAATCCATTCAATGTTTTAGATGTTGTAAGCGGCAATTTTAGAGCTAATTTTTTAGAAGGAGGAACTTATAAGTTTACCCATGTTGATGAGGTACAAGTGGCACAGTTAAAAAAAGTAGATGTTGATACCGAGTTTAGCAATGTTAAAGTTGGTGAAATAGCAGAAAAGGTTAGGATTGTAGATTTTAATAGTAAGTTTTGGTTTCATAATTTCTCTCAAGATTTTAAGGAATTTAAGATGGAGTCCGACTATTCAGAGATTAATTTATTTTTCCCAGAAAAGTCAGAATATTTTATTGAGACGTTTGGTTATAATACCGTGCATTATTGGGGAGATATTATAACAGAAATCCCTCCTAGTAGAAAAAAGGAACGTTCTAAAATGATGTTAATAGGAGAGGAGTTAAATCCTAATAAAATAAAGATTAACATCACTAACGGTATTATTAGGTTTGGTGAGGATTTTATTGATGTTAAAAAGTAGATCTTAAAGTATCTGTCAATCTGAATTTATTTCAGAATCTGAAACAAGTTCAGATTGACAGTTCTTTTTTATTTAATAATCAATACCAGCGTTTCTTTTTTTTCTTAGAAGCTTCACTTTTACGACCTTTTTTGTACTTACTGCCTTTCTTTTTGTGGACAATAGGTTTTGCATTTGGGTCTAAAGGATAAGGATGTTCTTTTTCTACAGGAATCTGAACATTGATATAGTTTTCAATAGTCTTTACATAACTTTTTTCATCTGCGGAACACAATGAATATGCGGAACCTATATTACCAGCACGACCAGTTCTGCCTATTCTATGAACATAAGTTTCGGCAACGTTTGGCATGTCAAAATTAAGCACGTTATCTAGATCATTAATGTCTATACCACGAGCAGCCACATCTGTAGCAATTAAAATTTTAGCATAGCCATTTTTGAATTTGTTTAAGGCTGTTTGACGGTCATTCTGATTTTTGTCACCATGAATACTATCGACGCGATAGCCTTTTTCTGCCAAACGTTCTTCTAACTTTTTTACACCAAATTTGGTACGTCTAAAGATGATGACGTTACCTTTTACCGTATTTCGAAGCAAATGCAAACACAATTCTATTTTTCGACGTTTTGGCACGTAGTACAATACCTGACTTACATCTTGGGCTACAGATTGCGTTGGAGTAACATCAATTCTTTCAGGATCTTTTAAAATTGAATTAGCAAGCTCTTCTATTTTGTATGGTATTGTTGCAGAAAATAATAAGGTCTGTTTTTCCTCAGGACAAAGGCGTTCTATTTTTTTTACGTCATCAATAAAGCCCATAGCTAACATTAAATCAGCTTCGTCTAAGACAAAAGTTTCAACCTTATCTAAATTGATGAAATCTTGTTTATGTAAGTCTAAAAGACGACCAGGAGTTGCAATAAGAATATCAATACCTTTTTTAAGAACATCAACCTGAGGTTCAATAGCAACACCACCAAAAATAACTAGAGACCTAAGATTAGAAAACTGTGCATAGTTTTTAAAATTCTGCTGAATCTGTAGGGCCAGTTCTCGTGTAGGACTAATAATTAAAGCCTTTATTTTTTTACCACGTTTAGGCGCGTCTTGTTTATCAAACAACTGCTGTAAAATTGGTAGTGCAAAAGCTGCTGTTTTCCCTGTTCCGGTTTGGGCAGAAACAATAACATCTTTACCTTCTAAAATTGCAGGAATAGTACGTTCTTGCACTAAAGTAGGTTCCGTGTAACCTGAAGCGTCAATAGCTTTTAGAAGCGGTTTAATGAGTTTTAGATCCTTAAATGACATTTGTTTGAATTAGGTTTAAAGTGGTTTTGTCACTCTGCATTTGATGCAGCATGACAATGATAAAACAAAGGTAGAATAAAATTTTACCAACGGTTTTTTGCCCACTGTTTTTGTTCTTGTTCCGTCAAAAATGACCAAGCTATAAAACGGCTTCTTTTTTGACCTTGTCCCATTTCTATAGTTTTTATACTAGTTGCCTCAACATTTTCAAGGATTTTATGAGTGGGCTTTAAAGTAGCTTCTTTAGACACTAATGTTGTAAACCAAAGACATTGTTTACTAAAGTTTCTACTTTCAAAAATCATATCTTTTATAAAACGAGCTTCACCACCTTTGGTCCACAATTCGTTATGTTGTCCACCAAAATTCAATTTGGTTTTACCTTTAGTTTTTCCTTTAAGGTTTTTAAGCTTTCTTAAGTTAGCTTTTTCAGCCTCTTCTTTTGAGGCATGAAAAGGAGGATTACAAATACTAAAGTCTATTTTTTCATCTTCAGAAAGTATACCATTAAAAAACGCTTTACGTTGTTTCTGAAGTCTAAGTTCTATGTGAGAAGAAAGATTTGAATTTTGATCAACAATTTGTTCAGCAGACTTTATAGCATTTTCACTAACGTCAGAAGCAATAAAGGACCAGCCATATTCTTGATGTCCTATGATTGGGTAAATGCAATTAGCACCAACACCAATATCTAAACCTTTTATTTTAGAGCCTTCTGGGATTTTTGCATATGTCTCTCCAAGTAAATCGGCAATGTAGTGTAAATAATCAGCTCTTCCGGGAATAGGTGGACATAGATAATGTTTCGGAATTTCCCAGAAATCAATCTCATAATGGTGTTTTAACAACGCTTTGTTCAGTGTTAAAACAGCATCAGGATTAAAAAAATCAACAGAGTCATCACCATATTTATTTTTAGAAACGTATTGAGATAGCTCAGGTAAACTCTTAATGAGTTTAGAAAAATCATAACGTGCGTTATGCTTGTTTCTGGGATGCAGTTGTGTTTTTATATTTGAAAGTTTGTTCTCTGGTTTCAATTTTATATCTATTGTAAAGCAAAGATAGATGAAACAATGTATAATCTTTAGGTTATGGATTCTATAAAAAAAGCGCAAGTCTATTAAACTTGCGCTTTTTGGCTATTAATCCTTAGGATCACTTAAAAATGTGTGTTAGGGACGGTAAAAGTATGGTTAATAAAGCAATAAAAAATTGATGTATGTTAAGAAATGGATAATTGTCATATTTCTTTCCTAATTCTACTAAGACTTTCTGTGGTAATGCCAAGAAATGAAGCAATATGGTAGTTTTTTAGGTGTTTTTCTATGTCTGGATAAGTGGCTAAAAAGTCGATATAACGTTCTTTGGCAGATTTTGAAATACCTCCCAATATTCGCTTTTGAAAAGCAGCAAAAGCACGTTCTAATTTTTTTCTAATAAAGCGATCTATTTTTGGTATTTGATGGTATAAATACTCTTTGTCTTTTCTGTTTATGCCATAAATAATAGAATCTTCAATGGCTTCTACTGTTAATATCGCTTTTTCGCCAGAAAAGAATGCTGTAAAGTCACTCATCCACCAATCTTTTATCCCAAACTGAATAGTGTATTCTTTGCCTTGTTTGTCGGTATGAAAAGCCCTTAAGCAACCATCTAGAATGTAGTACTGCGAATCAACATTATCACCTGGATGAATAAGAATCTCACCTTTTTTAATAATAACTTTATGAAAAACAGATTCTATGAGCTTTATTTCTTTGTCATTGAAAACAAGCCCTTTAAAAATAGTTTTAATAATATAATTATCAGATTTCACCCTAAGTTTGGTTAATAGCTGGCTGAAAATAAATAAAACTAAAGCTAAAAGACGTAAAATTCGATATTGGTAGATAAAAGAGGTTAAAGCGTGTCTTTCTATAAGAAAAAAACCACTTAGAATTTTCTAAGTGGTTTTAAGTTTATATGAGATTCTGAAACAAGTTCAGCATCACAATAGGTAAAGTTTACTTAATCATTTCGTAGCTACGTTTAATGAAGTTTGTTAACTCTTCACCTTTAAGCAAACCTTGCGATAAACGAGCCAAGTCTAAACTTTGATTAATTAAGCGCTCTTGTTTCTTCTTGGTTTTAGTATTCAGTATTTCTCCAACCAATTCATGGTTTGTGTTCACCACTAAATTGTACATTTCTGGCATATTTCCCATACCAAACATGCCACCTCCAGTTTGTTGCATCTCTTTCATACGACGCATAAACTCTGGTTGTGTAATCATAAATGGTGATGCATTGCTATCCATAGCCTCTAATTGTACCATAAATTTTTCTGAAGGCACAACTTCTTTTAGTAATTCGTCTAATTGTGTTTTTTCTTCGTCAGACAATTTAGAAATTACCGTATCATCTTTCTTAATTAAGTTATCAATATGATCGGCATCAACTCTAGCAAACGAAATGTTTTCTTTTGTTGTTTCTAACTTCTGCATTAAATGACTTACAATCGGTGAGTCTAATAATAACACTTCATAATCCTTAGCTTTTGCAGATTCAATATAAGCATGTTGCTCATCTTTATTAGACGCATAAAGAATCACCATTTTACCATCCTTATCGGTTTGCTTCGCTTTAATAGCGTTGGTTAATTCTTCAAACGTGTAGTATTTGCCATCTACAGTTGGGTATAATGCGAAAGCATCTGCTTTTTCAAAGAATTTTTCTTCAGAAAGCATTCCGTATTCAATAACAATTTTAATGTCGTCCCATTTCTTTTCGAAATCTTCACGGTTATTGTTGAACAAAGATTTTAATTTATCTGCAACCTTACGTGTGATGTAAGATGAAATCTTTTTCACTGCACCATCAGCTTGTAAGTAACTACGAGAAACGTTTAACGGAATGTCTGGTGAATCGATAACACCTCTTAACATGGTTAAGAATTCAGGTACAATACCTTCAACATTATCAGTTACAAAAACTTGGTTTTGGTACAATTGAATCTTATCCTTTTGCATGTTAAGATCATTTGTCATCTTAGGGAAATACAAGATTCCTGTTAAGTTAAAAGGATAATCTACATTAAGGTGAATGTGGAAAAGCGGCTCTTCAAACTGCATTGGGTACAGTTCTCTGTAGAAGTTTTTGTAATCTTGGTCCTCTAAGTCTGCAGGTTGTTTTGTCCACGCAGGATTTGGGTTGTTGATAATGTCGTCTACAGTAATTTGTTTGTGAGGCTCAGTAGTTTCTTTACCGTCTTCGTCTTTAGTTGTTTTTGGTGTAAAATCTGGATCGTTTACTTCCTTAGTTCCAAATTTAATAGGAATAGGCATAAACTTGTTGTACTTGGTCAACAGCTCACGGATTCTTCCTTCTTCTAAGAATTCCTCTTCACCTTCAGAAATATGTAAAATAATTTCTGTTCCTCTGTCGGTTTTATCAGATGCTTCTAGTGTAAATTCAGGTGAACCATCACAAGTCCAGTGAGCAGCTGGTGCATCAGTGTGAGATTTGGTAATGATTTCTACCTTATCTGCCACCATAAAAGCAGAATAGAAGCCTAAACCAAAATGACCAATAATACCAGAATCTTTAGCAGAATCCTTGTACTTATCTAAAAATTCTTCAGCACCAGAAAAAGCCACTTGGTTAATGTACTTCTCAACCTCTTCGGCTGTCATACCCAAACCTTGATCTATAATATGAAGTTTTTTACCTTCTTTGTCTATCTTAACTTCAATTTTTGGCTCACCATATTCAGATTTAGATTCGCCAATACTTGCTAAATGCTTAAGCTTTAAAGTTGCATCAGTTGCATTACTAATCAGCTCACGTAAAAAGATTTCGTGATCAGAGTATAAGAACTTTTTAATTAACGGAAAGATATTTTCTACCGATACATTAATACTTCCTTTTGCCATTTTATTATGTTGTTTTTGTCATTCCTGAGCATACAGGAATTTTATTAATTATTTGTTTTTATCTGTAACGGTTTATTTCAAATAAAATACCAATTAAAAATATGTGACAAGATGACATAGTTTTAAGTATTATGCATGCATAACGAATCTGAAAAATATTGCAAACGAAATTGTATCTTAAAGGTTAAATTGCGATACTTAAAAATTTACTATGTATAATTCAAAAATAATAGGTTTAGGAACATATGTTCCAGATAATGTAGTTACTAATAATGATTTGTCTAAAATGATGGACACCAGTGACGAGTGGATACAAGAGCGTACCGGAATTAAAGAACGTCGTTGGGTAAAGGATGGTGATGGAGACACTACAGCAACAATGGGTGTAAAAGCTGCTAAAGTGGCTATAGAACGTGCAGGAATAGACAAAGACGATATCGATTTTATCATCTTTGCCACCTTGAGTCCAGATATGTATTTTCCTGGTCCTGGTGTGCAAGTGCAACATGCTTTAGATATAAAAACGGTTGGAGCTTTAGATGTGCGTAACCAATGCTCTGGTTTTGTATATGCCATTTCTGTTGCCGATAATTTTATAAAAACTGGCATGTATAAGAATGTGCTTGTTATTGGTAGCGAATTGCATTCTCATGGATTAGACAAAACCACTCGTGGTAGAGGTGTGTCTGTTATTTTTGGCGATGGAGCAGGAGCAGCAGTTTTAACGCGAGAGGAAGATACGAGAAAAGGCATTTTATCTACGCATTTGCATAGCCAAGGTGAGCATGCTGAAGAATTGGTGGTAAAAGCACCAGGAATGGGAACACGTTGGGTTACCGATATTATTGAAGATAATAATAAGGATGACGAAAGTTATTTTCCATATATGAATGGGCAGTTTGTATTTAAAAATGCAGTAGTACGTTTTAGCGAAGTGATTATGGAAGGCTTAATGAAAAACGGTTTAAAGCCTGAAGATATTGATATGCTTATTCCACACCAAGCGAATTTGAGAATAGCACAGTTTATTCAGAAGAAATTTAAGTTGAGTGACGACCAGGTTTTTAATAACATACAAAAGTATGGCAATACAACAGCAGCTTCAATTCCAATAGCTTTAACAGAAGCTTGGGAAGAAGGCAAAATAAAAGAAGGCGATACCGTTGTTTTAGCTGCCTTTGGTAGTGGCTTTACTTGGGGAAGTGTTATAATGAAATGGTAAAACAAATTAATCCTGCGAAAGTAGGATTTTTTTTTGGAATTCTATGGACAAACTAAAAATACTACTAATCATACTTCCATTTGTATTATTCTCTTGTAAAAAAGAATATGATTATGGGAATTCAGAATTGTTTGAAAAGATTGACTTAACTGACATTAATATCCTAAAGGGATATAGAACAAAGTTTGACAATGATACTTTAAGGGTAAAAGGTAAGGTTACAATATCGTTTGAGAACATTTCGATTGGAAATGGGGATTCTTGGATTTGGGTTGACTCATTTGAACCAGCTGTTGAATTTGATACTGTGTATAATAATCTAAACTATCGTGAAGTCGAATTAATAGGATTATTTGACTCCAAAAATACTGGACATTTAGGACAATATAATGGTGGATTTGAAAAAATTTATGCAATAAAAACAGAATAAATCCTATGTGCAATAGTGGCTATAATTCCGTGTAGTTCATATTCTGTTTTTGAAAATATGTAAATTTATCTACACCAAAATCATAGTCAAATGTTGTAATGTATTTTGAAAAAACCAATGAGAAGAATATTATTTTTAATAGCAATAGTTCTGATTTCAAGTTGTAAAACAGAAAACAAAAATGAAGAAAATCAGACAACTAAACCTCAAGAGCCTGTTTCAGAGATTCCAAAAGTTAAAGGCCAATTTCAGATGTTTCTTGACCAATTTCCAACTAAAAGACTTCCAGTTAAAATTTATGGTTGCTCAGATGAAATACTTGGCTTACCAAAATTGGATATTAAATTAAGTGCTAAATATTCTAAAGAGGCCGAATATGAACACATTTACGGAATAATCCCTTCTAACGGAAATTATATTTCAACAATCACGCTTGGAGAAGCTGAATGTTTTGTCCCAACTCTAAATACGTATAAATTAAACGGTGAAAAAATTGATTCTAAACCAATATTTATTGGATATTGTGGGTCTGACCCTTGCTACGAATGTGTTGAAAGTATGACAATTAATTCAGATTATCGATTTTATGTTGCGGATACAATAAAAACATCTGACTGTGATGGTAATTTTAAAGCAATCGCTGGAACTGAAAAAATCAAAGTTGTTTATAAAGAAGGGAAACTGACTGAAAAAGGAATTATAGAATTGACAGAAGAAATTGAGAAAGAAGTAGAAAATGTTATTACTGAAAATAAGCAAAATTGCGATTTAAGAACACTTGTTGAGATTAATTCTTTTCTCGAAAACGGAATTGAATTGAATGACCAAAACTTCGCTGTATTCTTTGCAAATATGAAACCCAGCTGTTTGAATAATGTTGAATATTCCGAATTTAATAATGATCTTATTTTTAAAACTTTGAAATCAAATCCAAAAAAGTTTGTTGCATTTTTGAGTAGAGTATCAAAGAAAAAAGAAATTTTGGATTTTGTACTTACTCAACTGAGGAATCCAATCCATGATGGAATTAAATTAGACTCAATTTCTTTGCAATTAGACCAAACAGAAACAGAAGACTCTCAAATGAAAGAATTGGTTTCTGAATCGATAAAACAAGCGATTGAAAAAAGTAAATTACACATGCCAACACCTTAAATAACTCATCGTGCCATAATCTCTTATTAGAATTCATTACAATTTGTAAACGGTTCGTTTTTGGTGTATATTTACATCAAATGTAAGATTATGTCAAGACAAAGTATATCATTTACAAAACCAAACGATGAGTGGTTAAAAGCCCAAGTAGACAGCAAAGAATATTCAAGCAAAAGTGAATTAGTTAATGACTTGATTAGACAAGCAAGGAAGCAGCAAGTTCAAATTGATTGGATTAGGGCTAAACTAGAAAAAGCTGAAAATAGCGGATTTACAAACGACAGTAAAGAAAGTATCTTAGCGCAATCTAAGTCTTTGCTAAATGGCTAAATACAAGTTAACGAACGAAGCAAAAAATGATATTATTCGGATTCATCACTTCGGAGTTGAAAAGTATGGAATGACCCAAGCAGACCAATATTTTAAGTCGTTTTTTGAATATTTCGACATCATTGCTGAGCGTCCTTTTTCATTTGAGTCGGTAGATTACATAAAAAAAGGATATAGACGCTGTGTATGCGGAGTTGATAGTATATATTACAAAATCAATGAAAACATTGTTGAAATAATAGCAATTGTAGGAAGACAGGATTTGAACGAAAAATTGTAATTTGGGTAATGACAAAAAAAAGTGAACTATATCAAATTAAGGAAAAGGAAATTCGAGATTCTCGAATAAAAGAAACTCAAAATTTTATACGCTCAAAATCCTATAGTAGTTTGATGAATAATCATAAATGGTTTCGAATTTTTGAACTGATTGAAGAACATCAAGCTGAGTTTGAATTAAAAACTCTTCTGTCTGCTAAAATTAGAAAAGTGAAGTCTATTATTGAGCTTGAAAAAAGTTCGATTTTGATAGACAATTCTGGAGAATTCATCGAATTTTTGGAGCTAGAACAAATTACTCTTAAAAACACATCGGAATTAAAATATAGACTAGACGAACTGAACGTGGACTTTTATGAGGAATTAGATACTATAAGAATTCAAGGTTACCGGAAATAAAACTACTTACCACAAAGGCGATAACTCATAATGCTAGAATCATTATAGAAACCACTAAAAAAAAGCCCAAACAACCTAAAGTTGTCTGGGCTTTTCAGCTATTAACCAATTTAACTAACACTATTATAAAATTTAAAAAATCTTATAAAAACTATTACTTAAAACTTATCTCACTTACTTAGACGTAAAACGTTTCATTTTATTTCAACGATTAACATATTTAACGTGCATTTAACAAAAACCCTGACCAGTTTTGCAACCGTCAGGGTTTTCTATCTAATAGTTAAACATTAACACTAACCATCAACTATTTATGTAAACTATTAAATTTGTTTTTAAGTCTTTCTATTATAAAGACTATTTTATTTGTGCATTGTGACACTTTTGGGTGTTAAAAAATACCACCACCTTGTTTAACATCGTTATCTCTTTGTTTACGAGATTTTGCTCTGTACTTGCCACCACCAAAACGGTAAGATAATCTACCAGAAATCTGTTGGCTTTCCCAGTTAAATTGTCCTTTTTGAAGGAATGGTCGTTGACCATCAAACTGAGCGTACATAGTGTCAAAAATATCATTGTAGCTTAAGCTAAAGTTAGCTCTGCCTTCCATAAAAGTATAGCGCATACCTAAGTTTACCATAAGCATATCGCTCATTTCAAATTGAATGTTTTTATTCTTAGCTCTATACATTCCGAAAGCCGAGAAACTTAAGCTGTTACTTACTTTAAAGTTGTTGAACGCTCTTAAATTCCAAGCCACGTTATCTACTTTAACAGTGTTTAATACAATGTTTTGGTTGTCATCAAAAGACTCAGCTATACTTTTTTGGGTTTGAGAAAACAAATCAAAACTAGCATTAAAGCTCCACCATTTTGTAGGTCTGTAATTAGATGATACTTCGATACCATAAGATGATGAATTGTCAAAATTAAGGTTGGTTAAGATCAATCTATTGGTGTCTGTTCTGTCTATTAAAATGGCTTGTTGTATTTCGTCTTCTATAATTCTGTAGAACACTCCAGCTGTAATGCTTCCTTTTTCGAGCTGTCTAGTGTAGTTTGTTTCAATAGAATTGGTAAACTGTGGACGTAATTCCTGATTTCCAAATTGAGAAATCAAAGGTGTATTCCACTCAGGTAAAGGGTTTACTTGCCCTATTCCTGGTCTATCAATTCTTCGGCTATAACTTAATTGATACGAGTTTTTATCTGAAGGAGAATAAGTGAAAAACGCAGAAGGATACAGTTCAAAATAGTCGTTTTCAAAAGGAATAGTTAATTCGTCATTGCTAGATAAATCGATTTTATAAGCTTCTGAATCTACAATTACAGATTCCGCTCTCAGTCCAATTTGGTAGCTCCATTTTTCTAACTTTTTACCGTAAGTAGCATAAGCTGAATAAATGTCTCTTGAATAGTCAAAATTTGTTGTAGTCGGAATATAGTCGCCAAACTCGTTTTGCTCGCGAGCATTAGATTCGTAAAAAATACCAGTGTCAAATAAACGTGCTTGTAGCCCTAGTTCTAACTTTGTGGTTTCAGATAACGGATTTACATAATCTAAGTTAATAGTCGTGTTATCGCGTTCTGTGTCTGTAGCTTCAATAAAGTTAGGACGTTGCGTACTGTAAAATAAATTGTTAGTATCTCCAGAGCCTTCATAAGTATTGTAATCTACTTCAAGCTCAATATTGTGACCTTCGTCATTAAAATTGTGCTTATAGTTAAAATTGTATTGTTGGTTATCATTCTCATTATCCGTTCTTGTGTATTGCGATTGGTTTAAAGAGGTGTCGAATAAGTATGCAATTCTAGAATCTACATCTCCGCGACCATCGTAAATGTTCTGGTTAGTAAAAACAGAAAATGTATTCTTATCATCGAGATAAAAGTCTAAACCAACTTTGAATAAGTTAGATTTGTTATTGTTAAGAACATTGAAGTTTTGTTGAATGTCTTGCTCAATTCTGTTTATTTGACCATAATGATAGTTTTTAACAACACCATTACTGTATGAGCCAAACAGGTTAAACTTTCCGTTACGGTAATTGGCATCTATAGAGCTGTTGAATTTTGGTTCTTTATCATGAGCCAAGCTAACGTTAATGTTACCATTAAAACCAATTTGAGTGTTTTTGTGCAATATGATGTTTATAATACCACTCATGCCTTCAGGATTGTATTTAGCTGATGGATTTGTAATAAGCTCAATACTTTTTATAGACGTAGACGGAATTTGTTTTAATAACTGGTCTGCTGGAATGTTAGATAATTTGCCATCTACCATTACACGCACATTTTGATTACCACGTAAACTTATGGCTCCACTTTGCTGGTCTACACTTACTGAAGGTAAATTGTTCATAATCTCACTAGCAGTTGCACCAGCTGTTTGTAAATCTTTACCAATGGTAATAACTTTTCTGTCTACCTTTTGCTGTATTGTTGAGGTCTCAGCAACAACGGTAACTTCATCTAGACTTTCAGAATCTTCTGCTAAGAGAATGTCTCCCATCTTAATGTTATAGTTGCCTTTTCCGATAGTCTCTTTTTTTGAGATGGTCTTGTAACCAATAAATGTTATTTCTACCTGAATATTACCTTCTGGGATTTTTTCTAAAGTGAAATTTCCGTCATTGTCGGTAATACCACCTGTAATTACTTTACTGGTTGCATCTTTTACAACGATATTTACATAAGGTAAAGGTTCATTGAGGCTTGCATCTAACACTCTACCAGAGATAGAACCATTTTTAATGTCTTTGTTTGAATTGGGTTGGGCGCTTAAAATGGTTGATGAAACCATGATAAGCACTAATAAGAACTGCTTCATTTTTTGATTGAAATTTGATTGATTGATAGTTTCTTTATCTCTAGACGACTATTTTTACATCATGTTACTTTAATTAACACTACTTAACATTCTTTTAACATATGAGTAAAAAAACATTGGTTCTTGGGGTATCTTTAAAAACAGATCGTTATTCTAATATTGCTGTTAATAGGTTAAAACAAAACAATCATGAGGTTGTTGCTTTTGGATTAAAGCAAGGCGAAGTAAATAATGTCTTGATAGATACGGAGTTGTTAGATTATGAAGATGTAGACACAGTAACATTATATCTTAATCCAAAACATCAAGAAGCGTATTACGATTATATTTTAGATTTAAAACCTAAGCGTGTTATTTTTAATCCAGGTACAGAGAACCCTGAGTTGTACAAAATTCTTAAAGACAACAACATTGATTTTGAAGTGGCATGTACACTAGTTTTATTAGCTACAGATCAGTATTAAATTTTCTTTTAAGAACTAATAACCCAAAGAACATTAAAAGACCATTTATGATTAAGATTTCAAAACCAATTTCATAGCCATTGAATAGGTCTTTAGAATAAAGGTTTAATATGTAAGACAATACAGGAGCTACGATAGCAACAATCCAAACAAACTTATCTTTTATTTGATGCTTGGTAAACAGCCCAAAAGCAAAAAGTCCTAAAAGAGGTCCGTAAGTGTAACCAGCGGCTTTAAAAAGTTCCCATATTACAGAGACATCTTTAAAGATTAAATCAAAAAGGATGATTACAATAACCAGCACAATACTAAAGCCAATGTGAGTTCTTTTGCGTATGCCTTTTTTTGAGGCTTCTGGTTTGTTTTCAATATCCAAAATATCAAAACAAAAAGATGTGGTTAACGATGTTAATGCAGAATCTGCACTAGAATAAGCAGCTGCAATTAATCCCAATAAAAAGAAAGCAGAAGTAACGACACCTATTTCTGGTAGCATGGCAATAGTTGGGAATAAATCATCTTTGGTTGCAGTAATTCCGTTTTGGGTGGCATAATCTGTAAGCATTAAGCCTAAAACGAGAAATAAAATATTCACAAATATGAGTACCACACTAAAAGAAAGCATGTTTTTTTGAGCATCTTTCAAATTTCTACAGGTTAGGTTTTTTTGCATCATGTCCTGATCCAGACCTGTCATGGTAATGGTAATGAAAATACCAGATAGAAAGCTTTTCCAAAAGAATTGAGGATTGTTACTGTCGTTAAAAAAGAAAACCTTACTTAGGCTACTTTCTTTGGTATAATCAACAATTTCTCCAATACTATTTAAATCTAAAGCAGAAGCTAAAAATATGATGGTAACAACTACAGAAACCAGCATAAATAAAGTTTGTAAAGTATCTGTAAAGATGATGGTTTTAATACCTCCTCTAAATGTATAGAGCCAGATTAAAGCTATGGTAATAATGACGGTAACAACAAACGGAATATCAAAAAGATCAAAAACCAAAAGTTGAAGAACTTTAGCAACTAAAAACAATCTAAAAGCAGCTCCAACAGTTCTAGAAATAAGAAAAGCTACAGAACCAGTTTTATAGCTTGTTTTACCAAAACGATCTCTGAGATAAGTGTAAATTGAAGTTAAATTCAATCTGTAATAAAGCGGAAGCAAAATATATGCTATCACCAAATACCCGAAAAAATAGCCAAAAACCACCTGAAGATACCCAAACTGCTTAGTTTCTACAGCACCAGGAACAGAGATAAAAGTAACGCCAGATAATGAAGCACCAATCATACCAAAAGCTACAAGATACCATGGAGCAGATTTGTTAGCCTTAAAAAATGCAGCGTTAGAATCTTCTTTTCCTGTGAAATAAGATATCAATACTAAAATCGCAAAATAACTGGCTATTAAAATTAAAATTGAAGTAGGACTCATAAATGAATTTCTGTGCTAAAAATTTATGAAAAATAGTACATTTGAAAAAAATAGCTATTTAAATTCAATTTTTTATGAAAAATACATTTCTACTTGTAGCATTAAGCTTGTTTGGTTTAAGTGCTTATGGTCAGGATTATCGAGAATTAATTAGAGAGGGAAATCACACCATTCAGCATATTTCTGAAGTTGCAGAGCAACATTTTGATTCTGTAGGACGAGGACGAGGAACGGGTTTTAAGAATTTTAAGAGATGGCAATATTTCGCTGAACGTGCTATGGATGAAACAGGGAAATTAAAATCACCTGAGTTTTACTATGAAGAATTAGAAAATTATAATGCAAGTATTAACAGTGAAGGCCTCGCAGCCAGAACTACTGTAGGTACTTGGGAAGAAATGGGACCAACCTATTGGGACGCTACTTCTGGGTGGAATCCTGGTGTTGGTAGAATCACTTCTTTGGCTGTAGACGAATCTAATCTAAATCATATTCTCGCAGGAAGCGAAACTGGTGGAGTATGGAAAAGTACAGATGGTGGAATGTCATGGACCGTGCTTTCAGATAATCTTGCCAACATAGATGTATATGCTCTTGCTATAGATCCTTCAGATAGTAATACCTATTATTGGGGCTCAACAAGTGGTGCAATTTTTAAGTCTACTGATGGAGGTTCAACATGGTCGTCTCTGGGAGGATTAGCTTATGGTGTCGTCAATAAAATATTGGTAGACCCAACAAATGCTATGAAGGTATATGCTAGTGTACAAGGTAATGGCTTGTATAAATCAACAGATGGTGGTGCTACTTGGAGCTCCATTTATTTCGTTGCAACAGGCACTGGTTATGATTTTGAGTTCAAACCAAATGATCCTAGTGTAGTATATGCTTCAGGAAATGCATTTTATGTTTCAACTAATGGAGGTGCCAGTTTTACGCAGATATCAGGTTCTGGAGTTGATCAGTTTTCTAATGGTCCAAAAATGATAGGGGTTTCTGCTGATAATCCTAATATAGTTTATGTTTTAGAAGCTGACGGTGGTTTGTTTGGAGCGCTGTATACTTCTAGTGATAGTGGTAGTAGTTTTACTAAGCTAACTCATACCCAAAACTTTTTTGGATATGACTCTAACGGAAACGATGCACTTGGTCAAGCACCAAGAGATATGGATATTACAGTTAATCCAAATGATGTTGATGATGTTCATATAGCTGGTATTAATACATGGCGTTCTATAGATGGTGGAGCTAGTTTTAGTATTACCTCACAATGGGTGCCAAGTGTTGCTAGCGGTTCTGGGATTGGGTATTGTCATGCAGATGTAGATATTATGCATTTTGCAGGTACAGGAACAGATGCCAAATTATATGTTGGTACCGATGGTGGTATATATAGAGCTGATAATCCTACGATTGTAAGTTCTGGTTATTATACCGATTTAACTCCAGGTTTAGGTATTAGACAATTTTATAAGATTGGTGTCAGTCAAACAGATCCTGTTGTTGTTACTGGTGGTTCGCAAGATAATGGTACATCTACTTTGAGGGAAGATGGACTTTGGTCAGATTGGTTAGGTGCAGATGGTATGGAAGGATTTGTTGATAAAGACAATGCGGCTATAATGTACGGAACTACACAGTTTGGATCTCTGTACAGAACAGAATATAATGTGTTTGGTAGCAACGTAGCTAGTCTTTCTCAGCCAGATGGTAAAGGTGGAGATTATAACTGGAATTGGGTAGTGCCTTTTGAGCAAGATCCAATAGTTCAAAATACCATATACGTAACTTTTGATGAAGTCTATAAATCGGTAGATAGTGGTACGAACTGGGTTTCTATTTCTCCGAATTTCGGAGATAGCATAGATCATTTTAAAATTGCACCAAGTAATAACCAGATTATGTATTGTGCAATTAATGGTGTGCTAAGATTTTCAGTTGATGGAGGCGCATCTTGGACAGTTTCTCCTTTAAGTATAGGTAGTGCAATTATTAATGAAATTGCAGTACATCCTTCAAACCCTAATAAAGTTGCTATAGCTACTACCAATAGTCAAAAAGTTTATGTAAGCTCAGATGGTGGTTTAACATGGACGTCTAAACTAATGAATTTGCCAGGTTTCGTGGCTCAGGCTTTAGCGTGGCAAGATAACGGAGATGATGGCTTGTATGTTGGGATGAATTATGGTGTGTTTTATACCGATAATACGTTAACAGAATGGGAGCCGTTTAACAATGGCTTGCCAAATGTTAGAATTAATGAGTTGGAGATTAATACAGCTGATAATAAAATCTATGCCGCAACCTATGGTAGAGGTCTTTGGAGGTCTAGTCTTTATGATTCATCTTTAAGTGTGAATGACTTTGTGTTTAGTGATCTATCATTATATCCTAATCCTGCTAAAAGTGAGGTAAATCTAAAGTGGAACAAGCCAGAAGATGTAAGCATAAGAATTTTTGATGCTCAAGGTAAAATTATGTTCTTTGGCAAGAAAGTCAATTTATTTAACGGATTTAAAGTTGATGTTTCCTCTTTCAATAGCGGAATTTACTTTGTTAAGCTAAATAGCAATAATGGTGAAATTACTAAAAAGCTGATTCTTAACTAACAATCAGATAACTTATAATTGCCCAATTGTTATACCAATCAATTGGGCTTTTTTTAGCTCTAAAATCTGTACCTTAGCACCCATGGAATTCTCTTCTAAACTTTTGGAAAATGCAGTAAACGAAATGTCGCAATTACCAGGTGTTGGTAAACGCACAGCGTTACGTTTGGTTTTGCATTTACTGAGACAACCAGAACATCAGACTTTTCAATTGGCAGAAGCACTTTCAAAAGTCAGGGCTGAAATCAATTTTTGTAAATCGTGTCATAATATCAGTGATAAAGCGCTTTGTGAAATATGCGAAAATCCTAACCGTAACGAAGAATTAATTTGCGTTGTTGAAGACATTAGAGATGTTATGGCTATCGAAAATACAAGTTCTTTTAAAGGATTGTATCATGTTTTAGGAGGAAAAATATCACCAATGGATGGTATTGGGCCTCAAGATTTAAATATCACCTCGCTTGTTGAAAAGGTGAAATTGGGTAAAGTAAAAGAACTCATCTTTGCTATGAGCCCAACAATGGAAGGAGATACCACCAATTTTTATATCTTCAAGCAAATACAAGATTACAATGTTAAGACTTCGACTATCGCAAGAGGTGTTGCGGCAGGTAATGAATTAGAATATACAGACGAAATTACTTTGGGTAGAAGCATTGTAGATCGTATTCCGTTTGAAGCTTCCTTAAAATCATAGTCTCATTTTGAAGCTTTCCGTAGTCATACTCAACTATAACGTGCGTTACTTTTTAGAGCTTTGCCTAAGAAGTGTAGAGCAGGCTGTAAAAACTATTGATGCAGAGATTATCGTGGTAGACAACAATTCGCCAGATGATAGCTGTGCTATGGTAAAACAATTGTTTCCTAATGTAAAACTGATAGAAAACAAGGAAAATCACGGCTTTTCTAAAGGAAACAATATAGGTGTTGCTCAAGCAAAAGGTGAATATTTGTGTATTCTTAATCCAGATACAGTTGTTGCTGAAGATACGTTTTCAAAAGTTTTAGATTTTGCTAAATCTCATGCTAACCTCGGAATTGTAGGATGCCAACTTGTGGATGGAAGAGGAAAGTTTCTTCCTGAAAGTAAAAGGCATATTCCAACACCAAAAGTGGCACTTCAAAAATTAATAGGAAACTCAAAAAACTATTATACCACTAGTTTAAAGCCAGATGATATTGGTAAAACAGAGATATTAGTAGGAGCTTTTATGTTACTAAAACGAGACATTTATAATGAAGTGAATGGCCTAGATGAAGACTATTTTATGTATGGTGAAGATGTAGATTTATCTTATAAAGTTTTGAAAGCAGGTTACGATAATTATTATTTTGGTGAAACCTCTGTAATACATTATAAAGGAGAGAGCACGTTACGAGACAAAGTTTATGCGCAGCGATTTTATGGTGCCATGGAAATCTTTTACAAAAAACATTTTAAGAAAAATGTGCTGATCTCTGCTCTGGTAAAAATTGTATTGAGTTTGGCATCAAAGCGGAATCCTGTGAATGAGTCAGGTGTATTAATTAAGAAAGAAACTATAGTAATTTCAGATTCTAATGATGAGGAATTAAAAAATAGAATTAATAGTCCAGTGGCTTTTACTTCAAATATAAAGGATGTGCAAACTCAAGCACAAGTTATTTTAGATACTGAATTCTTAAGCTATAAGGCTATCATAGCGTTTATAAAAACTAATAACACTACAAAACAAAACACCTATAGAATATGGGTAAAAAGTAGTAATTTTATGCTCGGAAGTGACAGTAGTGTTGGTAGAGGTGAAGTAGTAAACTTCTAATTTTTATTGAATAAAAATCAGTAAAACAGACCGTTTTTTATTAATTTTGCATTCGATTTTAAAATAAAGACCTTCAAATTATAGATATGGCAAAGTTTGAACTTAAGTTACCTAAAATGGGAGAGAGTGTTGCAGAAGCAACTATAACGTCTTGGTTAAAAGACGTTGGCGACACTATTGAAGCTGATGAAGCTGTTTTAGAAATAGCAACAGATAAGGTAGATAGTGAAGTACCAAGTGAGGTTGATGGTGTGTTGGTAGAAAAGCTTTTTGATGTTGATGATGTCGTACAAGTAGGTCAAACCATTGCAGTAATAGAAACCGAAGGAGGTGATACGGTTGAGGTAAAAGCACCAGCAACTGAATCTAAAAAAGAGGAAGCTCCTAAAGCTGTAGCAGAAGTAGCGCAAACCGTTGTGGCAGCAAAAGCAGCAGCTGAGCCTGTAGTTTCTTCTGGTGATCGTTTTTATTCTCCTTTAGTTAAAAACATTGCTAAACAAGAAGGAATTTCTCAAGCAGAATTAGATGCTATAGCAGGAACAGGAAAAGATGGTCGTGTTACTAAAAACGATATTAAATCTTACTTGCAGTCACGCAGTTCAGCACCAGTTGAGGAAGTAAAATCTCAGCCAGTTGTGGAGCAAAAAGTAGAAACTAAGGCAGTTGCATCAAATCAACCAAAAGAAAAACCAGCTTCTACACCAGTAGTTGCTTCAGGTGAAGATGAGATTATAGAAATGACCAGAATGGGTAAACTCATTTCTAAGCACATGGTTGAGTCTGTGCAGACTTCTGCTCATGTACAGTCATTTATTGAGGCAGATGTAACCGAAATCTGGAACTGGAGAAACAAGCATAAAAACAGTTTCAAAAATCGTGAAGGAGAAAATCTAACCTTTACTCCTATATTTATGGAGGCGGTTGCAAAAGCTTTGCGCGATTTTCCAATGATGAATATCTCAGTACAGGGAGATAGTATTATAAAGAAGAAACACATCAACTTAGGTATGGCAGCAGCTTTACCAGATGGTAACTTAATTGTACCTGTTATAAAAGATGCAGACCAGCTTAATTTATTAGGTATGGCTAAAAAGGTTAATGATTTAGCCAATAGAGCAAGAGAAAATAAATTGAGTCCAGACGACATACAAGGTGGTACTTATACTGTAACTAATGTTGGTACATTTGGTAGCATTATGGGTACGCCAATCATCAATCAACCACAAGTGGGTATTTTAGCATTGGGTGCTATAAGAAAAGTGCCAGCAGTTATAGAAACTCCTCAAGGTGACTTTATAGGTATTAGATACAAAATGTTTATGTCTCACTCATATGACCATAGAGTGGTCAATGGAGCTTTAGGTGGACAGTTTGTAAAAGCTGTAAAAGATTATCTTGAAGCTTGGGATTCTAATAGGGAAATTTAATTAATGCCTTGTCATGCTGAACTGTCACACTGAGCGTGTCGAAGTGTTGATTCAGCATCTCACATATATAAAAAAAGCACAGTTTTAGGACTGTGCTTTTTTGTTTTTTTGAAGTTCGTTTAACGGTCTAGTGTATGAAACGTAGCGTGTAAAAAGACACTAACTTTTCGGATTAACACAGAGCCGAATTTTTATATTTTGTTTTTAATTTTTCTCTTTTTAAAAGCCAAATTAAAAATTTGGCGGTCTTCGTAAACAAGCACAAACCTTTCGGTTAAACACTTATTAGCTATGTTTTATACACCGTGTTATGTGCTTTATTAATTCAAGTCAAAATTCTGAAAATTTAATTCTTCACTTATATCAGAATGATTATCAGTCCATTGCTGACATTCTTTAAAGATGTTTTCAAATTTTACCAAAAATTCTCTTAAAGTACAGTCGTTATTTGAAGAAACCACCCAAGTATTCCCATTATTTGCAATTAATTCTTTTTTTGCTTTTGAGGTGAAGTATACGAAAACAATTATTTTTCTTGCTCTTAATTCTTTATTGTTATGACCTCCAGATAATTTTAAAAAACTACTTTTTTGAACTATGCTTTTAGGCATTATTGGGTTATTTAAAAGCTTTCGAACTTTTTTAAACGCTTCATCAAAATCTTGGCTATTGATATTTATTGGTGCATCTAAATATGATTGATTTCTTTCGTTCTGCATATGCTTAAACATCTTAGACGCTTTTTCTAACATATTAATTCCAAAGTAAAAAGGAGGATTTGTGATAAAATTTCCACTTTCAAAAATATTCGTTCCAAAACCTTCCTGAGCTTTTAATTCAGCTATTAATTCTAAAACTAGTTCGGTTCTTTTCTCTGTCAGTTTTTTATTAATACCAAATTTATCAAATAGACTAATTGCAATAATTAATGAAATAGTTGAAAACTCAAAAATGGCTAGTTCTTTTGTGTATTTAATAATTTTCTCAAAATCACATTCATTATGAAAAACAATCCACGGGATGAGAATTAGGTTTATGATGATAAATCCAAATATCAAATACTTTTTTTTCTTTTTCATTTTAAAATTTGGTCGTTTTATACCTATTGCACATAACAATTGAATATAGATATTATCTATATCTTTACTATAACGACTAAGATAACAAATCTTTTCAATGTTTTTTTAAGTGTTAAACGAGGTTAGCTTTTTCAATACAAACAATGCTATTCAGCTAATTCTATTTATCTTTGGTTTTCAAAATTTTAATATGCAACTCAACCTAAACAAGCCTATCTGTTTTTTCGATTTAGAAACTACAGGAATCAATATCTCAAATGACAGAATTGTAGAAATTTCAATATTAAAAGTTCATCCTAACGGAAAGGAGGAAACCTATACAAAATTGGTAAATCCAACAATTCCTATTCCGGCAGAAGTGACTAAAGTTCATGGAATTTCAGATGCAGATGTTGCAGACGCACCAACCTTTAAAGAAATTTCTAAAGAAGTACATAACTTTATAAAAGATTCAGATTTAGGTGGATTTAATTCTAACCGATTTGATATTCCGCTTTTAGCAGAAGAAATGTTACGTGCTGAGGTAGACTTTGATATGAAAAACCGTTTGGCAGTAGATGTTCAGACTATTTTTCATAAAATGGAGCAACGTACGCTAAGCGCAGCTTATAAGTTTTATTGCGATAAAAGTTTAGACGATGCACATAGTGCTGAAGCTGATACTAAAGCAACTTACGAGGTTTTAAAAGCTCAATTAGAGCGCTACGAGGAGCTAGAAAATGACACTAAATTTTTAGCGGAATTTAGTTCGCGCAAAAAGTTTGCAGATTTTGCAGGGTTTTTAATTTTCAACAAAGAAGGGAAAGAATGTTTTTCTTTTGGTAAGCACAAAGGTAAGCGTGTTGTTGATGTTATGGAGCAAGAGCCAGGTTATTTTGGTTGGTTGTTAAATGCAGATTTTCCTTTGTATACTAAAAAAGTGTTAACCGCAATTAAGTTACGTCAGTTTAATAATAAATTGGGATAAATTCCTGCGAAGGCAGGAGTCTTTTTCCTAGTTCATATGAAAGTATTCTTTTTATTATTGCCATTTCTGGTATTCGCGCAACAACAAGTTGCAAAAGGCATGGTCCTAGATAAAGTAACTAACGAGCCAATTCCTTATGTCAATATTTCTATTCTAGAGTCTACAGTTGGCACATCTAGTGATGATGATGGGAGCTTTCGTTTGGAAATTAACGAAGATGATACAAATAAGGTGGTCAGTTTATCATCATTAGGTTATGAAAGTAGCAAAATACCAGTTTCTTTATTCCTTAAGTCTGAAAAGATTTTTTTGAAACCCAGAACAGAGGTTTTAGAAGAAGTAGTCATTAAGGATAAGTTTGAAGAGAAAACCAATGTTGTAAACAAAATTGAAGATTTAGATTTATGTTACGGATACGGTTCGTTAGCAGAAAACCCATGGATAATGGCTTTGTACTTTCCATATAACGAAGATTACAAAGAAACTGAATTTCTTAAGTCGGTTAAATTTCACTTTGGAAATTTTAAAAATAAAAAGGCGAAGTTTAGATTGCGTTTATTTACAATCGGGAAAGATAGCCTGCCAGATAAAGATCTCTTAAAAGAAAATGTTATTGTAGAACTTAAGAAGAAACAAAAGGAAGCTGTTGTTGATATTTCAGACTATGATATTCTCTTTCCAAGAGAAGGTTTTTACGTTGCTTTTGAATGGTTGTACATTCCTTATAATGCCGAAGAAGTAACTTTTTATTTTACTGATAAAAAAAAGAAGAAAGAAAAGCGTATCAAATATCAACCTACATTTTCAGCAACTTGTGAAGATGAAGGAAAATATATGGTAGCATCTTATATTTCTGGTGAATGGTGTTTTTATGCAGCTAAAGCTTATAAAAGTGAAAAGAAGGCAGTACCAGCAATATCCTTAACTTTGTCAAATTAATTAAAAAGATTCCTGCCGAAGCAGGAAAAATATATGAAACTCATTTGCATCGGTCGTAACTACACAGACCACATCAAAGAATTAGAAAACGAAAAACCTACAGATCCTGTTGTGTTTTTAAAACCAGATACTTCAATATTGCTTAAAAAACAACCGTTTTTTATTCCAGATTTTTCTGATGAAGTTCATCACGAAGTCGAAATTTTGGTAAAGATTAAAAAAGTAGGGAAGTACATCGATAAAAAATTTGCACATAAATATTATGATGAAATAGGGCTTGGTATAGACTTTACAGCGAGAGATCTACAAGCGCAATTAAAAGCTAAAGGTCTACCATGGGAAAAGGCAAAAGCCTTTGATGGTGCTGCTGTGATAGGGAAGTGGTTGCCAAAATCTAATTTCGAAAATGTAGATAATATCAATTTTAGTTTGAAAAAAAATGATGAACTCGTACAGTCTGGAAATACAGAACTTATGCTTTGGAAGATTGACGAGCTTATAGAATATGTGTCAAAATATTTTACTTTAAAAATTGGAGATATTATCTTTACTGGAACACCGTCTGGTGTTGGTAAGGTTTTTGCAAACGATGAATTAAAAGGGTATATTGAAAACCAAGAAATGTTTTCAATCAAAATAAAATAAATGGCAAAACATTATAAATTAGATCGCGTACGCGAAATGGCCGATAACGACGAAGACTTCGTTATGGCTTTGGCAGCAGCCTTTATAGAAGAAGTTCCTGAAGATGCTGAACGCTTAAGAAAAGCAGTGCCAGAAGGTGATTTTTACGAAACTTATCAGGCTGCACACAAAATGAAACCAACTGTGGATTTGTTTGAGCTAGGTATTTTAGATAAGCTTATAGAGGTACAAGATTGGGGAAAGTTTGAAAAATCTGATGAAAATATAGAAGCTCAACTTCAAATTGTATTGACTGCTGTAGAAAATGCAACTAACGAAATAAAAGCAGATTTCGGATTATAAATGCAAGCAGAAATTATAACAATTGGCGATGAAATTCTCATTGGTCAAATTGTAGATACAAATTCAGCATTTCTAGGTAAGGAATTCAATAAGATAGGTGTTTCTGTCTATCAGATTACTTCTGTTCAAGATGATAAAGCACATATTCTAAAAGCTCTAAAAGAAGCTGAAGAAAATGCTGATATCATTATTATTACGGGTGGTTTAGGTCCAACTAAAGACGATATTACAAAGCATACCATTTGCGAGTATTTTAATGATACTCTAATCGAAGATAAAGCTGTTCTTAATAATGTAGAGCAGATTTTTTCAAAATATAATGCACCACTTTTAGCGGTCAATAGGCATCAGGCTTTAGTGCCTTCTGGAGCTAAAGTACTTATGAATAAGTATGGTACAGCACCAGGCATGTGGTTAGAAAAAAATGGAAAAGTTTTTGTTTCACTTCCAGGTGTGCCATACGAAATGAAGGCCTTGATTAAAGATGAGGTTATTCCTTCATTACGATCTAAATTTCAGTTTCCTTACATAAAGCACAAAACATTATTAACTTATGGTATAGGTGAAAGTGCACTTGCAGACAGAATAGAAGCTTGGGAAGATAATTTGCCAAGTTTTATAAAATTAGCTTATCTGCCAAACTTAGGAAAAGTCCGTTTGCGCTTGTCTGCTAAAGCTATGGATAAGAATATTGTTGAAACCGAAATGGAACAGCAAATTCAATTGCTATTGCCTCAAATTGAAGATGTTTTTGTTGGTTTTGAAGACGATTTATCTCTAGAAGCTATTATTGGTAAGCAATTAACTGATTTAGGAAAAACAATTTCAATTGCTGAAAGTTGTACAGGTGGTCAAATTGCAAAAGCCATTACAGCAAATGCAGGAGCTTCTAAATATTTTAAAGGAAGTGTGGTGAGTTATGCCACAGAATCTAAGGTTGATATTTTAAAAATATCTGAAAAGGAAATTGAAAACCATTCAGTGGTGAGCAAGGAAGTTGCTGAAGCTATGGCCAAACAAGTAAGAGTACTGTTTAAAAGTGACTATGGGATTAGTACAACAGGAAATGCAGGGCCTTCAAAAGGAGACTCTGATGCAGAGGTTGGTACAGTATGGATTGCAATTACTTCTGATGAAGGAGTTAGAGCCGAAGTTTTTAACTTTGGAAACCATAGAGAAAAGGTAATTATGAGGGCTACAAACAAGGCCTTTGAAATGCTTCAAAAAGAAATTTTAAAAAAGTAGAGTTTTATGTTTGTTGAAACGTAAAGTTTTATTAAATTTGCACCCTGTTTTAAAATAACATACCTAAAGAAAGAAAACAATGTCAAGAGTTTGTGAACTTACTGGGAAAAAAGCGATGGTTGGAAACAATGTTTCTCACGCGATGAATAAAACAAAACGCAAGTTTAATGCAAACTTGATTAAAAAGCGTTTTTATATCCCTGAAGAAGATAAGTGGGTAACATTAAAAGTTTCTACATCTGCATTAAAGACTATCAATAAAATTGGTATTACTGCTGCATTAAAAGAAGCTAGAGCAAAAGGATTTTACAAATAAAAGCATACGCTAAAGTCAAGATAAAATGGCAAAGAAAGGAAATAGAATACAAGTTATCTTAGAGTGCACAGAGCACAAAGCTTCTGGTATGCCAGGAACTTCTAGATACATTACAACAAAGAATAAGAAAAATACGCCAGACCGTATGGAGATTAAAAAATTTAATCCTATCCTTAAGCGTATGACAGTTCATAAAGAGATAAAATAATAAATCATGGCAAAGAAATCAGTAGCGTCTTTACAGACAGGATCAAAAAGATTGACAAAAGCTATTAAGATGGTGAAATCACCTAAAACTGGAGCATACATGTTTGTAGAATCAGTAATGGCACCAGAATTTGTCAATGAATTTTTAGATAAGAAATAATCTTTATTTATATAGAGATTTATAGAACTGCTTTCATATTTGAAAGCAGTTTTTTTATGTCTATATTTGACCGATTATGACAACTTAGCAGAAACGTATTAAAGGCAAGGTTGTTGCTATTAGCTAAGCAAATAGAAATTAAATGAGTTTTTTTAAAAAAATATTTTCTTCAGAAAAGAAGGAAACGTTAGATAAAGGTTTAGAAAAATCTAAATCCTCTTTTTTTACCAAACTAAATAAAGCTGTTGCAGGAAAGTCTAAAGTAGATGATGACGTTCTGGATAATCTTGAAGAAGTACTTGTAACCAGTGATGTTGGTGTTAATACAACCCTTAAAGTCATTGAGCGTATAGAAGAGCGTGTGGCTAAGGATAAATATTTAGGAACATCTGAACTTAATAAAATCCTAAGAGAAGAAATTGCAGGCCTACTATCAGAAACCAACTCTGGAGAAGAAACCGATTATACAATTCCTAACCTACCAGCTCAAGACAATGGTAAAAAAACGCCTTATGTTTTAATGGTAGTCGGTGTTAATGGTGTTGGTAAAACAACAACTATTGGTAAGTTGGCCTATCAGTTTAAGAAGAAAGGCTTAAAAGTGGTTCTTGGTGCTGCCGATACATTTAGAGCTGCGGCAATAGACCAATTACAGGTTTGGGCAGATCGTGTAGATGTACCAATGATAAGACAAGAAATGGGAAGTGATCCTGCTTCTGTAGCTTTTGATGCTTTACAATCTGGTGTTAATCAAGATGCGGATGTTATTATTATTGATACAGCTGGACGTTTACATAACAAAGTAAACTTAATGAACGAGCTCTCTAAAGTAAAGCGTGTGATGCAAAAAGTAGTTGGTGAAGCGCCACACGATGTCTTATTAGTTTTAGATGGCTCTACAGGACAAAATGCTTTTGAACAAGCCAAACAGTTTACTGCAGCAACAGAGGTAACGTCTTTAGCAGTTACTAAACTAGATGGAACTGCAAAAGGTGGTGTGGTTATTGGTATCAGTGATCAATTTAAAATTCCTGTAAAGTATATTGGTGTTGGTGAAGGTATTGAGGACTTGCAAGTCTTTAATAAATATGAGTTTGTGGATTCGTTTTTTAAATAATAAATGAAGTTTGTCATGCTGAACTGGTTTCAGCATCTCATTAATAAAGATATTAAAACCTCACAGGTATAAAAACCTGTGAGGTTTTTTTATGATCTGTTTTCGTATTTTTATAAAAAATACCAACCATGCGTTATATCCTCTTTCTTTTCGTTTTTCTCGTTGTTTTTTCATGTAAAGATCCAAAATCTAGAGAAGCACGTGAACCGATTTCAAAATCAGAAACCGTAGAAACTACCGCAGAAGAACGATCGGAGTTAGATGCAATTTCAACTAAGGACTTCACCGAATTTAAAGTTCTGGATTCTAAAAACTTAAGTAAAGCAGACATCTGGGCAGAAATCAATCCGCAAATGGAAGACTTCACTGAAGCTGATTACAATCGCCTAAAAAAATGGATTTTAGAGCGTGATATAACTGAACTACAAGTCCGAAGAACTGCCAGCAAATTTACATATGAAGAGTTAGTAAAGTTTTACTTATACCGAATAAGAAAATTTGATAGAGAAAACACATTGTCTTTAAATTCTGTAATAGCAATTAATCCCACTGTTATAGAGGCGGCTAAAGAGCTGGATATTGATTTTGAAAATGGCACTAGGCTGCATCCAATTATGGGCATGCCAATTTTATTAAAAGACAACATTAACGCTTCTGGAATGGCAACAACAGCAGGAGCAGTTGCTCTAAGAGATAATGTTACTGATGATGCATTTATTGTAAAGCAATTAAAATCTAAAGGTGCTTTAATTTTGGGTAAAGCTAATCTTAGCGAATGGGCTTATTTCTTTTGCGGTGAGTGTCCAAGTGGATATTCAGCCATAGGAGGTCAAACCCTTAATCCTTATGGAAGACGCATTATAGATACAGGTGGCTCAAGTTCAGGTAGTGGTGTATCGGCTTCTGCGAATTTTGCAGCAGCTACGATTGGTAGTGAAACTGCGGGTTCTATATTGTCGCCAGCAAGCCAAAATTCGGTAGTTGGCTTAAAACCTACCATTGGTTTGGTAAGTCGTAGTGGAATTGTGCCAATTTCTTCAACTTTAGATACTGCAGGTCCAATCACCAGAACAGTTACAGACAACGCCATAGTTTTAGATGCAATATATGGTGAAGACAAGTCTGATTCTAAATCAATCTATGCCTTATGGGAGTCTGGTTTTTATACTAAAGACTTAAAAAATGCGAGTCTAAAAGGCAAACGTTTCGGTGCTCCAAAACGTTTGTTAGAGGATACTCTGTATGTGAAGGCTCTGGATGTTTTAAAGCTACAAGGAGCTGAAATTGTTGAGATAGATGAAGAGCAATTAGGTTTGCCAAACTTTATTAATCTTCTTAATCTTGATATGAAAAAGGATTTACCAGCGTATATGGATGCTCATGCTAATAAAAATATTCCAATAAGAACAGTTGCAGATGTCATAGAATTCAATCTAAAAGATTCTATTAAAACCATGCCTTATGGACAAAGTTTATTTAAGGGTATTGTTGCTGATAAAGGTAATGCTGAATACTTAGAGCGAATAAAAGATACTTTAAGTCGAAATGGTAAACACTATTTTGATGTACCAATGCGTGAACATCATTTAGATGGATTTTTATCCATAAATAATTACCATGCTGCTTTTGCTGCTGTAGCAGAATATCCAGCTGTCACTGTGCCAATGGGTTATACTGATAAAGGTGTGCCGAAGGGTTTAACGTTTATAGCAAAACGACTTCAAGAAAAGCAATTGTTAGAATGGGCTTACGTTTATGAGCAAGCTTCTAAAGCACGAGTTTCGCCAAAAGATTATGACTAATTTATTAGTGCATTTATCTTTTCCCATAGTTCATTATCAAAGTTAGAGAGGGCAAAATTTTCAGCATCTGCAGCATCTCCCATTCTAATGATAACAAGCTTCTTACTTGGGACAACATAAATTTTTTGGTCATTTTTTCCAAGAGCAGCATACATGTCATTAGGTGCATTGGGTATGAGTTCACCTGGAAATTGAACTTGGGATTGTGGTAATCTAAAAGACGATTTTCCGTTTAACCACCACATATAGCCATAAGATTCATTAAGGTTTTGAGAAGTATTTATAGCGTCATTTAAGTAATTTTCTGGAATAATTTGTTGACTTTCCCATTTTCCACCAGCATATACTAACAATCCAAATCTTGCCATACTACGTGTTGTACTCCAATACACACTAAAATCTCCAGTTTGTATCCATGCGCCTGACATGCCGATTCTATCTTTCAATTTAGTGTTAAAATAGGTTGACCAATCTTGGTTACTAGCTGTTGCAATGACATCTTGAAGCTTTACATAAACATTGTGATAAGCCCAACGCGTACCAGCATCAGCTATATATTGAAGATTTGAAGGAGAAACATCATCTCCTAAGCTGTCATCCAAACCAGAAGACATTGATAGCAAATGCTTACAAGTAATCAGGTTTTCTTTTTCTACAGGAGTACTTGTCCATCCAGTACCCAAATAATCAGAGACCTTATCGTCGATATTCAATAAGCCTTCACTTTCAGCAATACCTGTCATGGCTGTCGTTAATGTTTTTCCTGCACTAGCCCAATACCATGGAGAGGTGTTGGTGTGACCATCAAAGTAAGTTTCAACGACTATTTTGCCTTCATGTAATATCATAAAACTTTTGCTGTTCTTGACTTCCAAATAGTCTAAAAGAGGTTGTAGTTCATTCTCATTCCAACCTAATTCTGAAATAGACTTTGTTTCCCAAGTATCAGAATTTAAAGGAGGAAAATAAATATCTTCATTTTGTGGGTCAGAATTGTTAGGTGAGTCATTGTCACTAGAACATGACAAAATCACTAAAAAACCAAATAATACGAGCGCTATTTTTGGTAATCTCATGGTTAAGTTTTTATATAAGACACATAAATATACAAAAGGTTTAAATTCCGTTGTATCTTTGCAAACTGATTTTTACGTAAACAGATGAGAACTAAAACACTGAAGAAGAATAGAATTAATGTTGTAACGCTTGGTTGTAGCAAAAATGTGTACGATAGTGAAGTGTTAATGGGACAACTAAAAGCCAGTGGTAAGGACGTTGTACATGAGCAAGAAGGAAATGTTGTTGTTATAAATACTTGTGGTTTTATAAATAATGCCAAGGAAGAAAGTGTGAATACGATTCTGGAATTCATGCAAAAAAAAGAGGCTGGTGAAGTTGATAAAGTGTTTGTAACAGGTTGTTTGAGTGAGCGCTACAAGCCAGATTTGCAAAAGGAAATTCCAAACGTAGATCAGTATTTTGGTACTACAGAATTACCAGGTTTGCTTAAAGCTTTAGGCGCAGATTATAAACATGAATTGATAGGCGAGCGTATAACGACGACACCAAAAAACTATGCCTATTTAAAAATTGCGGAAGGATGTGACAGACCTTGTAGTTTTTGTGCCATTCCTTTAATGCGAGGAAAACATAAAAGTACACCAATTGAAGATCTGGTGATTGAAGCTGAAAAACTAGCTGCTTCTGGTGTTAAGGAGTTGATTCTTATAGCTCAAGACTTAACCTATTATGGTCTTGATTTATATAAAAAGCGAAACCTTGCTGAATTACTTGAAAACCTAGTAAAAGTTGAAGGTATAGAATGGATTCGTTTGCATTATGCGTTCCCAACGGGATTCCCTATGGATGTGTTAGATATTATGAAACGTGAGCCTAAGATTTGTAATTATTTAGACATTCCTTTGCAACATATTTCCGATACTATTTTAAAAAGTATGCGTCGTGGTACTACACAGGCAAAAACCACAAAACTTTTGGAAGACTTTAGAGCTAAAGTTCCTGAAATGACTATTAGGACTACCTTAATTGTGGGTTATCCAGGTGAAACAGAAGAAGATTTTCAAACCTTGAAACAATGGGTAAAAGATATGCGTTTTGAGCGTTTGGGCTGTTTTACCTATTCTCATGAAGAAAACACACATGCCTACAATCTTGAAGATGATGTGCCAGAAGAAGTAAAAATGCAACGTGCTAATGAGATTATGGAAATTCAATCCCAAATTTCATGGGAACTTAACCAAGCTAAAATAGGACAGGATTTTAAAGTCGTTATTGACAGAAAAGAAGGTAATTACTTTGTTGGTCGTACAGAATTTGATTCGCCAGATGTTGATAATGAAGTGTTGATTGATGCTTCAAAAGTGTATTTAAAAACAGGAGAATTCACCACAATAAAAGTCACAGAAGCAGAAGATTTTGATCTTTATGGTGAGGTAATTAGCTAAATTGGCTTTCCATTTCAATTTTATAAAACGATAAATCACTTCTATATTTTATAAACGAATATGGATTGATACTTCACGAATATAGCTTAAAGTATATCGAAAATTTATTCTTACAGCTAAGTTTTATGTAATACCATTAATTTGATTATTTATGCGTACTATTAAATAATAAATTAGCATAAAACTACAAGCTACCACCTTTATGAAAAGGAAATTCGTTGTTATTTTAACCTTCTTTTTGTTGTTGCCATGTATTGGTTTATCTCAAAATACTGTAATAGATAGCTTAAAGAATGAGTTAAAAAGCTATCAAAAAAGGGATACTATTCGATTACAGATTCTCAACGATTTGGCCTTTTATAACTATTCAAATAATCCTAATGAGGCTTTAGATTATGCAGACAAAGCTGCTAGATTGGCGGATGAAATAAATTCAATCAAAGGTAAAGGCCAAAGCCATTATATGAAAGGAATTACATATTTGGACCTTGGGAATTACGAAGTTGCTATTGACAACTTTCAAGCAGCAATAGACCTATTTATATCTATAGATTATCTGAAAGGATTAGCAGGTTGTAATAATGCTTTAGGCGTACTTTTTCATTACCAAGGTGATTTGCAAAAAGCTATTGCGAATTTTAAAAAAGCAATGGCTATAGATAAAGAACTAGGATTAGAAGAGAACATTCCCCATTATCTTCATAATATAGCAAGCATATACTCAGATTTAGGAAACTATGAAGAAGCATTTATCAATTATGAAAAGGCACTTTCTATTTATAATGAAAAAAATAACCAATATGGTAAACTACATTGTTGGAATGCCATGGCGAGTGCTTATGTAGAACAAGGTAATTATCCACAGGCTATGTTATATTATAATAAGTCCTTAGAAACTGCGGAAATTACTAAAGACTCTTCAAGTATTTTTATGGCTCTACATAATATTGGCAACCTATATAAACAGCAACAAAATTATGACAAGGCTTTAGGTTTTTATAAAAAGGCTTTAGTTATGGAGGAAGCTAAACAAAGTCTAAGAAATGTAATGGCCATAAAAAGTAGTATGGGAGGACTTTACATACAAAAGCAAGACTATATTAACGCAACTAAACTTATTAAAGAATCTCTAGCACTTAGTAGAGAAGTTGGTGATAAAGATCAAACAGCTGTTTGCCTAATTAATCTAGGTCATATTTATTTAGCTAATGAAGACTATCCAAAAGCTTTAAATTCTTACAAGGCGGCTAATGATATAACGACTGTTAATCAAAAAATGCACGAGCTAATTCATTCGTATTTAGGATTGGCAAACGTCTATTTATTAACAAATAAGAAAGAACTTGCTTTAAGTAACGTAAATAAAGCAATTAAACTTGCTAACAAGCATCAGCATTTAGTACATAAAAAAAATGCATACCAAATACTTTCTGAAATTTATAAGAAGGATGGTAATTTTAAAAAAGCACTTGAGAGTTATGAAATGTATAAAACACTGAATGATAGTGTTTTTAATGAAGAAAATATTGAAAAAATCACTCAATTAGAGTACGAGTATAAGTATAAACAACAAATAGATTCTCTAAGTATTAATGAGTTAAAGCTCACTAAGACAATAAAAGCAACGTCTCAAGATCTAGAAAAATCGCAACGCAATTTGTTTTTGGGAGTTATTACATTTTTAGTTAGTATAATTGTTTTGGGTGGAATCATTTTCTCTTTAAAGTTAAGGCACCAAAAAGCCAAAACTCAAAATATTGCTATAGAACAAAAATTGTTACGTTCGCAAATGACACCGCATTTTATCTTTAATTCGCTTTCTGTATTGCAAGGCATGATATTAAATAAGGAAGAGAAAAAATCTATATTTTACTTGTCTAAGTTTTCAAAACTTTTGCGTATCACACTAGAAAATTCAAGAGATAAACTAGTACCACTTAACCAAGAAATGGAAGCTGTAAATAACTACTTAGAACTTCAAAATTTAGAAGCCAGTCAATCATATGACTATACAATTTTGGTAGATAAGAATATTGATGAAACTTTGTTTAAGATTCCGCCAATGCTCATTCAGCCCTTCATCGAAAATGCTATTGAGCATGCTTTTGAAGATCGAAAAGACAATAGAAAAATAGATATTCAGTTAAAATATATTAGTGAGGAATTAATATTTACAATAAAGGATAACGGAATTGGAATTGATGCCCAAAACGGACATAAACGAAAAGATAAAAAATCCTTAGCAACCACTATAACTTCAGAGCGACTAAAGATGCTATCTAAAGATTTTAATATTGAGGGATCTGTACATATTGAAGATAGAAAACAGTATAATGAACAAGGTACTATAGTTACTTTAGTCATTCCTTATAAAAAAGATGTAGCCTAATGCAAGCAATTATAGTAGAAGATAAAACCTATATAAGAAAAGGTCTGCTCAACCTTTTAGAACTTATTGATACAGATGTAAAAGTAGTAGGCGAATGCGAATCTGTTAAAGAGGCTGTTATTGTAGCTAAGGCTTGTAAACCAGAGCTTGTTTTTTTAGATATTAATTTAACCGATGGTAATGCTTTCGATTTTTTAGAACAAACAAAGCACCTTAATTTCAAAGTAATTTTTATTACGGCTTATGAAGAATTTGCTTTAAAAGCTCTGAAGATGGGAGCTATAGATTATCTGCTTAAGCCCGTTGATGTTGAAGAATTAAAGATAGCCTTAGATAAGGTAAAACAACTATCGGTAACAGAACAAAAAGAGCAAATCAATGTTGCCAAACAGGTATGGAATAATCAAGAAGATAAATTAATACTTTCGCTACAAGATAGTTTTCAGGTTGTTGACTTAAATGAACTTACGTATTGCGAATCTGATAAAGGTTATACCACGTTTTATTGCAATGATGGTAAAAAGCACTTGGTTTCAAAAACGTTGAAAGAATTTGAAGAACGGCTTACTAAGGCCAATTTTACCAGACCACATCAATCCTTTATGGTCAATTTAAAATTCATAGATAAATATGATAAGTCAGGTGTTATTCATTTAAAGAACGGAAAAAAGATTCCTGTCTCTTCCCGCAAAAAAGAACAGTTTGTAACAGCTTTTTTAAATAGAATATCTGATTAAAAGATTCATCTATAATTTAAATTGCTTCTTTGCTTTACGAATATTCTCTAAAGCATAACGCTTATTGATTAATAAGTATTAGAAATAGTTTCGGTATTTCTTTCTTCATAATTGGGGCATACATTTATTCTATTAAACCTAAAATAGAATGAAAAATTTTACCCCAAAATTAAAGCGCTTAAACCTACTCTTGGTTTTATTGTTACATGTAGCCTCTTGTAGCAATTCTATCGAAAACCAACCAGCAACGGCAGATGGTTTCCAGAATATTGAAAACGCACTAAAAGACCAATTTGGTAAAGATGCTTATTATACAGATCTCACAGTTACCTACAACAAATCCATTGGTAACATTGTAGGTGTTACTGTTACAGAAATCCCAGAGTCATTAAAAATGGGCCAATGGAATTTAACTCAAGGGAACTGGCAACAAAACTCAGACATTATCATTGAAGTACCAGTAGGTACAAAAGCATCGGACTATATGTTTCAGCTAGGTGATACCATAAGTTTGTCAAAATTAGGCGCGTTGGTAGAGCAATCTATACAAAAGCTAAAGGATGAAAAAGATATTAAAAACCCGATTCTAAGTATTGCTGGTTTAAACTTTCCTGATAACGGAGATATCTCAAAAGCACAGTATATGATTAATCTTCAGCCAGAAAGAGGTGGGACAACTTTTAGTTTCTACTATACACTTGAAGGGGACTTAACCAAGATGGACTTCTAAAACTATAAATCAAATTTACCATAACCTTAAACCAATTTTATTATGAAAAAACAAGTACTTTTTTTAATCGCTCTGAGTATATCTATATTAGTGTATTCACAATCTATTGGAGACCAGTTTATAGACAATTTTATAACCTATGAAATTACCTCTCTTTCACCTAACAATGTTGAAACTGTAGATTATGATACAAATGGAGGTACAGTAGTTACTGTTCCTGATACTGTCACTTATAATACCATTGTATTTGATGTAACAAGTGTAGGTTCGGCATGTTTTTTTGATAAGCAGTTAACTAGTATTACCATTGGGAATAATATTATTAGCTGTGGTCAATCAGCTTTTAGACAAAATCAATTAGTCAATGTTGTGATTCCCGATAATGTCTTAAATATTGGGAACTATTCATTTTTAAGTAATCAGTTAACTAATATAGACTTTGGAAGTGGTTTAACAAGTATTCCCGAACAATCTTTTCAAAATAATCAATTTACAAGTCTTACCATTCCAGATAATATTACAGCGATTGGTTGGAGAGCATTTGAAAGTAATAATCAGCTAACCTGTATAACAGTAGAAGCTACAGTGCCACCAACAATAATTACAGGTACAGGCGATTCTTTTAACACTCGTAGTAATATAGACTTAACCATACCAACAGGAACAGCAAATGATTATGCAGCTGCAACATGGACAGGTTTTAATAGTGTAGCGGAAGGAGTAACAGGAAATTTTACTGTAAACCATATTACATATGCAATAACTTCTTCAACAAATAATACTGTAAAAACTACCGATTATAATACTACAGGAGGTACTGTGGTTAATATACCTGCTACGGTTACTAGAGGTTGTGAAACCTATACCGTTACAGAAATAGGAAATTATGCTTTTGCTTCCAATAATATAAATGATCCCAATAATTTAACGAGTGTAACTTTACCAAATACAATTACTTATATCGGAGTAGGTGCATTCTCTATCAATAATATAACAACGCTTACAATTCCCGATAGTGTTATTAACATTGACGATGGTGCCTTTGCTAATAGCCAAAACTTGACGAATCTTGTGTTAGGAAATAATCTTACTACTATTGGAGACTTTTCTTTTCGTTTTTGTCCTCTAAATGACATAACTATACCTGCGAGTGTTACCAATATTGGTGTTGTTGCATTTGGTGGTTTTGGAGGGACTGATGCTATTACAAATATTTATTGTCAAGGCATGGTACCTCCAACAATTTCTACAAGTAGTGCGCCCAACTCAGATACTTTTAATCAGGCTCGTAGTACTATTCACTTACACATTCCAGCAGGCACAATGGGAGCGTATGTTACCGATCCTGGTGCTTTATGGACAGGTTTTAATCCAGTAACCGAAGACGCTTTGAGCATAGATGAATTTGATTTGGCAAATACTGTTAAAGTTGTTACCGCTACTGATGCTTTAAAAATTATTTCAAACCAAAGTTTGCAACTTCAAGATTATACAATGTATTCAATTTCAGGAATAGAAATAATGAGGGGAAAAGAAAGTACTATATCTACAAGCAGTTTTGCAAGTGGTATTTATATTCTAAGAATCAATTTTGATAGAGGAACCGTGGTTAAAAAATTTATTCTCAAATAATTGAAATTTATATTAAAACATAAGCTAGAATTGTTTCTAATAGTATTTTATTCGATTCTAGCTTTTTTAATTTTTGTTATTACTTAAAAATAAAAGGGTTTAGAATAAAAAATCTATCTTAAATTAGTAAAATGCTGAAATTCAATTCTAAATTAAGAAAGTGTCTTGTAACATTTAATAGATAGACTGCACTTATATTTTATGGTAAAAGACATTTTGTATCAAATTAAATTTTCGTTTTCAAAACTAAAATTTAATAGTAAAAAAGAAACAACTAATAAATTGAAAGCATCATTCGGAAAGCTAAAGGATGATGCTTTTGACTTTGATTACATTCAAAAATATTTCAGGAATAAGGACCATTCAGAAGCTTTTCAAGTTTTATCAGATAAAACCTGTAATGATTTAGACTTTGAGGACTTATTCATTTTACTAGATCGCACGCATTCCAAAGTAGGTCAGCAATATCTTTATAATCAACTTCGTACAATAGTAGTAAATGAAAATAAAACAAATTTAAATGAAGCGCTGATTAAAAAAATTACTGAGGATTCTGATTTTAGATTATCAGTTCAAAAAAAACTTGATAAATTAAATCGGAAAGAAGCTTATTATATAAGTACACTTTTTCAAGAAGAACATCTACATCCTCCAAAATGGTTTTTCATTATAAAATTATTGTCATTTACAAGTTTGATATCGTTGGTGTTAGCCTTTTTTAATCCCATGTTTTTCATGGTGTTATTGGCTGTGTTTTGCATTAATTTTATACTTCATTATTGGAATAAAAAGAATATTGTGGAGTATGTGGGTTCTATTCCAGAACTTTTAAAACTCAATAGTGTAGCTTCTCATTTATATGTTTATGACCAGTTTAAAAAGCTAAGTACAGATTTGCCAAAGTCTATGGCAATTATCAATGAGGTTAAAAGTAGGATGCGCTTTTTTCAGTTAGAAGCCAAACTACAAGGTGAAATGGAAATCATTCTATGGTTTGTGTTTGAGATTATTAAAACTATGTTTTTGTTAGAACCACTTTTGTTATTTGGTGTTCTCAAAAGATTAAACACTAAAAGAAATCACATAGATAATGTCTTTCAATTTGTAGGTCATATAGATATGTTGATTTCTATAGCTTCGTTAAGAGAAGGATTGAATACTTATTGTTTACCTAACATCAATACAGAAAACCAAATAGTAGCAAAAGAAATGAGTCATCCTCTGGTTTTTAATTGTGAAACTAATGATGTTAACTTGTCTGAAAAATCTGTTTTGCTAACAGGCTCTAATATGTCTGGTAAAACAACGTTTATAAGGGCATTGGGACTTAATATTATTACAGGATTAACGATTAACACCTGCTTTGCAAAATCAATGACATTTCCATTGCTTAAAATATTTTCGGCAATTAGAATTAGTGATGATTTGCTTAATGATAAGAGCTATTATTTTGAGGAAGTTTTGACCATTAAAGAGCTATTGAGCATAAGTCAAGATGGAAACAACTTATTTTTATTAGACGAAATTTTTAAGGGAACGAATACTGTAGAGCGTATTGCAGCAGGTAAGTCTGTACTGTCAGCTTTAGCAAGAAACGGTAATAAGGTATTGGTTTCAACTCACGATATTGAATTGACAGATATGCTTTTAAATCAATATGATTTATATCATTTTAGCGAAACTGTTAATGAAAATACGGTTGGATTTGATTACAAGTTAAAAGAAGGTAAACTAAAAAATAGAAATGCTATTAAAATTCTAGAGATAAATGATTACCCGAAAGAAGTTATAGAGGAAGCTATGGAAATTTCTAAGGAAATGGATAAGATCTACACTACAAATTAACGATCCCTAAATAAGGCCTAATAACTATTTTGAATAAAGTTTAATGATTTAAAGACAATTTAATGAGACAATTAATTATTGTTCTAGTAGTAAGTTTAATAATGTTATCAGCTTGCAAAAATTCCGAAAAGACAAATCAGAAAAACGGTAATGTCATCACAACAGATATTACTAACTTTTGGAATGCTTATGACCAAATCATCACAACCCAAGATTCTGTGTTGCAGTACAAGTACCTAGATAGTTTGTATTTAGATAAAGGAACAGCTGGTTTAGAAGGTATAATTAAGGCTAGAAGTTATACAGCAGAAGAATATATCAATGCTATTAACAATTATCCTGAATTTTGGAATTCAATAAGAGAAAATACATTACAAGCAAATAATGTCAGCTCGCAATTACAAGATGGCATTAAAAAACTCAAATCAATATACCCTGAACTAAAACCAGCAAAAATCTATTTCTCTATTGGAGCTTTTCGTACACCAGGTACAACTATGGATAGCTTGGTGCTTATTGGTTCTGAATTAGCCATGGCAGATGCTAATACCGTAACAAGCGAATTTCCTGAAAATCTAGCACATTTGAAAACCTATTTTTCTACAAATCCCAATGAAAACCTAGTGTTTTTAAAAATCCACGAGTTTGTGCATACACAACAAAAGCCTAGGGTTTATAATTTATTATCTTCAGTTATTTACGAAGGCGTTGCCGAATTTGTGTCTGCAAAAACATTACATCAGTTGTCACCTAATCCACAAATTGAATTCGGAAAGAATAATGCAAAACGAATTAGAGAAGTCTTTGAAAACGAAATGTTTTACGTCGCAAATTTTGGCAAATGGTTAAATAGTAATGATACTAATGAGTTTGGCATGCGAGATTTAGGCTACTATGTTGGCTATCAAATTTGTGAAAATTATTATAACCAGGCAGAAGATAAAAAAGTAGCTATCAAAACTATGATTGAATTGGATTATGAAAACGAATCAGAAATTGAGGAGTTTATCAAAAAATCTAATTATTTCTCAACGTCTTTAGAAGAGCTAGAACAAAATTTTGAAAGCAACCGTCCAAAAGTTACAGGCATTGAACAATTTGAGAATATGAGTGACAATGTATCACCTAATCTTAAGGAGATTACTATATTTTTTTCTGAAGCTCTGGACGGTTATCGTACAAGTGTAGATTTGGGTGAATTAGGACGCGATGCATTTCCAAAAGGAACATTAGATGGTAGAAAATGGGGTGAAGACAACAAATCTTGGACAATTCCCGTTAAATTAGAGCCTAACAAAACGTATCAAATATTTATTACTAATAATTTTAGAACAAGAGACAATAGACCTTTAAAGCCTTATTTAATAGAATTTAAGACAAAAAAACTATGAAACAATATTTGCTTTTAATGTTATTCGTATTGGTAACAAAGCTAAGTCTTGCGCAATGCCATACAGAATTAGAAAATTATACTACAGCATTTGATACCATACAGGCCAAATCATTTTCCTTTTTAGATGATGCAGTCAATGATATAAGAATTGTTGGCTATGGAGAAGATACTCATGGTACAGCTGAATTTACCATACTTGCCAAAGAGCTAATGCAATACCTTAAGGAAAAGCACGATTTTAAGATTCTAATTATAGAAACAGGTTTTGGTGAAGGACTTTATCTCAACGATTATATACAAGGAAAAAGAGATGATTTAAAGTTTGTTTTGAAAAACATCAATTCAACTTGGCGCTATAAAACAAAAGAGTTTGAAAGCTTAATGAATTGGTTAAGAGATTACAACCAAAATAATGAAGATAAAATTTATCTATACGGATGCGAGATGCAGTATGTGCGTTCTGAAATCGACCGAATCAAGGACTATTTAAAATCAGTTGAGTCCAGTTATAAAATCGAAGGGTTTGAAAAGTATGAGTTATGGAATAATTTTGATGAAAATGAAAAAACGGATCACTTCATTGCTTATGCGAAATTGAAAAAATACTTTATTGATAATTCTGAAGTGTTTAAAAGTAAAACTTCCGAAGAAGAATTTAATATAGCTTATCATTTAGTTGAAATTTTAGGGCAGTTTGTTACTACCATAAATCAAAATAATGGGCAGCGAAAAGCAGATTTTCGGGATATTTATATGGGAGAAAATATCCTTTGGATTATGAATTTTTATGAACACAACAAAAAAGCAATGTATTGGGCTCATAATGCGCACGTAGGTGATTGGGTAGATAATGGTATAGTGGATGTAACAGGGCATCAGTTAAGAAAGCTTTATGGCGAGTACTACTTTAATATTGCTACAGATTTTGGAACAGGAAATTTTATAGCATACCCTAATGATGCTAATAAAACAGGTAATTGGCGTTTTAAAACCTTTACAGTTGATAAAGTAGTTGAGAATACATTTACAGAATGTTTAAAAAACTATGGTAAACCAAATACATTTCTAAATTTTAGAGCAACAAGGACTAATGAAAAACTGGCTTACTATATCAATTCAGAACTAACATCAATGAGTGGCGCAGGAGCACGAGCAAGAAGCAGCGAGACAGAAACTAAAGTATTCGGAAGAGCTTTTGATGCGATAATTTATATTGATAAAACAAGTGAAATTACTTGGGCTGATTAATAATTAAATTTAAAGTCGTGAAAAATATAGTTGTAATTCTATGTCTTATAATAGTCGGTTGTAGCAATGTAGATAAAACTTCTAAGATAGAAAGTAATATAGACAAAACGGGTTGGAATAATCTAAAGAGAGAACAACATCTAAATAACCGAAATGATTCTACAACTTGGGATAACGAAATGCTTGATAACGATAAGCAATTAATTGGATTTGGTGAACTCGGTCCTTTTGAGCTTGGAGTTTTTCCAGTACCTAAATATGAGCTTTTAGGAAAAGAAAGTTTTAAAGGTTTAGGTAATAAAAATGAAGACTTTAAAGTAGGAGATAAAACTGTTGTAATGAATAGCTTCTTTGTTGAGAAAAACGAAATAAACAAAGAAAGACTAGGTGATAAAGATAATGAAGTATTTTTTCAACTTTTGGTGCTAACAGACACTTTAGACACGGAAAATTATAACTTAAATAAAAGTATAGCCATATCTAGAAACCACCCAGATTATGTTGGGCAAGGCTTTGTTAAGACGAAAAGCAATACTATAGATTACGTTGCTTTTGATACTGTCGAAGGTGAATCCTATGCTATTATAAATACAAGATTATTCAACCTCAATTTTGGGAAAACAATACTCATCGCACCTCAAAAAGATGGAACATTTAGATCTTTACAAGTTAAAAGCCCAGAATTAACTTCTAAAACTATAGAGGCTTATACAAAGGAACTTGTGAATGAAAATAAAGTGAAAATATTTTTTACTGATAAAAATAATATTTAATCTGCCAAATTATAAGCTTCTTGCATCCAACCGATCAACTCGTTGTCAACATCATCTACCGAAGTCAGTTGAACACGATGCGTACACATTGAACCAAAAGGTCCAGAGTCGCCAAGTCTGTCAGTTGTTGGTTTATTAGGAAGTTTTAAACCCAGATCAATGCGTGTTTTGGTAGCAGGTTTTATTAAAACAAATTGACGTTTTCTAATAATACTAACACTACCTTTCTTAGGTGTTACAGTAACGTCATTTCCAAAGCCTTTTACTATAGGTAGTAACTTTTCATAAATAGGAAACAAACTTTCTTTGCCTTTATATTGATTGGTTACTAGGTCTTCATCAGAAGAATTATTTTCTTCCTTAGAAAGTGTTACAATAGTATTGGCAAAACCGTGGGTAACACCGTGTTCTTTCTTCAAAAAGTTAACACCTTCCGAGTGTTTTGTAAATGCTTTTCCTTTTAGGATTTTTTTCCATTCTTCTAATGACTTACCAGTTTTCTCTGGCATGTTGTTAATCATTGTTTGTAATGCGTCGCTCATAATAGTGATAATTAAATATGTTGGTCTACCAAAATAGCATTACCATCAGGATCTAAAACTACAAAACTTGCAGGTCCTGTTGTAGATTCATCTGCTTCACTGGTAAAAGAAATTCTTTTAGATTTTAAATGTTTTTGAATAGCTCTAACATCATCATAATTTTCTAACGTATTGGCATCTTGATCCCATCCAGGATTAAAGGTTAAAATATTGTTTTCAAACATACCTTGAAACAAACCAATTAAAGTGGATTCGTTTTTCATGATGAGGTAGTTTCTATCTAAATCACCAGCAAACACTTTAAATCCTAAAGTCTCATAAAATGCTTTTGAGGCTTTAATATCTTTTACAGCTAGGCTAACTGAAAATGCTCCGAGTTTCATAGTTCTTTGATTTTTATTCTAAATTTTCATTTTGGTTTAATAACACAGGCTTTCCAAAACCTAAAGCTTCCAATTTATCTAATTGTGTTTCGGCATCTCCAACAATTAAATAAATCATTTGGTTAGGTTTAATGTAATGCGTTATCAAAGTTTTTACATCATCTACAGTTAACTCTTTTACAAGAGTTTCACGTTGTTTAGCGTAGTCATCAGATAATTCATAATTGCTAATATTGCTAAGCATATCTAACTTGGCTCCCAAAGTTTCAAAAGCTCTGGCAGTACTTTTAATGGTGTAGCCTTTGGTAACTTCTAGGTCTTCCTCATTATAGTTTTTTCCATAATCTTCTAAGATTTGTTTTATCAAGCTAGAAGCTTCATACGTTACATTGGTACGTATACCACTGCTTATGGTATATTCGCCAACATACTGAGAGCCAGAAAAACGAGATCTTATACCATAAGTATAGCCTTTGCCTTCTCTTAACTCTTGTGTTAATTGTGAAGCAAAACCACCTCCGCCTAAACGATAGTTCATTACATTGGCAAGATAAAAGTCCTTATGTGTTGCTTTTACAGATGGATATCCAAAGCGAATTACCGATTGCTTTGCACCAGGCACATCATAGAAATAAACTGTAGATTTTTCAGGATATAGTGGCATTGGTAATTCAGTAATAGCAACGTCTTTTGATTCCCAAGTTGTATCAATTTTGTCTAAAGCTTTTACAACATCTTGTTCTGATATAGCACCAACAACATGAAAATTGGTAAGCTGTGGTGATAAGTTTTTGTTGTAATAATTTTTTAGATCTATTAAGTCAATACTATTTACAGAGGCTTCGGTACCTCTATTGTTGTAAGCTAAAATATTATTTTCTCCATAAAGTAATTTCGAAAATTCATCAGAAGCAATACTATTAGGATTAGCCTTGCTACGTTGAATATTGCTGATGGTACTTTGTTTTAAAAGTTCAAATTCAGCTTCATCCCAACGTGGTTCTAATAAAACTTCGTTAACTAAATCCATTGTTTTATCAAAATGCTTTGAAAGTGTCGTGCCAGAGATAATAATACTTTCTTCTGTGGCATAACTATAAATACTTGCTCCAATACTTTCTATGGCATTTTCAAGTTCTTCTGTGGTTTTGTTTTTTGTGCCTTTTGTCATGAGATTTGCTAAAAGGTTAGACACACCAACTTGGTCCTTGTTTTCTAATAGTAAGCCTCCTGCAATTTGTATTTCAAACTGTACTAAAGGCACTTCGTTATTTTCTATACCATAAACTTTAACACCAGACTCTAATTCTTTTTTCCAAACGGTAGGGATATTTAGTTCAGGACTTGATCCATATGGCGGTTCTACGCTTCTGTCGAAACTACTTGGTGTTTTTTCATAAGTAGCAGCTATACTTGCATCAAAGGTTTCCTCAGCTCCTTCAACAATTTTTTCTTCTTTAATATCAGCTAATTGCGAATTATCCAATACCAAGCTCTTTTGTCCTTTTGGAACAAAGCTTGTTGCTATAAAGTTTTTGTCCTTTATGTAGGTGTTGTAAACTCGCATTACATCCTCTGGTGTTACAGCAAGAATGTTTTTTACATCTTGATTAATGAAGCCAGGATCTCCAGCAAATATTTCGTATTGTGCTAATTGAAATCCTTTGCCCAAAACACTAGATAAACCTCGGTAAAAATCGGTTTCTTGTCCGGCTTTAATACGATTCAGGTCTTTTTCAGAAATTCCATTAAGTTCAAAATCTTTTAATCCGTTTTTAATAGCTGAGGCAACAGTATTTAAATCGGTTTGATCAAATGCTGTAACGGTAAGCATTAATTGTCCGGCTAATTCTGAGTTATATTGATAAAAAGATACATTGTCTGTAAGCTTCTCGTCATCAATTAGTACTTTGTTTAAAGGTGCTTTTTTGCCATCAGATAAATAGCTTGTTAGTACATTTAAGGCATAAGAATCTTTGTGGTACTCAGGTACGGTTGGCCAGGCCATTGTTAATTGTGGAGCTCTTGCAAAGTTGTCTTCGTAGAATAAGCGTTTTGTTGACTTTAAGTTTACAGGTTGTTTTTCTAGATTAGGAATAGCTTCACCTCTTGGAATTTCATCAAAGTACTTTTTTACCCATGCTTTGGTTTGCTCTACATCAATATCTCCAGCAATGGTTAAGGTAGTGTTATTTGGTGTGTACCAACGTCTGTAAAATTCTTTAACGTCGGCTAATGTGGCATTCTGTAAATCTTCAAGAGAACCAATAACTTCCCAGTTATAAGGATGTCCTTCTGGATAAAGATTGCTGTTGATGACTGCTGATGTATGTCCATAAGGTCTGTTGTCTATGCTTTGACGTTTTTCGTTTTTAACGACTTGTTTTTCTTTTGCTAAAACAGGCTCGGTAACTGTATTGATAAAGAAACCGAGTTTATCGGCTTCTGCCCAAATCATTTTTTCCAAAGCGTCTTTAGGTACGGTTTGAAAGTAGTTAGTTCTATCTCTGTTTGTAGAACCATTAGCTCCAGAACCTCCGATACGCGCACTCATTTGGTCGAGTCCACCTTTGCCTAAGTTTTCCGATTCTAAAAATAATAAGTGTTCAAAAAGGTGAGCAAAACCAGTACGACCTTCCTTTTCTCTTGCAGAACCAACGTGAGCTGTTAATGCTACTGCAGCAACAGGATCTGATCGGTCTACATGTAGTATAACTTGTAAGCCATTATCTAAAGTGAATTTTTCAAAATCAACTTTAAATTCTGGTGTGGTTTCTTTGGTTTCGTTTTGTTTACAAGCTGATATAGCTATTAAAACAAATAGACTTAGAAATAAGGATTTAATTGGTTTCATAATGTATTTTGATTGATGATAATTATAATTCGTATGCATTATTATTCACAAAGAAAACGGAGTTCACCAAGAATAATTTTCCGTTTTCCCAAAAACTTCTAAATAAGGTATTGTCTACAAAATAGATGAAGCTACCGCTACCTTTACGTTCTTCACCAAAAACTAAAGTGTTACCTAAATTAGCCAGTGCATCTTTACCAGCAAAACCAGAATACACTTTAGTGTCAGCTAGATGCCCAACGTTATAGCCGCTATCCAATAAATCATAAGAGGAACTCCCTAGTTTTAAGGTAAAATAATCTTTGCTGTAACCAAAGGCCATTGGGTGTGTGTTGTCTATTTTAGTTTTAAAAATAGCACCAGTAATAAGGTTGTTGGTGTATTCACGCTCACGATCTGCATATGGTGTTAGATTGTCATTACTACTATAGTTGTCCGACGATTTATATTTTAAACTAAAACCATCTTTGCCAGCAAAACTTCTAAGAGCACCATCAATAGCAATAACTTTTCCACCAGCTTGTACCCAATCATTAATTTTTTGCAGATTATTTTCATTAAGTACGCTACCATAATAACCATTTGGAATGATAAGCACATTATATTTATTAAGATTAGTTCCGCTTAAATCGTCTGTGTTTATTGAAGTTAAAGGATAATGTAATTGTTGTTCAAAGAAGTGCCAGATTTCACCATAACTCAAAGAAGAAGTGCCTTCACCAGATAACACGGCAACCTTTTGCTTATTCACTAGCTTAATGTCTGGCGAACCAATATCTGGTGTAGTTTGAGAAAATCCTGAATTAATTTGAGTCAAATGTTGTTCATGTTTCTGCTTTATTTGATTTAATAAACCAAGAAAATCTTCAAGGTGTTTATTGTCTCCTTTGGTGATAATTAGTGAACCTCTATCAAAATTTTTTCCATTAGAAGCAAATGGTTTTTCAGTAAATCGCACTCTAAAATCATGCTTCAACAAATCTGCTAAAAACTGTGCATCTTTTAGCGAATTCCATTTACTAACATAGCCATAAGCTTCAGAAAGCACAGTTGGCATTTTACCTTCATAAGTTTTAGTACTACTCACTTTAGATGTGCTAGCAATAGCATCTAAACCATATGCATATGGCACAGACCAGGCCGTAATATCGTAAGTTAGTGAGTCGTTTAATTTAGCGTTAGGTTCAAACAAAACTTTAACCATTTTGCCTTTTGGTTGATTGGTGTGAATTACTAGAGAATTGGCATCAACCGACATAGTTCCTTGTTTGCCAGTAGCATAATCGTAACCTGAAACTTTCCCATTATTAGTGTTTTCGAATTTAATGTCATGTTTGCTTAATAAGCTCTTAAGGCTGTTCAGTTTGTCTTGGTTGCCTTTTACCACATAGCTTTTATATTTTAAATCACTATTGTCAAAGAATTTAGCAAATTCAGTATTCAGTTGTTTTGCTTTTTTTGAAGCGATTTCAACCGTTGAAAGTCCTGTAACTGTATGGTGCGTCAAACGCTCTACTAACGTTAGTACATGACCTTCATCGTTTAAAATACCTAAGCCAGACATACCATGACCACCTTGTTCGTAAGTCATACCAATAGCTCCCATGTATGTTGGGTAGGTATCACCATAACTTGGATAAAACAAATCGAAACGCTCTCTGGTAAAGAATAACCAACCTTCAGCATCAAAATATTTAGCGTGGTTTTGTCCTATTTGTGTCTGAAAATCACGTTGCCAATCGCTAATAATCTCATGGAATGGTTCAGCAGCTGGTGCAAAATAATAGGGCTCATTAGGACCTTGCTCATGAAAATCGACATGAATATGAGGCATCCATTTATTGTAAACTTTTAAACGCTCTTGCGTTTCAATTTGTGTTGCCCAAGCCCAATCTCTATTCAAATCAAATAAATAATGATTTGGTCGTCCGCCAGGCCAAGGCTCATTGTGCTCGCTAGCCTGTTGGTCTATGTCATAAGGTGTGCTTTTGGTTTCGTTATACCAATTAACATATCTGTCTCTACCATCTGGATTAATGCCTGGATCTATTATAACTACAGTATTTTCTAGTAAATCTTTTCGTTCAGTAAGTAACTTATAAAGCGTGAGCATGGCAGCTTCAGAACTCGATGCTTCATTACCATGTACGTTGTAACTTAGCCAAACAATGGCAATATTGGTATTGGTTGGTTCGCCTTCTAAAAGTCCTGTGTTTTTTAAGTTGTTTTCACGGATTGTTTCGAGGTTTTTTATGTTTTCTTCAGAAGAAATGTAAGCTAATACAAGCGCTCTACGCTCATTTGTAGTTCCGTACTGTTCAACTTTTACATTATTTGGAACAGCCTCAGAAACAGACTTAAAATAATCGATAACTTGATGATGACGACTAAATTGTGTGCCAATATCATAACCTAAAAATGCACTTGGTGATTGAAGATTTTGTGCCGTTGTTAAGGTAAAGCAGCCAAAAGCGACCAATACGACTAAAAGAAATTTTTGCATTAAATACGATGTTTTTTGTTTGAAAGCTAGTAAAGATAGTTCGTGAAATTGAATTAACTAAAAATTAGCAGTTAAAAAATAGAAGTACCTTATCTTTATGCCATAATAATTATTTGTATGCCAACTGACTGTATTCCGTTTAGAGCAACCGGATATTTCTCTGATTTTATTTGCGATTATTTAGATCAAAAGCCTGAGCTAAAACCTTTATACAATCGTTTTCCAACTATAGAAAATTTTAAAGCTCAGATAGAGGAAAAGTATCATTCTGAACATGTTTCAGAATCTAGTCGAAAGGTGCTTTCTGAAACTTTGGTAAATCAATATGCTAATATTGAAGCTTCAGAATTAACCCTAAACAATATTGAAAGCTTAAAATCAAAAAATACATTTACCATTACGACAGGTCATCAGTTAAACTTGTTTACAGGACCTTTGTATTTTCTGTATAAGATTATTTCAACGATAAATCTTACCGAAGAATTAAAATCAACATATCCAGATTATAATTTTGTGCCTGTGTATTGGATGGCTTCTGAAGATCATGATTTTGATGAAATCAATTACTTCAATTTTAAAGGCAAAAAGATTCAGTGGAATTCTAATCAAACAGGTGCCGTTGGTCATTTTAATACTAGTGGACTAGAGGATGTATATGAAGTGATTTCTGCTGAGTTTGGTTCAGGTAAATTCGCAGAGCAATTAAAAGAATGGTTTAAAAATGCCTATCTCAATAACGATAATTTAGCAGATGCAACACGATACCTGGCAAATGCATTGTTTGGTGAATATGGATTGGTAATTATTGATGCAGACAATAGAGAATTAAAGCGTTTGTTTATTCCACAGATGCAAAAGGAATTAGTTGACCTACCAGCTTTTAAAACGGTTTCAGAAACCAATAAGACTCTTGAAGACTTAGGGTTGAAAATTCAAGTAAATCCTAGGGAGATTAATTTATTTTATATTCATGAAGGTTTGCGAGAGCGTATTGTTGAGACAGATGGCATGTTTTCGGTTTTAGATTCTAAATTTCAGTGGACTAAAGATGAATTGATAGCACATCTCAATGAATTTCCTGAACGTTTTTCTCCAAATGTCATTATGCGTCCTTTATATCAGGAAGTGATTCTTCCAAATTTATGCTACATAGGTGGAGGTGGAGAAATGATTTACTGGTTGCAATTAAAATCTAATTTTGAAGCTCAAGGTGTTACGTTTCCTATGTTATCACTGAGAAATTCTGCTTTAGTAAAAACAAAAAAACAAGCAGAAAAATTAGAGAAACTCAATATTTCTGATGCTGACTTATTTTTAAATAGAAGTTCATTCATCAATAAAAAGGTTAGAAAAATTTCAAACATCGATATTGATTTTTCAGATCAGATAATATATTTAGAACAGCAGTTTGAGGATTTATTCAAATTAGCAGAACAAACTGACAAATCGTTTTTAGGAGCTGTAAAAGCCCAAGAGGTAAAGCAAATAAAGGGTCTAAAACATCTTGAAAAACGTTTGCTTAAAGCTCAAAAACGAAAATTAAAGGATCAAATTGAGCGTTGCACTGAATTGCAAGAGCAACTATTTCCTGGGCAAAGCCTACAAGAGCGTAATACTAATTTTTCAGAATTATACTTAGAGTTTGGTGATGAATTAATTCCTGAATTAATCAAAGCTTTGCAACCACTTCAAAATGAGTTTACCATAATTACTCTGTAGACTCATTCATAACTTAACTAAAAGAGAGATATCATATGTGTTTGATAAAACTTAGGCTGTATAAGTCTAGCTTTTATACTTACTAATTGAACGCATAATCGTAATTTTGCATGCGTAAAGAGATATGTTAATTTTTAAGACTTAATATTCATGCATAAGATAGATTTTGATCTTATTGAAATGACAATGGATGTGATGAAATATACCATTGACCGTATTTCGCATACCAAACAAAAAATAGGAAAACCGCAAAAAGCAGAAGTCCTAAAAAGCCTCGTTGGAGAAACGATAACAGAAAAAGGAATTGGAGGAGAAAAGGCTTTTCAATTATGGAAAGAGCATTTGGCTAAAGCAAATGTACCAGTAGATCACCCTCGGAATTTAGCTTTTGTTCCTGCAGCACCAACACGTGCCGCAATAATGTTCGACCTGGTGACATCGGTATCTAGTATCCATGGTGCTTATTGGATGGAAGGTGCTGGTGGTATTTTTTGCGAAAACGAAGCTATGTCATGGATTGTCTCTTTAACAGGATTGCCTAAAGGTGCTTTTGGTGTCTTTACAAGTGGAGGAACAGCCGCTAATTTATCAGCAATAGTTACAGCCAGAGAACATTGGAGAGAGGATGATACTTATAAACGTGAAAAAGGACTGATTATCACCTCAGAAGGAGCACATTCTTCTATAAAAGCTATGGCTAAAGTGGCAGATGTAGATATCCTTTTGGTGGAGTCTGAAGAACGATTAACTGGAGAAAACCTTAGAGAAACAATAGACAACCTTACCTTTCATCAACGTAAAAGATTGTTTGCTGTTGTGGCTACAGGAGGAACTACCAATGCTGGGATTATCGATGATCTAGCAGGCATTGCTAGTGTTTGTGATGAGGAGCGTATTTGGTTTCATGTAGATGCCGCTTATGGAGGTGGAGCTTTAGTAGCAGATTCTGTTAAGCACCTTCTAAAAGGTATCGAACGAGCCGATAGCATTACCATAGATCCTCATAAATGGATGTTTTCACCATACGATTGCGGTGCTGTTATTTATAGACGTCCAGAGTTTGCCAAAAAGGCGCACTCGCAACAAGGTTCCTATTTGGAGATTTTTAAGGATGAAGGAGCTCATGGATTTAATCCAACCGATTATCAAATTCAGTTAACACGAAGAGTGAGAGGTTTGCCTTTATGGTTTTCATTAGCCACACATGGTACAAACCGTTATAAGGAAGCAGTAGAACGAGGTGTAGAGTTGGCTCAAATAGCTGGTAAAATGATTGAAGAGAATCCTTGTGTAGAATTAGTTAGGGAACCTAGCTTATCTTGTGTGCTCTTTAGAAGAATAGGTTGGAGTCCTGAAGACTACACTAATTGGACTTATGACAACCACAACAAAGGTTTTGCACTAGTAACGCCAACTAAATGGAAAAGTGGAGATAGCTATGAAACGGTTTCAAGATTTTGTTTTATTAATCCAGATACAACCGAAGAAGATATTAAAATGATACTAGACACTATGGCTTAAGCATTTAAGTTTGGTTTAAAAACAGGTATAAAAAATTACAATTTTCTTGATTGTTAAAATTGGTAAATAATTACTTTTGCACATGCAACACAACAAAGTCCTTATTTTAGATTTCGGGTCGCAATACACACAGCTTATTGCACGCCGAGTTAGAGAGTTGAATATCTATTGCGAAATTCATCCATTCAATAAAATTCCTTCAGATTCAGATAGCTTTAAAGCTGTAATTTTATCAGGAAGCCCAAATTCAGTTAGGGGAAAAGATGTACTTCACCCTGACCTTTCAAATATTAGAGGTAAAAAGCCAATGCTTGCAGTGTGCTATGGTGCGCAGTATTTGGCACATTTTTCTGGTGGTGAAGTGGCAGAATCTAACACTAGAGAATATGGTAGAGCAAATCTGGCTTTTATAAAAAGTGATGAAGACTTTTTTGAAAATATTCATGAAGGTAGTCAAGTTTGGATGAGCCATAGTGATACAATTAAGAAATTACCAGAAAGTGGTGTTTTGCTTGCTAGTACAGGAGATGTAGAAAATGCAGCTTACAGAATTGAAGGTGAAGATACCTATGCTATTCAATTCCATCCAGAAGTGTATCACTCAACAGATGGTCATCAGTTACTTCAAAATTTCTTGGTGAAGATTGCAAAGGTTAATCAAGATTGGACACCAAATGCATTTGTAGAAGAAACTGTAGAAGAACTTAAAGAAAAGCTTGGTAATGATAAAGTCGTATTAGGTTTGTCAGGTGGAGTAGATTCCTCAGTCGCTGCAATGTTATTACATAAAGCTATAGGCGAAAACCTTTACTGTATCTTCGTTAACAATGGTTTACTTCGAAAAAATGAGTTCGAAGATGTATTACATCAATACGAAGGTATGGGATTAAACGTTAAAGGTGTAGATGCTTCGGCACGCTTTTTGGATGCCTTAGCAGGAAAGAGCGACCCAGAGGAAAAACGAAAAACCATTGGTCGTGTGTTCATTGAGGTTTTTGATGATGAAGCACATCTTATACAAGATGTAAAATGGCTGGCACAAGGCACCATTTATCCAGATGTTATAGAAAGTGTTTCTGCAACAGGAGGGCCAAGTGCAACAATTAAGAGTCATCATAATGTTGGTGGTTTACCAGACTTTATGAAGTTAAAGGTTGTTGAGCCTTTAAAAGCCTTGTTTAAAGATGAGGTAAGGCGTGTAGGTGCTTCTATGAATATGGATTCGCATTTATTAGGTCGTCACCCATTTCCAGGTCCAGGATTAGCAATTCGTATTCTTGGAGATCTAACTCGTGAGAAAGTTCGTATATTACAAGAGGTAGATGCTATCTTTATTAATAACCTGCGTTCTTGGAATTTATACGATAAGGTTTGGCAGGCTGGAGCAATGTTATTACCAGTTAATAGTGTTGGTGTAATGGGAGATGAGCGTACTTATGAAAAGTGTGTGGCATTAAGAGCTGTAGAGAGTACAGATGGAATGACGGCAGATTGGGTAAATTTACCGTATGAGTTTTTACAAAAGACCTCAAATGAAATTATAAATAAAGTAAAAGGCGTTAACAGAGTTGTATATGATATCAGTTCTAAGCCGCCTGCAACAATAGAATGGGAATAAAATAGTGACGTTATAGTTGATTTTGTTTCTAAAATTAGGATAAGCTAAACAAGAATACATGAAGAAATTATTAACCGTCATATTAATTGCCTTAGGTTTAAATCTTAGTGCTCAAAACTATATTGAGCATAAGATAGAAGAAGGTGAAACTATTGAAAGTATAGCAAAAAAATATCTGGTAACACCTTTTGATATTTATGCGTTGAATCCTGATGCGAAAACTAAATTTCAGCCCAATACGGTTTTAATTATCCCTAATTCAAAAATTAAAAATAAACCTATTGATGAGGAATCAAAAGAACTCATAGGCTATAAAACCCATAAAGTAAAGCGTAAAGAAACACTTTATGGCTTATCAAAAAAATATGGAGTTTCCGAAGAAGAAATAAAAAAAGCCAATCGTTTTCTGTATTCCGAAAATCTTAAGAAAGGAGATAAAATCAAGATTCCCAGATACAAAACCTTTGTGTCTAAAGTAAGCCTTAAGAATACAGTTAAAAAGTATAAAGTTCAGCCTAAGGAAGGAAAATGGCGTGTTGCTTATAAGTTCGGAATTACTGTTGCAGAACTCGAAGCTTTGAACCCAAACATGAAACCAATTCTTCAACCAGGAGACGAGCTCAATGTGCCAAATATTGAAGACCAAGATGAAAAGGTCATAGAATCTGAATATGATTATTATGAAGTTTTGCCAAAAGAAGGGTTTTACAGATTAAAAATAAAAACAGGCCTTACTCAAGAAGAGTTAGAAGCTATAAACCCAGAGCTAAAAGAAAGTGGATTAAAAGCTGGTATGGTGCTAAAAATACCAGCTTCAGCTGATGCCACTTCAGGTCTTTTAGATGTGGAAACAACTAATCTAGAATCAAAAATCAAAAATTTTAAGGTTAAAAAATTAGCTTTAATGTTGCCTTATCGTTTGCATAGAATAGATGTGGATTCTGTAGAAGAAGCTAAAGATATGATTAAGAAAGATAAGCTTCTGCCTATTGTTTTAGACTTTCATGTTGGAGTAAGAATGGCATTAGATTCTGCAAAGCAATTAGGTATTTCTACAAATTTAAAAGTATTTGATACAGAATATCAACCGTCAACCATAAGCAAAATACTTTCGGATAACGATTTCTCAGATTACGATGCCGTAATTGGTCCTATGGAAGAAAAAAGTTTCGATAGAGTTGCAGATGGTTTAAGGAGCGACAGAGTTCCTGTAATTGCAGCTTTAAATAATCCTAAGGAGATTTATGCTAATGTTTTTAAAACCATTCCAGAAGATAAATTATTGCAAAAAGCAATGATCGATTTTGTAAAGGCAGATAGTTTAAAAACTAAAGTTGTTGTTATTGCAGATCAATCTCACAAAGCCACTAGTGAAATGCTGAAAAAGGAATTTCCTACAGCAACCCAGATTTACTCTCAAAAAGATAAGAAAACAGGTAAAGACGCACACTTTATATATCCTGTGCAATTAGAAAATGTTTTTAGACCAGGAAAAACCATTGTATTTTTAGAAACTAATAATGGAGCGTTTGCTTCTAGCGTTATAAGCATGCTAAATGCCCATACAGTGGATAAAACAGAAATTGTATTGGTAACACTAGATAAAAATAAAGCCTTTGAAGGCAAGGATGTGGATAACAACAACTTATCTAATCTTCAATTCCATTACCCTTCGGCACATAGAAATTTTGATGAGCATAAATCAAATGGTTTTGTAAAAGCCTATAAAAAGGAATTTGGTGTGTCACCAAGCAAATATGTTGCTCGTGGTTTTGATATTACATTAGATATTCTCTTAAGATTAGCGACCGAAGATAATCTATACGAAGCTTCTAATGAGGTTGTTGAAACCGAATACGTAGAAAACAAGTTTAGATACAACAAATCACTATATGGTGGCTATGTTAACGAAGCTGTATATATAGTGAAGTACGATAATTTAAGAATCGTTGAAGCCAATTAAACCATGACTTCTAAAGTAACTTACTTAGGCAATCTCAGAGCAGAAAGTGTGCATGTAAAATCTGGTAACAGTTATATTACAGATGCACCAACAGACAATAATGGCAAAGGAGAAGCGTTTTCTCCTACAGATACTGTTGCTACAGGATTAGCGAGTTGTATGCTAACGGTTATGGGAATTAAAGCCAGAGAAATGAATGTTGATATGTCTGGTACAACCGCTGAGGTTACAAAGACTATGGCTAGTAATCCGAGACGAATTTCAAAAATTGAAGTCGTACTTAATTTTCCGTTTGAAGCTGATAATAAGACTAAAAAAGTTTTAGAGCATATAGCAAATACTTGTCCTGTAAACCAAAGTTTACATCCAGATATCGAGAGAGATATCACGTTTAATTGGCAATAAATGCAAATAAATCATCTCATAATTTCAGTTTTGTTTTTGTTTGTTGGAATGACTTTCAATGACGAAACAATACCATGGAATGACACTCGAAAACTCGTGTGGGAAGATTTTAAAGGCAATCCAAATCCCGATTCAGATGCTGTAGCTTTAACAGCCTCAGGAATTACTTTTGGGTATTCTGTAAAAACATCTGGAAAACGCATTATTGATTACTCAACAACGGTAGAAGCACATTTTTATCCAAATAAGTCTTGGTATTTATCTGAAAAAGCAGACAATCATATTCTTGCTCATGAGCAATTACATTTTGATATTACTGAGCTTTATGTTAGAAAGTTTAGGCAACAGCTAGAGCGTTTGGTCGTCAATCAGAATATAAAAATTCAGATGAATCAAATTCACGTAGCCATAAACGAAGCTTTAGATAAAACTCAGAAGACTTATGATGAGCAGACCAACCATTCTATAAATGTTGAAGCTCAAAACTACTGGGAAAATTACATTGAAGAAGAGCTTAAAAAATTAGAAAAATACAAGTCGCAATAAGTTGAAAGGAAATAAAAGAAGTTTTTACATCCTTCCTGCGCACGCAGGAATTTATTTTTTTAGACAGTTATGGAATTAGATAAGAACATGCTAATAGAACTTGCGCACTATAAAATGCCTTTTGGTAAATACAAAGGTGATTATTTGGTAGATATTCCAGAATATTATTACACATGGTTTAAGCAAAAAGGATTTCCCGAAGGAAAACTAGGAAGAATGATGATTCAAATGCACGATATCAAAATCAATGGTTTAGAAGAAATAATTCATAATATAAGGAGGGAATTTAAACCTTAATATGTGTCTTTTAAATAACATTTCAACAAAGCATAAACAATAGGTGGAAAAGTCATTAAATTTCGTAAATTTGCCTGCGTTTAACAACGTAACATGACCACAAATCCTAAGTATATTTTTGTAACAGGCGGAGTGTCTTCCTCACTAGGAAAAGGCATTATCGCTGCATCTCTCGCTAAATTATTACAAGCCCAAGGTTACAGAACTACCATCCAAAAATTAGATCCATATATCAATATAGATCCAGGAACTTTAAACCCTTATGAGCATGGCGAATGCTATGTAACTGATGATGGTGCAGAAACCGATTTAGATTTAGGACATTATGAGCGCTTTCTTAATGTTCCAACATCTCAAGCTAATAACGTAACTACAGGTAGAATTTACCAAAGTGTTATAGACAAAGAGCGTCGAGGCGAGTTCTTAGGAAAAACGGTTCAGGTTATTCCACATATCACAGATGAGATTAAGCATAGAATACAAATTCTTGGTAATTCTGGAGACTATGATATTGTAATTACAGAAATTGGAGGAACAGTAGGTGACATTGAGTCTTTACCTTATGTTGAAGCTGTACGTCAGTTACAGTGGGACTTAGGTGAGCATAATGCTTTAGTAATTCACCTTACTTTAGTACCTTATTTATCAGCAGCAGGAGAGCTTAAGACAAAGCCAACACAGCACAGTGTTAAGACTTTAATGGAAAGTGGAGTGCATGCAGATATTTTAGTTTGTAGAACAGAGCACGAGCTTAACGAAGGTCTCAAGGAAAAGTTAGCGCGTTTTTGCAATGTTAAGAAAGAAGCAGTAATTCAGTCTATTGACGCGTCAACAATTTATGATGTGCCAAATTTAATGCTTGACGAAGGTTTGGATAAGGTTGTTTTGCAAAAGTTAGATCTTAAAAGCGATACTCCTAATTTAGACCAATGGAATGAGTTTTTAAAGCGTCATAAAAATCCAAAAAGTGAAGTCACTATTGGATTGATTGGTAAATACGTAGAACTTCAAGATTCATACAAATCTATACTCGAGGCTTTTATTCATGCAGGTGCTGAAAACGAAGTGAAAGTTAACGTAGAGCCAATTCATTCAGAATTTTTGAATGAAGATAATATAGATTTCAAGCTTGGTCATTTAGATGGTGTTTTGGTAGCGCCAGGTTTTGGTGAGCGTGGTATAGAAGGTAAAATCGATGCGGTAAGGTTTGTAAGAGAACACAATATCCCATTTTTAGGTATTTGTTTAGGAATGCAAATGGCAGTCATAGAATATGCCAGAAATATACTCAACTTAGAAGGTGCTAATTCATTAGAAATGGATGAGAATACACCGCATCCTGTCATCAATCTTATGGAATCTCAAAAAGATGTGGTTGATAAAGGTGGTACAATGCGTTTAGGTGCTTGGGATTGCGATATAGCCGAAGGAAGTATAGCTCATAAAGTTTATGGTAAAACAAGTATAAAAGAACGCCACAGACATCGTTTTGAATTTAATGACGCTTATAAAAAGCAGATTGAAGCTGCAGGTATGAAAGCTACAGGATTAAACCCAGAAACTGGACTTGTAGAAATTGTTGAAATACCAGAACACAACTGGTTTGTTGGTGTACAATATCACCCAGAATATAAAAGTACAGTTGCTAATCCACATCCTTTATTTGTGGCATTTGTAAAAGCTGCATTAAAATACAAGAATAAAAAATAATGTGCCACTTTGGCGTAAAACGAATTTTGGATTGCTTTTTGGGATAGCCAAAGCATTAATCAATCAATCGTAGTGTACGAACTAAATTATGGAAGAAAAGAAACTCGATATTAATTCAATCATAGGATTCATCCTTATATTCGGGATTTTGGTGTTTATGATGTATCAAAATGCACCAACAGAAGAAGAGATTGAAGCTCAAAAACAAGCTGAGCAAGAGCAAGTAGAAGCAGAGAAAAAGAATAGTAAACAAAATGAAGCAGTTGTTACAACTTCAGATGATTACAGCAATACAAAAGACTTAGACTCTACGCAATTAGCAGCACTTAAAAGCAAAGAAGGATCTTTAGCTTATGCTTTAACTTTACCAGGTGAAGACTTTACTACTGTTGAGACAGATGTGTTTCAATTAAAATTCAGTAGAATGGGAGGTCATTTGACGGAAGTAAAGCTTAAAAAGTTTGTAACCTTTGACTCTTTACCTATCTACATGGTAAAAGACCAAAACAGTGCTTTCAATATTACATTCGGTACTTCTGATAATCGTACACGCAATACTCTAGATTATCCTTTTCAGCCTAGTGTAAGTAAGAGTGGTGAGAATACTATTGTATCAATGAAACTTAAATTTTCTGAAACAGAATTTTTAGAGTATAGATACGAGTTGAAACCAGATGATTATATGATTGATTTTTCAATCAAGTCTCAAGGTTTAAGTGGCGAGTTTAATACTTCTCAACCAATTACTTTAGATTGGAAACAAAAAGGAATTAGACACGCAAAAAGTATTAGTTACGAAAACCGTTATACCAGATTAACCTATATGCACGACGACGATCGTGTAGAAAAGTTATCACAAATGGGTAATGATGAAGAAACGGTTGAAGATGTAGAGTGGTTATCCTATAGACAACACTTCTTTAGTTCTATATTAGTAGCTAAAGATAATCCGTTTTCAAAAGCAGAATTGACTTCTCAGAATTTAGTTGAAGACGAAGAAGTAGATTCTTTATATACAAAATTATACACTTCAAAAATACCGTTAGCTTATAATGGTGGCGAGGTAAACAAAAATTTAGGTTTATACTACGGACCTACAGATGCTAAGGTTTTAAAAGCTTACGACAAGAATTTACAAGAAAGTATCCCTTTTGGTTGGGGAATTTTTGGATGGATAAACAAAGCTTTGTTTATTCCGTTGTTTGGTTGGTTAAGTAGTATGTTGCCTTATGGTATTGCTATTATTGTTATGACGGTTTTGGTAAAATTAATGTTGTCTTTTGTGCAGTACAAGCAGTTTTTATCTCAGGCTAAAATGAAAATTTTAAAACCAGAGTTAGAAGCCATTAGAGAAAAATACAAAGACAATAAGTTAAAGGCACAACAAGAAACTATGGCATTGCAGAACAAAGCTGGTGCAAGTCCACTTAGTGGTTGTTTACCAGGTTTAATGCAGATTCCTGTGTTTTATGCCTTGTTTATGTTTTTCCCAACAGCATTCGATTTAAGACAGAAAAGTTTCCTTTGGGCAGACGATTTAAGTTCTTATGACTCTATTGCAGATTTACCATTCAATATTCCATTTTATGGTGATCATGTTGCATTATTTCCAATTTTGGCAGCTATTGCTATTTTCTTCTATATGAAGATGACAACAGGTCAACAAACCGCTATGCAACCAGCACCACAAGAAGGTATGCCAGATATGAGTAAAATGATGAAGTATATGATTTACTTCTCGCCTTTGTTAATGTTAATCTTCTTTAACAACTATGCCTCTGGTTTAAGTTTGTATTACTTTATTTCTAACTTAATTAGTATTGGTATTATGTTAGTGATTAAAAACTACATTATCGATGAGGATAAAGTGTTGGCTAAAATAGAAGTAAGTAAGAGTAAGCCTAAAAAACAAAATAAGTTTCAGAGAAAAATGGCTGAAATGATGGAGCAAGCTGAACAGCAAAAACAAGCACAGCAAAGACGTAAAAAGTAAACGTATTATCATTCTGAATTTAATTCAGAAACTCACATAGCTTTATAAATTAAAAACCCAGACAATCGTCTGGGTTTTTTCTACTAACTAAATCAATCAATATAAAAATGAGGTAATCACCCTCGACTTTTCTAAATTATGGTAATGGGAATAAAATCACTTTATCAATTACATGCACAACACCATTTATTGCTTGTATATCTACTAAAGATGTCACTATGTTACTCACTCGACCATTAGCATCGGTTAAAGTAAAGTTGCTTGTATTTGCAGTAATGTCTCCTCCTAATGTCGTAACGGTTCCAGTAGCCAGTTGGTCAGATTGCACATTAGCTCCTACAATATGATAAAGCAAAACGGTATCTGTGGTTGCTGCATTTAATTCACCTGTACCTTCACCAAAACCTGATAACCCTAATTCAGCTAATACACCATTAGTAGGATCTGTAAAAGCGTCATTAGTTGGAGCGAATACTGTAAATGGTCCTGCTTCAGAATCAGATACAGTATTGATGTATGGTACTGTAGGTGCGCCAGTATCTGCGTATTGTAAAGCAGCTACTAATGTAGATAATCCTGGGTTTGAAGTCGCAAATGTTGCAATGGTTGGTAAATCTATAACTGTATTTACAATATGAATGGTACCATTAGTAGCCGTTAAATCTGCATTGGTAACTGTTGATTGTCCATTAATTACAACACCATTAGTAGTGTTAAAATATAAGCTTAAATTTTCACCATTAGGTCCTGTTGCAGCCACGTTTGTATAACCCGATCCTGCATTTGCTAAATCTGTTGAAGATAAGTTTTGACCCATAATTACATGGTTTAGTAGAATGTTTCTTACTAGAGCTTCTTCAGAGGCAGAAAGATTATTTAAGTCTAATCCTGTTGCAGTTAATAAAGCATCAAATGCATCATTATCTGGAGCAAACACTGTGAAAGGTCCAGAGCCTTGTAATGTGGTTACTAAATCTGTGGCTTCAAGTGCAGCAGCTAGGGAAGTTAAACCATTTGCTAAAGCTACATCAACTACAGTTGTTGCTTGTACGCCAGGTCCATTGTTGTCATCATCGTCACTACATCCAGTTACACCTAAAACCAATAGAAATACTGTCAGTAATTTGAGAGTTTTTGAAATAATTTTCATTTTTTTGAGTTTTTAAATTGTTCAACATTACACAAACTTGGTTAGTTTGTTTAACGAATTTACAAAATGATTAAACAAAAAGTTTATTTCAGTTTTATTTTTACAATAATTTTAACAATCGCTCATGCTCAAAAGTCAGTAAATCAATTTGATAAAAGCGGGAAACGTCACGGTATATGGACAAAAAACTACCATAAGACCGATCAAAAACGTTACGAAGGTCAATTTGTTCATGGAAAAGAAGTAGACACGTTTAAATACTATACGCTTTCTAAAGGCAAAAGCGTGCTTAGTGCTACAAAGGTCTTTAATATTAAGGATAGTTTGTCTGATGTGAAATTCTTCACCTCTAAAGGAAAAGTCATAAGTGAAGGTAAGATGAATGGTAAACGCTATATTGGTCAATGGGTATTTTATCATAAGGACTCTTCAGCAAAAATGATTGTTGAACATTATAATGATGAAGGAGAGCTTGAAGGCTCTAGAACCGTATTTTATAAAAATGGTTTAGTAGCTGAAGAGACAAATTATAAGGATGGAAAACTAGATGGTGAATCTAAATGGTTTTCAGAAGGTAAATCACTACTGAGACAATCCATTTATAAAAATGGAGAATTGAATGGCAAAACTATAAACTATGATTCTGATGGCAATAAAACTTCCGAAGGCGATTATACCAACGATAAAAAATCAGGCATTTGGAAGTATTACGAAACTGGGAAACTCAAAAAAGAAATAGACCATACCAACAACAAGGTTATAAAAAAATACAAATAGTTTTAAACTATAAATAATATAGTTTTTAGGAATAGCAGTCTTCATTAGATTGCTATTTTTATTTGTAATTTTGCCGAAGTTTTTCAGACAAAGACATTACTCATAATTTTGTGTGTTTCGACTTCAAGGAAAGAATGCGTCCATAAAAAAGAGTAAAAAGGAAATCAGGTCAATTAATATGAAAAGAGTAATAGTAGGACTTTCAGGAGGTGTAGATTCTAGCGTTGCAGCATATCTTTTAAAAGAGCAAGGCTACGAAGTTATTGGCTTGTTTATGAAAAACTGGCACGATGATTCTGTAACCATTTCAGATGAATGCCCTTGGTTAGAGGATAGCAACGATGCCATGTTGGTAGCGGACAAATTAGGTATTCCTTTTCAAACAGTAGATTTAAGCGTGCAATATAAAGAGCGTATTGTAGACTATATGTTTAATGAATACGAAAAAGGTCGTACACCAAATCCTGATGTATTATGTAATCGCGAAATTAAGTTCGATGTCTTTATGGACATTGCTATGGATTTAGGTGCAGATTATGTGGCTACAGGACACTATTGTCGTAAATCTACAATCGAAAAAGACGGTAAAGAAATTCATCAGCTTTTAGCCGGAAAAGATAACAACAAAGATCAGTCTTACTTTTTATGTCAGTTGTCGCAAGATCAATTAACAAAAGCTTTATTCCCAATTGGTGAATTAACCAAGCCAGAGGTTAGAGAAATAGCTAAGGCTCAAGATTTAATAACCGCAGAGAAAAAGGATTCACAAGGCTTATGTTTTATTGGTAAAGTTAGACTTCCGGACTTTTTGCAGCAGCAGCTTAAACCAAAAGAAGGTGTTATTGTTGAGGTTGAGGATTCTCTCGAAGTTTATAACCGAACACATCCAGAGTTTACCTCAAAAGAAAGTGAGTTAGCATACTTAGCCAAAAAACCAGAATACGCCTTATCTGATGGAAAAGTAGTTGGCAAGCATCAAGGCGCACATTACTTTACTAAAGGACAACGTAAAGGTTTAGCAGTTGGTGGAACCAAAGAGCCTTTGTTCGTCATTGAAACTGACGTTGAAGAAAATGTGATTTATACAGGTCAAGGTAAAAATCATCCTGGGTTATTACGAAACGTACTCTTTGTGTCTAATGATGAATTGCACTGGATTCGTGAGGATTTAGCCTTAAACGAAGGTGAAACTATGGATGTGATGGCAAGAATACGTTACAGACAACCTTTAGAAAAAGCAACACTACATAAAGTCGCTTCAGGATTGTATGTAGAATTCGAAAACAAACAATCTGCTATTACCGAAGGTCAATTTGTGGCTTGGTACAACAACGATGAGTTGTTAGGTTCAGGCGTGATTTCATAATACTATTCCTGCGAAAGCAGGAATCTCACTTATATCGTAACACTTCGTCACTTCGAGTGTTTTTAATCGAATGAAATGAGATTAAAAATGTATCTAGAACCCTTTTTTGTCTTAGATTCTGAATCAAGTTCAGAAAGACAAGTATATATACGCTTTGTCAGTTCGGGTGTCCGGACAGCAATCTTCTAGATGCATCAAGAACACTCTAAAAATTCCCAACAAATCCTTAACTTGCAATAAAAGAAAAGCTATGAATAGAACATTACCATTGCTTTTATTGCTCCTCATCACAATAAACAGCTACGCACAAGAAGATGCTTGGGTTTACCTTACCGACAAGCCTAATGAAGCTGCTGCTTTAGCAAATCCAATTTCCATACTTACTCAAAAAGCGTTAGATAGAAAACAAAATCATGGCATTGCCATCGATACCAGAGATGTGCCAGTACATGAACCATATATTACAACGCTTAAAAGTCAAACAGGCATTACAGTTATGGCAAAATCTAAATGGTTTAATGCTGTACACGTCAGAGGTGCAGAAACCGATATTTCAGCATTACTAAATCTGAGTTTTGTAGATAGTATCGACTTTGCTGACAATGGATTGGATCTAGGTTCACGTTCATCAGCACTTCAGGATAAATTAAATATTGAAGACGAGAGCATTGTGTTTACCTATGGTGATACACAAAATCAGATAGAAATGATCAATGTAGACAATTTGCACCTTGATGATTTTACAGGAGAAGGTATTACCGTTGCGGTTTTAGATGCTGGTTTTCCAAATGTTAATACCATGTCTGCCTTTCAGCGCTTACGCGATAATGGAGATTTGCTAGACGGCTACGATTTTGTAAATCGAACAGAAGCGGTTTATGATAACATTGCCAGTTCTCATGGCACAAAAGTGTTGAGTACTATGGCAGCATTTGTTCAGGATGAGTTTGTGGGTACAGCACCAGATGCATCTTATTATTTGTTTATTACCGAAGATGCTACTGGTGAAAATCCAGTAGAAGAAAGTTATTGGGTAGAAGCTGCCGAACGTGCAGATAGCTTGGGTGTCGATTTAATAAATACCTCTTTGGGTTACACGGAATATGATAATCCGAATTACAATTATACACCTGCAGACATGAACGGTCAAACCGCTTTTATTACTAAAGGTGCCACTATTGCCTCAGAAAAAGGGATTTTGGTGGTTGTAAGTGCAGGTAACTCAGGTGCCACAACTTGGCAAACCGTTAGTGCACCAGCGGATTCTCCAGATGTGCTATCTGTTGGAGCTGTAGATGCCAATGGAGATTACGTGGCATTTAGTTCACAAGGTAGTGCTGCGCAAGTCGGTTATCAAAAACCAGATGTTGTTGCTCGTGGTGGAGCTGCTTATGTGGTTAGTGAAAATGATGTCATTACTCAAAATAATGGGACATCGTTGAGTGGTCCTATTTTATGTGGTGGTATTGCCTCGTTATGGCAAGCTGTACCTGAATTGTCACCAACCGAAGTGATGGATTACGTGAGGCAATCGGCTTCGCAATACACCATGCCAGATGATTTTTTAGGGTATGGTATTCCAGATTTGGCATTGGCAAGAACCCTAGGAGTAGAAGAGGAGGCTTTCAATAGTTTTAGTGTTTATCCGAATCCTGTGAAAGATGAATTAAAATTCAATATACCTATTGAAAGTAATCCTCTAAAAATTACCATTTACACTTCGTTAGGGCAGGAAGTGAAAACCGTGAAGTTAGGCCAGAATGTTTCCAATATTAACGTGGCGAATTTATCATCTGGAATTTATGTGATGAAGCTTTCTGCAGAACGTCAATCCAAAACGTTTAAGTTTATTAAAGAATAGAACCGAGCGTCACTTCGAGCAATACCCTCAAAATAGATCAATTTTATCAAAACAATTCATTGTCATGCTGAACTTGATTCAGCATCTTTTTGCATAACTTTACCCTTTAAATTTTAAAATTCATGGCAAACAGAATCACAGAACTTTTCAATATACAATATCCAATCGTACAAGCAGGCATGATCTGGAACAGCGGTTGGCGACTCGCCTCAGCAGCAAGTAATGCTGGCATTTTAGGCTTAATAGGCGCAGGCTCTATGTATCCAGATGTGTTGCGCGAGCACATCCAAAAATGTAAAGCTGCAACCGACAAACCTTTTGGCGTGAACGTGCCAATGCTATATCCAAACATTGAAGAAATTATGGATATCATTGTTGAAGAAGGAGTAAAGATTGTATTCACCTCTGCCGGAAATCCGAAAACATGGACCAGCTGGTTACAAGAGCGTGGCATTACTGTGGTACATGTGGTGAGTAGTGTAAAGTTTGCGCTCAAAGCCCAAGACGCAGGAGTAGATGCTGTGGTGGCAGAAGGTTTTGAAGCAGGAGGACATAATGGTAGAGACGAAACTACCACGCTCACTTTAATCCCAATGGTAAAAGAGCACTTAGAAATTCCATTAATTGCCGCAGGTGGTATTGCCACCGGAAAAGCCATGTTAGCTTGTATGGTTCTGGGAGCCGATGGAGTACAGGTTGGTAGCCGCTTTGTGGCGAGTGAAGAGTCTTCTGCACACCAAGATTTTAAACAAGTTGTGGTGGATGCTAAAGAGGGCGATACACAATTGACCTTAAAAGAACTTGCACCTGTAAGATTGGTGAAAAACAAATTCTTTAACGATCTACAAGAGTTGTATAAAACTGCACCAACACCAGAGCAGCTCAAAGAACTTTTAGGACGTGCCAGAGCCAAACGTGGTATGTTTGAAGGTGATTTAGACGATGGAGAGCTAGAAATTGGCCAAATCGCAGGATTAATCCACGACATTAAACCTGTTGCAGATATTGTAAACGACATGGTAACTGAGTTTGAGGAGGCGAAAAAGCAGGTGACTTTACTCTAAAAATACGTAACGTTACGTATTGACTTTTTGTTTAAAAAAACCGAACTTCGCTTACATGCGCTGAACTTGTTTCAGCATCGTTCGATAAATTCAATTAAAACTGAACTTATCTAAATGTTGTAGCCAATGCCACCTTATCCGCAATATGGTAAGAATTTACTTTGATAAACAAATCTTTAGTAACCTTTTTAAAAAGGATAAAACAAAGTATGTCAAACTATTAGATAAAATCAGAAATCAGCGTTCAAGTTTATTTGTTTTCTCGCACGCACATTTACTTGATTTAAAAAGCGATAAAACAGACATAAAATATTCTGAATTAGATTTTATCGAATCTATAGTTGGTGATAATTACTTGTCTTATCACGCTATTGAAAAAAGAACATCCTGCTACTTAGCAACTCCCAACATGGCATTTAAAGATGTAGAACATGAAGATGACAATATTGATTTTGCAAGCCTTTTAGAATTTGATACAACTGACTTAAATGATGAGGACAAACAAAAAGTAGAAAAAGCCAAAAAGCTCTTGACTGAGCCAATTTTAGATTTTAATTTCTCAGGATTGATAGACGCTGATTCTGAAGTCTTAGATACAGTTAGTAAAATACTGCCATTTGGTAAAGATCCTATGTCCATGATAGATTGGAGTGAACATATGATGTCCTTAGTTACAAAAATGAAAGATGACAATAAAGTTTGGAAAGGATTAAGAAACATTACGGACACACATTTCAATAATGGAAAATTTACAATCAATTATGACGAAATAGACTTTAATGATGAGCTGGAAAATTCCGAACTAAAAAAAACTTTTACACAATTCGTAAATGATAATTTGAATCCTAATGGAACCACAGAAGTAACCAAATATGATTTTTTTGTAAATGCTTATTGTACGTTAGACCTGCTAGGGATTAGTAAAGAACCATCTAAGAAGTTCAAATTCAATAACATGATGAATGATGCTCTACATAGTTATTATGGTGCCTATACTGATTGCGTCGTTTCAGAAGATTTAGCTTTTTTAAAGAAGACTAGAGCACTATATAGACTGCTAGGTATAGAGACAAAAGTTCTTCATATAGATGAGTTCATTAATTCTTTTGACTTTATAGTTGAAAAAGAGGCGTCTGATGTATCAACTTTTATTCAATTATTAAAAAACGATTTAAACAATAGCTTAATAATCAATTCACATCAATCACTTGACAGAGATAGAAAAACAGAAACGATTAAACCCGTTCATACTTATCTAGGTTTTTTTAACCGTATTGACAAAATAATAGAGGATGGTAAGCAATATTTATACTTCTACAGAGTAACTTATAATTATTCATATTTTAAATTTTACCGAGAATATGAATTGGTTATCAATAATGCCTTTAGGATATTTGGAGATGACATTAACTTCAAAGGAAAATTTGATTGGGAAAAGGAATTAGAATTGATGAGATCAGACAAATGGATTGGTAGGGAATGGAATTTTGAGGATGTAAATTTTAAAATTGAGAACAATCAAGGATCAAAAGAATTTAGTTTGTTAATCTCATTTGATTAGTAGCATAGGTTACAACAACATGTATAATGCATGTCAGTATGCATACACAATTTAGTTTAATAAATTTTCGTGTAACTAATCTGTAACCGAGCAGGCACATACTATACACGAACACGTTAAGCGCAATAGCTAAGACCCGTATTAAAATTTATTAGCCAAAGCAAAATCGAAGCCCTACATTTGCGGCATGGTTTTAAGCAACTACACTAAAGAATTTCAATACAACCTAAAACTGGCATCACCAGTAATGTTAGGTATGCTTGGGCATACCTTTGTGAGCTTTGTAGATAATGTGATGGTTGGGCAATTGGGCTCGGCAGAGTTGGCTGCTGTGTCTTTGGGTAATAGCTTTATTTTTATTGCCATGTCTTTGGGTATTGGCTTTTCTACAGCCATTACACCTTTGGTTGCTGAGGCAGATACAGAGCAAAACTTCGTTAAAGGGAAATCGGCTTTTAAGCATGGGTTTTTCTTATGTACGGTTTTAGGTATCCTTCTGTTTTTATTAGAGTTGCTTGCCAAACCACTTATGTATGTTATGGATCAGCCAGAAGAAGTGGTAGAGCTCGCTATTCCGTATTTAGATTTGGTCGCCTTTTCTTTGGTACCGCTTATCGTGTTTCAGGCGTTTAAACAGTTTAGCGATGGTATGTCCTTAACCAAATACCCAATGTATGCCACGTTGGTAGCTAACATTCTAAACGTAGCCATTAACTATGTACTTATTTTTGGGAAATTTGGGTTTCCTCAAATGGGTATTGTTGGAGCTGCCGTTGGGACTTTGGTGTCGCGCTTTGCCATGTTGTTCTTCTTATGGTGGCTGTTGGCAAAACGTCATAGGTCTAGAGCCTATGTGACCAATATAAAATTCTTTAAACTCAGTAAACAACCTCTAAAAAAGCTCACCAACTTAGGGTTGCCAAGTGCCATGCAGATGTTTTTTGAGGTGGCTATTTTTACAGCAGCAATTTGGCTTAGTGGATTGTTGGGTAAAAATGCACAGGCTGCCAATCAGATTGCACTCAACTTATCATCCATGACTTTTATGGTGGCTATGGGATTGAGTGTTGCGGCTATGGTGCGTGTTGGTAATCAAAAAGGGTTAAAGGATTATAAAAACCTAAAACGTATTGCAGAATCTATCTTTTTTGTTGGGTTTATATTCGCAGTCATTTTTGCGTTGCTGTTTGTGATTTTTCATAAAGCACTACCAGATTTGTATGTGGATTTAGACGATCCTGCTAATGCCATGGACACCGCTGAGGTGGTAAAAATCGCAGCGACTTTGTTACTGGCTTCGGCAGTGTTTCAAATTAGTGATAGTTTGCAAGTTATTGCGCTTGGTGCACTTCGTGGTTTGCAAGATGTTAAGATTCCGACCATCATCACCTTTATTTCGTATTGGGTGATTGGTTTTCCGATTAGTTACTATTTAGGCAAAGAAGACGCTTATGGTAGCTTGGGTATTTGGATGGGCTTATTGGCTGGCTTAAGTGCTGCGGCTTTATTGCTATTTATTCGTTTTCGTTATTTGACGAAGAAGTTGATTACTCAACAAGCTGAATAACTCGTCAACGTCACTTCGAGTGATTCTGAAGGTTAAAAGGATTGTATCGAGAAGTTGAGTTACCGAAATAGTTCTCGATACTAATTTTATTCATTTCAATCATAAAATTCACTCGAACTGACGATTGAGGTTTGATTGTTATACTTTGCGTCACTTCGAGTGATTCTGAGGCACGAAGAATTGTATCGAGAAGTCATAAGCTTAAATCACTAGAATTGACAAAGCAAAAAAAAGTATGATGAACTCATTACTAAATTTGTATTTTTGTCTTTCAAACTTCAAACTAAACTAATGGAACTACCAAAATTCATCTTAGGCGATAACACAGATTATCCAGATGCTATATTCGTTATTCATACTGAATTTCCGAGATTTATCATCAATCTTGAAAATGATGAGGTAGAGTGGTTTGAGGAATTTGACCAACACGACCAAAAAGAACTCGAAACCGAAGCCGAAAATTATATTAGAGAGGCTACAGAGTTTTACGATAGAGAAGTGGCACGTTACGACGAAGATTAATGCTAGACAAACTTTTAGACTTAGATACCGAACTTTTTGTATACCTCAATGGTCTTGGCTCACCAACTTGGGATGGTATGTGGTTGGCCATTACGCATGAGTTTACCTTTGCTCCACTATATGCGATATTACTTTTTTTAATTTATAGAAAATTAGGGTGGAAGGCCTTGTTGTTTATCATTGTGACCATTGCCTTAATGATTTTATTTACAGACCAAACTACTAATTTGGTAAAGCGTTCGGTATTGCGTTTTAGACCTTGTGCTTGCGATGAGATAAAGGACAGCATTCGTTTTATAGCAGAACGTTGTAGTAGCAATCGTAGTTTTTTCTCTGGCCATGCATCTAACTCTATGGCTGCAGCTGTTTTTGGTGGTTTAGTCTTGCGACCTTACTTTAAAAACCTCATATTTATTCTGTTATTTTGGGCGTTTTTAGTGGCTTACAGTCGTATTTACGTTGGTGTGCACTTTCCGATAGATATTTTAGCAGGAATGACTTTTGGTGCTTTAGCTGGCTTTGGTTTTTATAAGCTTAACAAGTATATCTTAAAGCGATTTATTTCAGAGTAAGTTTGTATAACTGATTGACCAGTCGCTTGTTATAGGCTCTCGAATCCTTGGAGGCACGATTAAGGTCGTAAGTATTTATAAATTCTATTTTATACAATTTTGAAAGTACCTCAATCGTATCTGGTTGCTTGGTTCTGGTCAGTAGATGAAATGTTTTTTCAATAGGAATATGGTAGCCTTCGTCTGCTTTAATACTCGGTATTTTATCACCATAATTATAAATCATTTCAGGCGCTATATAATCTAAATGGTACAGATCAATTTTTATGTTCTGTAATTCTGAAATAGGTTTGTAATCGTCTTGAACATTCAAGTTTGCTAACGGTAAAGCGAAAAAACCTAAACTAAGCATCAAGGCAATACATAAATAGAAAACGGTTTTGATGTTCTTTTTCTTCAAATATTGAAAGATGAAAACACCAATACTAATCAGTACAATGGAAGTTATGACATATCTAACGGCATAATCACTAAAAATGAAAGAGCCTATAAAGAATTCAGATATCCAAAACAGTATACCAATCATTCCTATTAAACCAAAGTGAAAATACACAGGGAATGTTTCGCGTTTGTCTTTTAAGTTTTTGAATTCTCTGATTAAATATTCGATATAAAAACCAATATTAAAAGCTAACGGAATTAGCACTGGCATAAGGTAGCGCGATTTTTTTTCAGGAATTACAGATAATAATATTACAGCAATTATCGTCCAGAAGAAACTAAAACGATAGGCTTTTAGATTAGATACGCGCGACTTTAAATAAGGATATAACAGACTTATAAACGCAGGAATGGTCCACAATCCACTTTGCACAAAAAAGCTCCAGTAATAATAAAATGGTCTTACATTATAGCTGCTCCAGTTCGATGTTTCTTTAGCAGCAATGGCAGCAAAAGTTTCAGCATCTGCAATACGTACATGCATGTACCACCAACCACCAAGCACAATTCCGAATATCAATAAGCTAATAAGTTTTAAGAAGTGCAACAGATTGCCTTTTGGTTTTAGTGCAATAGCGTAAGCAATAACGAAGGATAGGAACAGCACATACAATGATACAGGACCTTTAGATAATATTGAACCTGCAATAAACAGCACAAATAAAAGACTGTTGAGTATGCTTGTTTTTTGTTGCTTCAACATAATAAACAGCTGAAATAAAGCCATAATCATAAAGCCGTGTGTGTAAATATCCCAAGGTGCTTCAATAGTAATGCCAATAACATAGAATGAACTCAATACTATAAACCCGTTGATAAGGCTATGCGATTTCGTCAGTTCTAATTTTTTCGAAATTAAATATGTTGAAATGCCAATACTTGCTAAAAATAAAAGGGCAGGCCATCGCAGCGCTAACACAGATTTTATCCCGAAAAGCATACCGAAAAAAGCAGTAATCCAGGTTGGTAAAGGTGGTTTTTCGTAGCGTGCTTCACCATTCATGGTAGTTAAAATCCAGTTGTCATCCATAAGCATTTCTCTTGCCGAAATAAAATTCCGAGCTTCCATAATACTCACAGGAATCGCATCTATGGTAAAACCAAGCATTACCAATACAAAAAGTAAAAGGCTTGCAATAGGATATTTTTCTATCAGCTTAATCATTGGTTTTTCTTATAAGATAAGCGTTTCTGGCATATATCATCATACCGAAAAGATGACCAACAAACAACACAGGATCTTTTCTAATAATAGCATAGGTTAAGATTAATGATGCGCCAATTAAACTCAATACCCAAAAACCCATTGGCAAAGAAGATTCTTTATGTCGTTCTGAATGAATCCATTGGTACACAAAACGCAAAGTGAAAATCACCTGAGCTACAATGCCTAAAACAAGCAGCCACGTTGGTATGGCTTCGTTTTTAAATAGCAGCTCTATATCAATCTTATTGTTGTTGTAATAAAAAATCACAATAAGAACAGGAACAATAAATAGCAATATTTGAACCAGCTTAGGGAACTTTTGCCATTGCCCTTGCAATTGTAAATTTCGGATATAGATAAAATACGTTAAACTCTGGCCAAGCATAATGGCAAAATCTAAACGTAAATACCCATAAATAAATAACAAGAATGATGCAACTAAGCTAAGGGTCCAAAACGTTGTTGGTGTAATAACTTTACGTTGTTTTTCGGATGTAACCCATTGAATGAGCAATCTGGACGAGAACAGTATCTGCGCAAAAAAACCTATGCTATAAATAATCCAGTCTTTCATTTGCTGGTTTTAGCAACATCGTAGTTAATGTACTTTTTCTTCATCCATAAATAAGCAAAACAATCCATTAATGGCCCAAGAAGACGATTCCAAAGTCCAAATTTTGCGTTTCCAGCTATCCTAGGAAAATGACGCACAGGTATTTGAGTCACTCTACCATTTTGCAGCATAATCATGGCTGGTAAAAAACGATGCAAACCTCTAAACATTGGGATGCGTTTGGCATAATCTGTTTTAATAATTTTAAGAGGGCAACCTGTATCATCCATGCCATCTTTGGTAAACGCACGTCTAATGCCATTAGCAATTTTAGAAGACATATTTTTAACGAAAGAATCTTTACGGTCTGCACGCACACCAGTTACAAGCTCATTGTTGTTAATATGTTCTAGTAGAATATTAAAATCCTCAGGCGAGGTTTGTAAGTCAGAATCTATATAGCCAACAAGCGCTGTATCAGCATAATCAAAGCCAGCTTTTATAGCAGCACTTAAACCACGATTTTCTTGAAAAAGTACATAGTCAAAAGCATCATTACGATTGCAAATAGCCTCAATCATAGTTTGACTTTTGTCTTTAGAACCATCATTTACAAATAATACACATGTTGGCACTGAAGCAATCTTTAAATAATTTGAAAGCTCTGTTTCTACACGCTCAAGATTATCCTCTTCATTATAAACAGGCACTATGATGGTTAATTTGTAATTCATTTATTGATAGAATTTCTGACACAAAAGTATGCTTTTTTAGCATTACGGAGAAACCTTGATGTTTAAAGGTGAATTAAACTAACTTGATGAAAGATTAAGTAAATACTCAGCTGCAGCAAAAGGTGTCGTTTTTCCTTCTTCTACCAATTTGATTTGAGTTGAAAGCTCTTTTTTTATTTTTTCAGATTTATAGAAGTCAGATTTAAGACGTTCTTCAATAGTTTGAAGTAACCAGAACTTATTTTGGTTGTTTCTATTGTGTTCAAAATAATGATTGTTAGACGTAGTTTTCAAGTACTCTTGAATCAAATCCCAAACTTCAGAAATACCTTCTTGTTTTAGGGCACTGCAAAGCGATACTTTTGGTGACCAACCTGAATCTTTTTCAGGATACAAATGTAAGGCTCTGTTAAATTCTACTTTAGCAGATTTGGCAGCCTTTAGGTTATCTCCATCTGCTTTATTAATCACAATAGCATCAGCCATTTCTATGATGCCTCGTTTTATGCCTTGTAGTTCATCGCCAGCACCAGCAAGTTTTAATAGTAAAAAGAAATCGACCATACTGTGTACAGCGGTTTCACTTTGTCCTACACCAACAGTTTCTATTATAATAGTATCAAAGCCAGCAGCTTCACATAGGATAATGGTTTCACGGGTTTTTCTTGCGACACCACCAAGTGAGTCTCCAGAAGGAGAAGGTCTAATAAAAGCGTTTTTATCCTTTACCAAATCCTCCATTCGTGTTTTATCACCAAGAATACTGCCTTTACTCAAGCTGCTACTTGGGTCAACAGCAAGAACAGCAACCTTTCTGCCAATACTAGTAAGATAGGTGCCAAAAGCTTCAATAAATGTACTTTTACCAACACCAGGAACTCCTGTAATACCAATCCTTACAGAGTTGTTGGCATACGGCAAACAAGCTGTAATAATCTCGTGTGCTTTTTGAGTGTGCGTTTGGTTTGTGCTTTCTACTAAGGTAATAGCTCTACTGAGGTCAGTAATGTTTCCAGCAGTAATACCCTTTACCAAATCCTCAACAGAGGGTTGTTTTTTGCGTTTAGCTTTTATAAATTTTGCAGAATGCGTACTAAGAATTTCAGGTGGTTCAATTCCATCTTGTTCGTGTAAGGCAGATTTATATGTGTCACCTTTTTTTGCCACTGTGTTTTATGCTTAGTGTTTGTGTGGATAGATGTGCAAAGGGATTTCAATTAAGGTTTGATCCCATGCCATAGTAAGTTTTAGGTTACCTGTTTTATTGTCAAACGCAATAGTAAATTTCTCTACGATTTCATCAAGATCTTGTTTTTTAACTTCAATTTCTATGGCATCGTAGTTTGGATCCCACATAGGTTCCATTTTCTCATTAACTCCCCATTCATACTGCTTTGTATTAAACATCACTTTCCACGAATTTTCCATTGGCACGGTCCATAATGTGTATTTTCCCTCTTTTAGAAGTATACCATCAATCATCAAATCTTGGTTGGTTTCAAAGGTTGTAGCTTCGTTAGCACCTGTTCGCCAAACTTTATTATATGGAACAAGTGCACCAAAGATATCGCGCTCTCGTTTGGATGGTCTATTATATTCCACCTTTAAGTTTAAATCATTGAGGGTAATTTTTGCAGTATCCTTTGGACTTAGTCTAGGGGCAAAAATATTTTCAACAAAAACAGAATACAATAACAGACCTAAAGCTATTATTGATAGTACAATAAGAATGCGTTTTAGCATAGTGAAATTTTCTTAAGCAGTTTTTAGCTAATTTATATATGCCGAATATGATTCAGCGAGTTTCAAAAAATAAAGATAATTCAATTCCCTAAATTTATAGAACAGAACGCATAATTTTAAGCAAATCTTATAAAATCAATTTTTTTTGAAATTTTTTGCAACACTTAAAAATATGTGTCGTCTTTAGAGTGAGTTAGTTTGAAATTAGTAATTGATTTCAACTAATTAATATCGATTATCGAGCGAACCAATCAAAAAAACTAATTAGTCATTAATACGTTCCAGATTCATATTGTTGAAAAATGCAAACAGAATGACAGGCAAGCGCAAATACAATTGTACAGACAATATTGCGATGGCATGCTTATCGTTGCACTTCGATTTGTAAAAGATACGATGGAAGCTGAAGATATTGTGCAAGAAGCCTTTATCAAAGCATTTTCAAGATTAGATCAGTACAGAGCCGAAGTAAGTTTTGGCGCGTGGTTAAAACGTATTGTGGTGAATAGATGTATTGATGTTTTAAAATCGAAAAAACAACGATTGATTGAATTGGAAGAGCATCATCTTAATGTGATTGATGCTAAAGATGAAAATGAGTGGTTGGTTGATGATGACATAACCATTGAAGATGTAAAAACAGCAATTGAAGAATTGCCCGAAAAATACAGGTATGTCGTCATGCTCTATTTAATTGAAGGTTACGACCACAGCGAAATCTCAGAAATACTAAATATCTCTGAAGTGGCATCTAGAACACAATTATCTAGAGGAAAACAAAAGTTACAAACCGTTTTAAAAAGAGAAAAAAATGGCACAAGATCTTAGAAATTTATTTGAAGAAGATAAGTTGGCACAGCGCGCAAAAATGTCTCAAGATCATGAAGCACGCTTTTTAGAGAAGTTGAATAAGGAACTGCCAGTTGAGAAGAAATCTAGTGGATTTAGTTTCTTAAACATCGCAGCAAGTGTGGTCGTGTTATTAGGGTTGAGTTATGGAGCTTACACGTATTTTAATACTCCATTTGTAGAGCCTGTTAAAGTTGTAGATACAGACTTAAAAACCTTGGGAGATGTATCACCAGACTTAAAAAAGGTAGAGGATTATTATTTGGCAAGCATCAATTTAGAATTGTCTAAAGTAGAGTTAACACCACAAAACAAAGAATTGTTTGATGGTTACGTGCTCAGACTTCAAGAGTTAAATAAAGAATACGATAAACTATTGGAAGAACTTAATGAAAGCGGACCAAACTCAGTAACTCTAGATGCACTTATAGAAAACTTAAAGTTGAGATTAAATCTTGTAATGCGTCTTAAGGACAAGTTGGAAGAGTTTAATGACGATGCTTTTGAACAAGAAATAACATAATCAAATTTCATAAATCAAAAAACGAACAGTTAAATCAAAAAAAATCATGAACACAATTAGAATTTTAGTGTTGTGCTTGTTAACCACGTTTGGTTACGCACAAAAAAAGTTGAGCAAAATATCGCAGTCTATTAAGGTAGATAAAGATGTGGTGGTAGACTTAAATACAAGCTATGCAGAAATTGAAATCGATACTTGGAATAGAGATATCGTAGAGATTGAAGCCTATTTAGAAAGTGATAAACTCTCTCAAGAAGAATTAGAGAAAGCTTTAGAAGCATGGAACTTAAAAGTAGACGGCTCTAATAATAAAGTAATGATCTCTTCGCATGGCGGACGTGCATTAGGTTTATATGGAGATGGAGACTACTCTGATATATTAAAAGACTTAGAATTTGAGTTAGCAGATTTACCAGAAATTCCTGAAGTTATAGTATTGCCAAAAATGCCTGAAATGGCAACCTTACCTAAGATGCCAAAACTACCAAAAATGCCTGAGTTTCCAGAGCTTCCTGAATTGCCAGAAGGTATAAAAACAATTAAGTTTGATTATGATAAATACCAAAAAGAAGGGGAGAAGTATCTAAGTGAATGGAGTAAACGCTACGAAAAAGAAGGTGGTGAAGAACTTCAAAAGCGTATGGAAGAATGGGCAAAGAAATTTGCAGAATCTGGTTACCAAGAAAAAATGGCTAAATGGGGCGAGGAATATGGTAAGCGTTTTGACGGAAAATGGGCCAAAGAAATGGAAAAATGGGGAGAGCAATTTGGTGAGAAGTATGCTGTAGAAATGGAGAAATGGGGAGAAGAGTTTGGTGAAAAATTTGGAAAGGAATGGGCCGAGAAAATGGAAGTTTGGGGAGAGCGCTTAGAGCGTCAGATGGAAAGACAAGCCGAGTTGATGGAAAGACAAGTAGAGCGTACAGAACGATTAAAAGAGCGCCATGCAAAACGTTCTGAAGAGCAGGAAGCGCGTAGAGCTGAACTAGCTGAGCGCAGAAATGAAATGCGAAACAAAAGAGAAGCCGAGTTTGTGAGACGCGTAGAGTTTGGTAATAATAGCAACGTACGCAAGGTGATTAAAATAAAAATCCCTAAAAAAGCAAAATTAAAAACCAATATACGACATGGTGAGTTAAAAATCTCTTCGGTTATTTATAATCTACAAGGAGATATCTCTCACGCCTTTTTGGTAGCAGATAACATTGATGGAGGGGAGACCTCCATCAATGTATCTTACTCGCCAGTAGTAATAAATTCATGGAATTTAGGTACTTTGAATTTGAATTACGTGGATAAAGCACAGATTAAAAATGTAAATAATTTGGTGCTGAATGCTAAGTCTTCAAACATTAATATTGAAACCTTAACGGAAACAGGTATTATAGACGGAAGCTTTGGTGACCTTACGATTTCTAATCTTGCTGAGACGTTTAAGAACCTTAATTTAGTCTTAGAGAATAGTGATGCTTTTGTCAACTTACCTCAAAATGTGGATTATAGCATGTATTTTAAAGGTAATCGTTCTAAATTCAATAATAAAGCAACATCGCAAAAGACCATCAGAAATTATCCAGAAGGTCAAAGCTCTGACAGAAGCATTGTTGTCAATGCTAAGTTCAGCAATGTTATTATGAATTAGCCCTTTAGTTAAAACATTTTCTAAAGGGTATATTCAATTTTTCTTCCTGTTTTCCATTAAAATAGATTCTTATTTTTGTGGAAATTTTGTTTTTTATGGACCTATCTTCTTTTGAAGAATTTCTAAAATCGCTTCAAGCACACCCTTTAATTCATACTGAGGTTTCTAGGAATACTTATATACCACTGGATTTATCTATTCATAATAAAGAATTAGATAATGTTGATGTATCATCGTCTAAAGCCTTAGAAATTTACATTTGGAATCATTTAAAAACCAATAACGCTAAAGTGGCTTTTGGAGGTTATTTAGAGCATCGAGGTATTTATAATAGAAGTGATTATTTTAATACTGCCAAACCAGAAGAAGAACGCAATATTCATTTGGGATTAGATCTTTGGGTAGAAGCTGGTACAGCTGTCTATGCACCTTTAGATGGTAAAGTTCACAGTTTTAAGAATAACATTAATTATGGTGATTATGGGCCAACCATAATTTTAGAGCATAGTATAGAAAATAAAACATTTTTCACTTTATATGGTCATTTAAGCTTAGAATCTATCAATAATTTAGAGATTGGAATAGATGTAAAGCAAGGGCAACAAATAGCAACTCTAGGTACTGCTGACGTAAATGGAGATTATGCACCACATTTGCATTTTCAGATTATAAAGGATATTCAGAATTACAAAGGCGATTATCCAGGTGTGAGCAATCAACTCGATTTAGGCTTTTATAAAACCAATTGCCCAGACCCTAACTTGCTTTTAACGATTTAGCTTTTTCTGTCATTTTAAAATCTATTTAACAACAAAGCAAAGTATATTTTTTCACTAGATATTAAAACCCAATAAGATCAGATTTGTAATGCTGATGAATATGGATTACCATTATAGTTAATAAATACCTTCAAACCAAGAACGGCAAAAATACCGACTCAATCCATATCTCTAATACCCAAGGCTTTTTTTAAATTTTATTTGTCAGATATTTTAGTAATAAAAGGTTTGATAGGGTAGGGATTGTCCTTGGCGTAATGCGTAACATTAAAGTAATCTAAAACCGTTCCCATATCTTTTTTTTGTATTTCAGATAAATTCTTTTCCCAATGAGTTATTCTTTTTTCTTTAGACTTAGGACTATCATCTTTTGTAGTCTTACTGTTTTTAAAAAAATCTAGTTGAGATATATCATAATCATTATGCCATTGATCTAGAATGATGTTCATTATTTCATAAGGATTTAAAATTAAATCTTCATAATTTATAGTAATCCAGTCGCAATTATTACGTTTATTATTTAAAGTTCTTAAATTAGAAATACACCACATAGCAACCATAACTTGCTCAATAGATTTTAGAGATTTTAGAAACTCAGAATGTTCTATATAGTATTGGTTGTAAGGTGTTTCAGGGATGTTGAATTGCGTAAATTTATGTTGACTCCATCCTCCATGTCTTAATTGAGAAGAGACGACAGCAAAAGGATGTCTTATTAAATGTATAGGTTTATAATTAAAGTCATGATTTTTGGTTAACCAAGGAATCAATCCGCTACCTCTACATATCTTGAATAATAAGCTACTTGATGTTAGGCATTGTTTAAAAGTTGAATGATATAAAACACCATCATTAAGAACCTTACCTTTAAAAAGAAGATTAAAACTATTTTTTGCACTTTCCCAAGTTTCATCCTCAGGTATATATTGTCGCCAATCAAAATTTAAAGCTTTAAAAGGACTAGATTTACGATTTAAATGTAAAGGTTCCCAAATAATAGGCTCATTAGTTATTTTTTGCACCATTTCTGTTAACCAAGTACTGCCTCCTCTGGGATCGGCAAATAAATAATGGTTATTTAAGGGAGAGTAGTTTTTGTTGTTGATTACTGATTTAGCAATATTGTTTTTTAACTTTTTTACTCTCCAGTGCTCTGTCAATGGTTTCATTGTTATGACTTTTAAAATTCTTAGATTATAAATCGTATTATTTCGATACCTGTTATTTTGGTGTAAAATAAGATTAATATTTAATCTTTTATAAATTCATCGAAATCATAAATAGCAAAAACTTTGTAGAACTTTTCTAATGTGGCATCAATGTCTTCCATGTTGTTTTGGTTAGAGAAAAACCAAATAATTTAGAACTGCAAAAGAAAAGTGTAACAATAAAATTTATTAAGTTTTTTGTGGATTTAAGATGATCTAAATAGCAGTGCTTTTTTATTAAAGCTAAGAACAAATCGTTTATCTGGCTTTCATTTTCTTTGGCGAAAGCATAAACTGCATACCTATTTTAAGCAATAAAAAAGGTAGAATTATTAATACCGAAGTCCATAAATTATCAGGAGAAAAGGTCTCAGGAAAGGGTTTTACAATAAAAAACATAATGATACCTCCCAGTATTATCGAAATGTGCAACACCAGCATGTTAGATGTAAATTGTCCAAAACTAGCTATTGTTTTGTCTTCGTTGAGATTAATGTAGACATGTTCAAATAGCACAAACAGTAAATTAATATTGAAAAACCAATTCTTAAAAAATAGAATTTCCATGTTGGTTAGTGTAATATCAGAGTTGTCCCAGTTGGCTATCATTCCGAAGAATACTATGATAAATACCAAATAAATGAACATAATAAACAAAGAGCCAAACATAAATTTAGAGCCTAATTGGTTGTCGCTATTACTTTTATTGTGTCTGTAAAAAAGACTTCTAACAACTATTCTAATAAACTCATTCCACCAAAAAAAGTAAATGACATAAAATACTGTTGTTTGTCCATAACCAATAGATAAAGCAGTTAGTAATGTAAAAATTAAAAAATCCCATTCTCTGAGATGCTTTTTGGGTTGTGCTACAATGCTGGCTAGTATAGACATGTCTCTTTTGTAAGTTGAAAAGTAAAACTACAGACACTGTTTCTATTTTAAAATACGTATTTCTGCGTATTTTATTAATTAGGCATATAGTAATTACCATCGTAGCTACCAGAAATAACCTTTCCATCGTTTCTGGTAAATGTAAACGTAAAGACGATATTAAATTCAGTAAAGTTAGTTACGGTTACTGTACCAGACTGTGCATACACATCTGATTGCGAATCATCATCAGAAAGTAAAACAGTGCCAGCTGTAAACTCACTATTTGTAATACTGCTGTTTATGGAAACATCATAGCTGTCAATCTCATTATAAGTGGTGTTCTGAATGGTGGCATCAACAATTTTAAAGTTAACATAGTTAACATCGCTCAAATCGTTGTTGCTTGTAATTTCAGAACTGGTTTTGTTAAAAAGACTAATACTGATGTCACTTGGGTCATTATTAGCAGTATTTTCATCAACAATGATTACCGACATTAAATCATAAGTGTTTCCATTAAAAGTAAACTCGTTATTGGTTTCATCAGGAATTGAGCTCGTATCGTCCGAAGAACACGATACAAATGCTATACTTAGCACAAACGCTAGTATGCGAAATAGATTTGGGTTCATAATAAATTAATTATAAGTAGGTTGTAATGTAAATATAGAATAAAAAAATTAATGATATCCTGGAAGTTCTATTTAATGACTTCCTGATAGTTCCAATTAACGCAGTCGAAGTGACAACTTGCTTTACTATGAAAACAAAAATCCTGATGGTTTAACATCAGGATTATAGATTTAATTTTTGAATAAAGGTTTGAAAAAGTTTCTTTTAAATTAAATAGATTCGTCTATTCATTAATGTTTTTTCTAATCTTAATCTTAAACTCACCATTAATAAGTTCCTTAAATTCGGTTGGATCATTAAAACCATATAATTTACAATTAAAGGTCCCTTCAACAGAATATATGCCATCTTCAATTTCTGTCGCAGATATTATATCAAAAGAAGCATTATTATTATCACCAAAGCGTGATGAATAATAATTTTCATTACTATCAAATTCTACGGGAAAAAAATCAAGAGCTACATTATTTAAAACAATGTTTTCAGGAAAACGAGCATAAGTGTATGTGTCAAGATTGAAAAAATTTTCCATAGAAATAGTCTCGTTTTCTGAATTACATAGCGATAATGGAATTTTAGAAAAATACATTTTTGCTTCATCTAGTTGCTCAGGATTTTCTTGAAAATCATAAAATGCAAAACCACAAGCAAATCTAGTTTGACAAGTACCTGTCTCTGGAGTATCAGGGTTTTCTTCATAATAAATTTGACTACCACCATAGTCAATACTATGCTCATAAGGGTTGTTGAGCTCAGGTGACTCGTATATGTTTTTTTCTAATAATAATTCTTCCCCATCTAACAGACCTTTGATATAATATTGTTCAATAGGTTGTTGACTTACTTCGCCGGAATCATCATTATTATCACTTGAATTACAACTATTAAGAATTGTTAGAGTTAGTATAGAAATAAAGATTACTCTACTAAGGTGTTTATAAATCATATATTATTAAGATTTTTTGGTGCAAATTTCAATATAATGAAATTTTACCTCAGGTAATATTTATTTTTTAATCATTAACCAAAACCCATTCTCCCTTATCAATTAAAGGAATGGCTTGTTTGTATTTTACTTCTTTGCTTTCACCACTCATCACATGTTTAATGGTTACTTTGTCGTTACGGCCAATTTTTGGTTGCTCTCTAACAATAGTTTCTACCACTTGTTGCTGTTGGCGAGACGCTCCTTGTCCTGCAGCTCTGCTTTGCGCTGCACGCTCATCCATGTTTGGAATTTCTTCTTTCTGAGTTTCGAGCTTCTCTTGCTTACGTTGTTTTGCTTCTTGAATGGTGTTGGCAGTTTCCTGAGGAATTTCACCTTTAAATAAGAATGAAATAACATCTTTATTCACCTGATCTATCATAGTTTTAAATAGCTCAAAAGCTTCAAACTTATAAATCAATAACGGATCTTTTTGCTCGTGTACTGCTAACTGTACAGACTGCTTTAGCTCATCCATTTTACGTAAATGTGTTTTCCAAGCGTCATCTACAATGGCAAGTGTAATGTTCTTTTCAAAATCATTAATTAACTGCTTACCTTTTGTTTCGTAAGCTTTTTCTAAGTCTGTTACAACCTGTAAATTCTTAACACCATCTGTAAATGGCACAACGATACGCTTAAATCTGTCGCGTTGCGTGTTGTACACATTTTCAATTACAGGATAGGCTAAGTCAGCCGCACGTTGCATTTTTTCGCGATAGTGCTTAAAGGCTTCTTTGTAGATAACACCAGCTATTTCTTGCTCACCCATTTTAGCAAATTCTGCTTCAGTAATTGGAGATGCCATTGAGAAATAACGGATTAACTCAAACTCAAAGTTTTTGAAGTCGTTAGCAGCTTTGTTGCTTATTGCAATACCTTCCGACGTATCAAAAATCATGTTCGCTAAATCTACACGAAGACGCTCACCATGTAAAGCATGACGACGACGTTTGTAAACCACTTCACGCTGAGCGTTCATAACATCATCATACTCTAACAAACGCTTACGAACACCAAAGTTGTTTTCTTCAACTTTTTTCTGAGCGCGCTCAATAGACTTAGAAATCATAGAATGCTGAATCACTTCACCTTCCTTAAGTCCCATTCTATCCATCATTTTAGCGATACGCTCAGAACCAAATAGACGCATTAAGTTATCTTCTAGAGACACATAGAATTGCGAACTTCCTGGATCTCCCTGACGACCAGCTCTACCACGTAACTGTCGGTCTACACGACGTGAATCGTGACGCTCTGTACCAACAATGGCTAAACCACCAGCTTCTTTAACATCATTACTCAACTTAATATCTGTACCACGACCAGCCATGTTAGTAGCAATTGTTACCTGACCAGCATTACCAGCTTCGGCAACAATCTCTGCTTCACGTTTGTGCTGCTTCGCGTTAAGTACGTTATGTGGAATCTTACGAATGCTCAACATTTTACCTAAAAGCTCAGAAATTTCTACGTTGGTTGTACCAATTAGCACAGGTCTTCCTGCGTTAGATAATTCTACAACTTCATCGATTACAGCATTGTATTTTTCGCGTTTTGTCTTGTAAACTAAATCTTCTCTGTCGTCTCTGGCAATTGGTCTGTTAGTTGGTATTTCAACCACATCTAATTTGTAGATTTCCCAGAACTCGCCAGCTTCAGTAACCGCAGTACCTGTCATACCAGATAGTTTACGGTACATTCTAAAGTAATTTTGAAGCGTAACCGTTGCAAACGTTTGTGTAGCAGCTTCAATCTTTACATTTTCCTTAGCTTCAATCGCTTGGTGTAATCCGTCAGAATAACGACGACCATCCATAATACGACCAGTCTGCTCATCTACGATCATTACCTTGTTGTCCATTACTACGTACTGTACGTCTTTTTCAAAAAGCGCATACGCTTTTAGTAATTGGTTAAGGGTGTGAATACGTTCAGATTTAATACCGAAGTCTCTGAATAATTCTTCTTTAAGAACCGCCTCTTCTTCAGATGAAAGCCCTTTGTTTTCAATCTTTGCGATTTCGGTTCCCATTTCTGGCATCACGAAGAAATTAGGATCGTCCTTGCCAGAAAGGTATTCAACACCTTTATCTGTTAATTCAACTTGATTGTTCTTCTCGTCGATAACATAATAAAGTTCTGCATCAATTTTGTGCATTTCTCTATTGTTATCTTGCATGTAGAAGTTTTCAGTTTTTTGAAGTAATTGTTTTACACCTTCTTCACTCAAAAACTTAATTAAGGCTTTATTTTTTGGAATACCTCTATACACGCGTAATAGTTGGAAACCACCTTCTTTAGTGTCTCCAGACGCAATTAGTTTTTTAGCTTCTGCTAAGACTCCTACTAAGTATTTGCGTTGTACTTCTTCAATTTGTTGCACTTTTGGTTTAAGTACATCAAACTCATGTTCTTCTCCTTTTGGGATAGGACCAGAAATAATCAACGGTGTACGAGCATCATCAATTAATACGGAATCGACCTCATCGACAATAGCGTAGTGATGTGGACGTTGTACTAAATCTTCTGGCGAATGTGCCATGTTATCACGTAAGTAATCGAAACCAAATTCGTTATTAGTACCATAAGTGATATCTGCATTATACGCTTTGCGACGTGCATCTGAGTTTGGTGTGTGGTAATCTATACAATCTACACTTAAGCCATGGAACTCAAAAATTGGAGCCATCCAAGCGCTATCACGTTTTGCTAGGTAATCGTTAACTGTAACAAGGTGAACACCTTTACCAGCTAAGGCATTTAAGTATACAGGAAGTGTAGCTACTAAGGTTTTGCCTTCACCAGTTTGCATCTCTGCAATTTTTCCTTGATGCATTGCAATACCACCAATTAACTGCACATCATAGTGAATCATATCCCAAGTGATAGGCTTACCAGCCGCATCCCAAGAGTTTGCCCAAATAGCTTGGTCACCATCTAAAGTAACGTAATCTTTGTCACCAGAAACTTCTCTGTCAAAAGCATTTGCAGTTACCGGAATTTCAGTATTGTGAACAAAACGCTTAGCAGTTTCCTTAACTACGGCAAAGGCTTCAGGTAAAATGTCGTTAAGAACATCTTCGGTAACTTCGTAGATATCGTCTTCTATTTTATCTGCCTCTTGGTAGATGTCTTCGCGCTCGTCTATGTCTTCTGTTTGTTCAGCTTTAGCTAAAAGTTCGTTTTGTCTTTCTAGAAGTGGTTTACGTGCTTCAGCTATTTTTTCTTTGAACTCAGCTGTTTTTGCCCTTAACTCGTCATGAGATAAGGCTTCAAGTGCTTGTTCAAATGTTTTTATTTTGTCTACGATTGGTTTAATGGCACTAACGTCTTGTTTAGATTTGTCTCCTACAAATACCTTTAGTACTTTATCTAATATGCCCATTTTGAATGTTTTGCTTCAGATTGATTGATACTCAATCTGTGTATTAATTTCAGTAAAATTTAATGGCTAAACAGCCACTACGGTCTTCTCGTTTAAGAGAATCCGAAAATAAAAAAAGTCTCTCAGTTAAGATAACGCAAGAGACTTTTTTTGAGATTTTATTATATGTTAATATTCATCCTCGTTCCAGAGGTAATCTTCATCTGTTGGATAGTCTGGCCAAATTTCTTCGATAGAATCGTAAGAATCTCCTTCGTCTTCTATTGCTTGTAAATTTTCTACAACTTCTAGAGGTGCTCCTGTTCTAATCGCGTAGTCTATAAGCTCATCTTTTGTTGCTGGCCAAGGTGCATCACTTAAATACGATGCTAATTCTAATGTCCAATACATTTGCGTTGTGGGTTTTAATTTTTTGCAAAAATAATTTTTTAGCTGAATTATTCAAGAAAAAAGTAAATTAATTATTCATTATTAAAAAGAACGTGTTGTTTTTAACTATTTCAGACTATTAATTTGCTGTTATAATCCTATTCTGAATAGATTGCCACGCTTTGCTCACAATGACATAAAATTTCTACGATTCTTTTTGAGGAATCCATTTTATTTCTTCAGCGTGTAAGTCATGAGACAACTTCCGTGCCAACACAAAAAGGTAGTCAGAAAGGCGGTTAATGTACATGAGCGTTTCTGGTTGAAAAGGCTCTAAATCATTAAGGTGAGAGGCTATTCGCTCAGCTCTGCGGCACACTGTACGTGCTATGTGACAGAATGACACGGTTTGGTGGCCACCAGGTAGCACAAAATGTGTCATTGGTGGTAAACTTGCTTCCATGGCGTCCATTTCTTTTTCCAAACGTTCTATATCCTCGTTTGATATTTTTGGAATTTTTAAGCGTTGCTCACCATTTTTTAGGGTGGCTTTTTCGGGATCGGTTGCTAAAATTGCACCAACAGTGAATAAACGATCCTGAATATGCATTAGGGTATTTTTATATAGTTGGTCAATGTCTTGATCTCTGATGAGACCTATATGCGAGTTAAGTTCGTCAATAGTACCGTAACTTTCTATGCGAATATGATGTTTAGGAACACGTGTGCCACCAAATAGTGCAGTAGTGCCTTTATCTCCTGTTTTTGTGTATACTTTCATAAAAACAAAGTTACGAGTTAAAAATTACAACTAGAAAGTTGATTTGAGAATAGTATATTAATGAGTTTTAATTATAAGTATCGCTCTCAATCATACCATCACGTAAACGGATAACGCGTTTGGCATGTGCGGCAATATCTTCCTCGTGCGTTACCATAATTACCGTGTTGCCAGAAGCATGGATTTGATCAAACAATTCCATGATCTCCAAAGAAGTTTTGGAATCTAAATTACCTGTAGGCTCATCAGCCAAAATAATGGAAGGTTTGTTTACCAAAGCTCTACCAACAGCAACACGTTGTCTTTGTCCACCAGATAGCTGATTAGGTTTGTGATCCATGCGGTCAGCCAGACCAACATCGGTTAAGACTTCAGAAGCTCTATCAATTCGTTCTTTTTTGGTAGCACCTGCATAGACCATTGGTAATGCAACATTATCTAAAGCTGTGGTTCTTGGTAATAGATTAAAGGTTTGAAAAACGAAACCAATTTCGGTATTTCTAATGTCTGCCAACTCATCATCTGTCATTTGGCTCACGTCTTTACCATTAAGGTTGTAAGAGCCGGCTGTTGGTGTATCTAAGCATCCTAAAAGATTCATAAGCGTAGATTTACCAGAACCCGAAGGTCCCATAATGGCGACATATTCGCCACGTTTAATATCTAAATCAATGCCTTTTAGAACGTGAACGGTTTCTTGTCCTAATTTAAAATCTCTTATAATACCTCTAATCTCAATGACGTTGTCGCTCATAAAAATAGCTGTTGGTTCCTTAAATCCTTTGCAAGATAAAGAATTTAAAAATCTGTTTGCCAATAAGACGTTAAAGTTGTGGGCTTGTTACAATCTAATTTTAAAATGTTCTTTGGCTTGTTCTTTTCTGAAGAATACAAAGCCCAAATGAAAACAATCTACAGTAACAGTAACAGTATTATGAGACTTAATATATTCCCAAGCTTCGGTCATTTCTTTGGACCAATAGATATCGTCAAAAATGAAAATGGAGTCGTTATGTGCTTTAGATAAAAGTGCTTCAAAATATTGAATTGTTGCTTCCTTATTGTGGTGACCATCAAAGTAGACGCAGTCAAAATGCGTTTGGTCTAATTTTTTAATTTTTGAAGCAAATGCACCAATGTTAAAGTTGGTGTTGTTGACGTTTAAATTTTCAAACTGGGATTTTGTAAAGTTTGAAGTGTTTTTACAGCCTTCAATAGTTGTGATTTTTGAAGTTGGATTAGCTAAAGCATAAGCATAAGTTCCCATTCCGAGAGAAGTGCCTAGTTCTAATACAGAACTTAATTTAAAATATTTAGCAACTCGATATAATAGTCTGGCTTCTTTTTTTGTACTACTAGACGTTGAGACCATTTGACTCACTTTTCTTTCTTCATTACCTAAAGTTTTTGAGCCTTCGCCTAAGTCGGTTATTTGTAGAGTTACTTTTGAAGCTTGGAGTAATTTTCTATAATTCTGAAGGTCTTTGTAAGCGTTGTACTTCTTCTTATCATATAAACATTTAGTTACAAAATTATATACAAATGGAGAGTGTACACCGTGTTGATTGGTGGCTTTGAAAAGGAATTTTATGTATTGTTTTATTTGATACATATTAAGAGATTGCTATGGTAGACAAAAAGTGTCTTCTTCGCAATGACATTAATTTTCTAATTTTTCGGCCAATTCAAACCAACGCAATTCTTTTTCTTCAATAGTATCTATAATAACTTGCAATTTTGCTGAAAGTTTATTGATGTCATCTTGAGATAAATCTGGATTGTTAAACTTAGCTTCCATGGCCTTTTTGTCTAATTCCAACGAACGAATTTTAGATTCTAAATTCTTGTATTCTTTCTGTTCGTTATAGGATAGTTTAGTGGCTTCGTTTTGTTTAACAGCTTCAGCATTGTCTACCTTCTCTGTGTTTTCCACTTGCTTTGATTGGCTACTGTCGTAAGCCCTAAAATCTGAATAATTTCCTGGGAAATCTTCAATAACGCCTTCGCCTCTAAAAACAAAAAGATGGTCTACAATTTTATCCATAAAGTAACGGTCGTGAGACACCACTAAAAGCACACCAGGAAAATCCATCAAGAAATCTTCAAGTACGTTGAGTGTTACTATATCTAAATCATTGGTTGGCTCATCGAGAATTAAAACATTAGGATTCTGAATTAAAACTGTACACAAATACAATCGCTTTTGTTCACCACCGCTTAATTTTTCAACAAAATCATATTGTTTTTTACGGTCAAAAAGAAAGCGTTCTAAAAGCTGTTGAGCACTTATTTGTCTGCCTTTTGCCAATGGAATATAATCACCATATTGACGGATAACATCAATAACTTTTTGTTCTGGTTTTACTGTGATGCCTCCTTGGGTGTAGTAACCGATTTTTACGGTTTCTCCAATAACGATTTTACCACCATCAGCATTTAGACTACCTGTTAATAGATTTAAAAAGGTCGACTTTCCGGTTCCGTTCTTTCCAATGATACCAATACGTTCGCCTTTTTTAAAGGTATAATCAAAACCATCTAAAATTTTCTTGTCTTTAAAAGCCTTGGATACATTATGAAACTCAATGATTTTACTACCAAGGCGTTCCATATTAATTTCAAGCTGAACTTGATGGTCTTTTCTACGTTGGTGGGCTTTCTTTTTTATTTCAAAAAAGTCGTCAATTCTGCTTTTAGATTTTGTGGTGCGCGCTTTTGGTTGTCGACGCATCCAGTCGAGTTCTTTCTTGTATAGTTGTTTGGCCTTGCCAACTTCTGTAGCTTCACTTTCTATACGAGCTTCTTTCTTTTCTAAGTAATAGGAATAGTTGCCTTTGTAAGTGTATAATTGCCCTTGGTCTAATTCTATAATCTCGTTACAAACACGCTCTAAAAAGTAACGATCGTGAGTAACCATAAAAAGGGTTTGCTGGGTTTTTGCAAAGTAATCTTCTAACCATTCTATCATTTCTAAATCGAGATGGTTGGTAGGCTCATCTAAAATTAAGATATCTGGTTTGCTCAATAAAGCTTGTGCCAGTGCAAGACGTTTACGTTGGCCACCAGAAAGAATGCTCACTTTGAGACTCAAATCATCTAGCTTTAACTGAGACAAGATTTGCTGGTATTGGGTTTCAAATTCCCAAGCATTGTTTCTGTCCATAGCCTCAAAAGCCAATTGATAAGCTTCGGTGTCTTCGGGATTTTTAAGCGCTTTTTCGTAAGCTTCAATAACTTTTAAAATAGGTATATCTGAAGCAAAGATGGTTTCTTCAATTGTAAGTTTATTGTCTAAATCAGGTTCCTGATCTAAAAAAGCGAGACGAAGTCCTTTTCTAACGACAACCTGTCCTTCATCTGGTGTATCTTTTCCAGATAAGATATTGAGAATGGACGTTTTTCCGCTTCCATTTTTAGCAACAAAAGCTATCTTTTGGTCTTTGTGGATACTGAATGATAAATCTTGAAAGAGCACGAGTTCTCCATAAGACTTTGAAATATTTTCTACGTTGAGGTAATTCAAACTTTATAAAATTTTATGCAAAGAACGTAAATAAACCAAAAAGAAACCTAATAGTTTTGTTATTGGTGGTGATACATTATATTTGTCAGTAAACATCATATAATATCTATGAGAAGCATCAAGCTTTTGATTATTGCTCTTAGTTGCATTTTTATCTCGTCGTGTATTCCACATAAAGACACAATTTATCTTCAGAATAAAGGGAATGCAGTAAATGACACAATACCTTATAATTTGTCTGAAGTTCAGAAGCCATACCGTATTCAAATTGATGATATTCTGAATATTAGAATTAAAGTTTTGGATCAAAACAATACCCAGATTTTTAACCCAATTGGTGAGGCTAATTTAAATGCAGATAGTGCTGAGCGTGCCTATTTTGATGGTTTTACTGTAGATATTCATGGTAATATTAGGATTCCTAATCTTGGTATTTTAAATGTTTTAGGTTACACTGCAGAAGAGATTGAAAAAATGATAGAGCAAAAATTGCTCGATGAACAGTTTAAAGAAACTGCTAATATTTTTGTTACGGTTAAATTAGCTGGATTACGATATACCGCCACAGGTGAAATAGGTAATCCAGGCACTATAACACTTTTTAAAGAACGAGTTAACATATTTGAAGCAATAGCTAATGCTGGAGAAATACCATTAACAGGTAATAGAAAAGAGGTGATGATTATAAGGCAATATCCGCAAGGGCAAAAGATTCATAGTTTAGATTTAACAGATGTTAATGTTATGAAATCTCCATATTATTATATTCAGCCTAATGATATGATTTATGTTAAACCATTAAAACAAAAGTCAATAGGTACAGGAGAAACAGCTGTTTCTAGTATTTCTACAATAGCAACAATTGTATCGTTGGCAGCAACTACGGTTTTAATTTTTACTAGACTATAATATATGGATTATAAGGATTTTGAGGATATTGAATCATTAGAATCTCAGAGAGCAGGGTTTGATTTTAAAGGGTTTTTATTTAAAGCATTAAATCTATGGAAATTAGTTTTGCTCTGTATTGGTGTGGCTTTGATTGTTGCTTACTTCATCAATGTTAGAAAGCAAAACATCTACAGATTAGATTCCTTAATCACTGTAGAGAATGATCAAAACCCTTTTTTTACAGCCAATACTAGTATATCATTTAATTGGGGAGGTGTATCAGGTAAAGTGGGAAGTATTATCACGGCTATAAAAACCAGGACACACAATGAATTAGTGATTGACTCTTTAGAGTTTTATAAAGAGTATTTAAGGCAAGGTAAATACCATTTAATAGATATTTACAAAGAATGCCCTTTTGAGGTCGTTACAAGTAAATCAGCTCCACAAGTAATAAATAAAGCTTTAAAGATAAAAATTCTTGATAAAGAGAATTTTGAATTGTCTTATGAGTTTGAAAAGGAGAGTAGTGAAGTGCAGATATACAATACTAAAGAGAAAAAGTCCATAGACATAGAGCCTGGTTTGTTTAAAGAGGTATTTCAATTTGGTAAGCCAGTTCAATTACCTTTCTTTAATGGGGTTATATATTTAAAGGACGATTCAGCTTTAAATCCAGAGATAAATTATTATGTAAGATACTTAAATTTTGACAGCGTTGTAAATATTTACAGGAGTACAATTAACATAGAACCATCTTCTAAAGAAGCATCATCTGTTCTAAGACTATCATTGGTAGGAAAGAATAAATCAAAAATTGTAGATTTTTTGAATGCAACAACAGCTATTTTAAGTAAAACTGAATTGGAGCGTAAGAATCTTTATGCAACAAATACAATTAAATTTATTGATAGTAGTTTAGGAAATGTTGATGCAAAATTAAAGATTGTAACTGACGAAATGAATGATTTTCGTAAGAAAAATAAAGTTTTTGATGTTGAAGAAGAAATACTCCAAGTCTCAGATCAACTTAGAACATACGAGCAAGAACAATTACAAGAACAGTCTAAGCTCAATTATTTGAATACACTAGAAAACTATCTAAGAACAAGAACTGACTACACCCAAATAGCCGCCCCATCAACTGTAGGTATAACAGAATCAAATATTTTATCCAGCGCTAGTCGTATTATAGGGTTGTCTGTGGAAAGACGCAACTTAGAGTATAGCACTAAAGAAGGTTCAATTTTATTCGACGATTTAGATCGAAAAATAGATACTGAAAAGAATGTATTATTAGAGGCCATAAACTCTACAAGGAATACCATAAGTGTTCAGCTTAATACATTATCTAGAAAGATTGCAGGTTTAGAAGGAAAACTTATTGATCTTCCTGAAAATCAACAAGAATATTTAAAGATTCAGAGAAGTCTTGACATAAGCAGAGAGGCTTATGATGTTTATCAAGCAAAAAGAAGTGAGGCTGCAATTGTTAAGGCAGCAAATGTATCTGATATAACGGTGATAGATGAGGCTAAAGATATAGGGAATCCACCGATAGGGCCAAAGAAATCTCTTAACTATATGCTAGCATTAATGATAGGTTTCTTTGCGCCTATGTTTATGATATTTGTCATTTATCTTTTAGATAGTACAGTTCATGGATCTGATGAAATAGAAAAGATGTCTAAGATTCCAATTCTCGGGCTTGTTGGAAAATACCGTTATAAAAACAATTTAATTGCTTATGAAAAGCCGAAATCTGCGGTAGCTGAATCTTTTAGGGCTATAAGATCTAGTCTGCAATTTATATTTAAGAATAATCCCTCAAATACCAGAGCAAATACATTAATGATTACCTCTTCCGTAAGTGGTGAGGGTAAAACATTTACATCTATAAACATAGCTACAGTTTATGCGCTATCTGGTAAAAAAACTATTTTACTTGGGTTAGACTTACGTAAACCCAAAATCTTTGATGATTTTAATATTACAAATGAAAAAGGGATTGTTAATTATTTAATAGAGGATAGTGATTTAAATGAAATTGTAACCAATACACATATTGAAAATTTAGATTTAATTACCTCAGGTCCAATTCCTCCAAACCCTTCAGAATTGTTAATGGGAGATAGACTAAAAAAGATGATTAGTGATTTAAAAGATGATTATGACATAATTATTTTAGATACCCCTCCTCTTGGTTTGGTGACTGATGCTTTGGAACTAACACAATATGCAGACGCTACTATTTTTATGGTAAGGCTAGACTATACCAAAAAAGGTATGCTTCAATTAGTTAATTCTAAATATAGAACAGGGGAATTAAAAAATATAAGTTTTGTTCTCAATTTCTATAAACATAAGAGTAATCATAATTACGGTTATGGCTATGGTTATGGCTATGGTTACGGCTACGGTTATGGTGCTTATGGCAATGCTTATCATGAAAAGGATAATCAATCTTTTTTCAAGAAGGCTAAAAACTTCTTAAGACGATTATAACTCCTTTATATTTCTTAGATTTTGATTACAAAAAAACAACTCAGAACAAAACGAATATTTGATGTTCTCTTAGTTTTGTTGTTGTTACCTTTTTTAATTATTCCAATTATTGTCCTAGTATTCATAGCTTCTTTAGATACTAGAAAGTATGGTGTCTTTACACAAAAAAGAGTAGGTCAATACGGTAAGTTGTTTAATATTTACAAGATTAGAACTCTCAAAGAGGGTGTGCATCAACTAGGTCATTTAGATAAAAGCGCCACATCATTTGGTAAAGTTTTAAGACGAACTAAATTAGATGAACTACCTCAATTATTTAATGTTATTAAAGGAGATATGAGTTTTGTTGGACCTAGACCAGATGTTCAGGGTTTTGCAGATAAATTAGAAGGGGATGACAGAATAGTGTTATTGGTTAAACCGGGTGTTACAGGTGAAGCTACATTAAAATACAAGGATGAAGAAAAGGTGTTAGAACGACAAAAAGATCCAGATCACTACAATAGAACGATTATTTGGGTAGATAAAGTGAAAATCAACAAAAACTACGTAATGAATTATAGTTTTTATTTAGATTTGAAACTCATTTTAAAATCTATTTTTAACAGATGACACATTCTGAAGATAAAATTGCAATCATAGGATTAGGTTATGTTGGTTTACCATTAGCTGTAGAATTTGCAAAACAATTTTTTGTTGTTGGTTTTGATATCAATAAGCAAAGAATCAATGAGTTAAATTCTGGTGTAGACAAAACATTAGAAGTTGATAATGATAACCTTAAATCTGTTTTAACTTCAGATCTAAGTGCTGATAAAGGCTTGTATATAACAGATAATTTAGAAGCCTTAGCGGTAGCTAATTACTATATTGTTACAGTGCCGACACCAACAGATGAGTTAAAGCGTCCGGTATTTACACCACTTATAAAAGCAAGTGAAACTGTAGGTAAGGTGTTAAAGAATGATGATATTGTTGTTTATGAATCTACGGTATATCCTGGTGCAACAGAAGATGTTTGTATTCCTGTTTTAGAAAAAGTATCAGGTCTTAAGTTTAATAAGGATTTTTATGCAGGATATTCTCCGGAACGTATTAATCCCGGAGACAAAAAGCATACGGTAACTAAGATATTAAAAGTAACCTCTGGTTCAACCCCTGAGATTGCTGAAAAAGTAGATCAACTTTATAAAAAAGTTATTACAGCAGGAACGCATTTAGCTCCTTCAATAAAAGTGGCTGAGGCTGCCAAAGTAATTGAAAATTCTCAACGTGATATTAATATTGCTTTTGTTAATGAACTATCAAAAATCTTCAGACTTTTAGATATAGATACCAAAGCGGTTTTAGAGGCTGCTGGTACAAAATGGAATTTCTTGAAGTTTTCACCTGGTTTAGTAGGTGGTCACTGTATTGGTGTAGATCCTTATTATTTAGCGCAAAAAGCTATAGAATCTGGTTATAATCCAGAAATTATTCTTGCAGGTCGTAAGATGAACGACAGTATGGGAAGCTATGTTGCCACCGAAACTGTTAAGATGATGATTAATAAAGGAGCAACTATTAAAGGCTCTAACGCATTGGTCTTAGGTATTACTTTTAAAGAAAATTGTCCAGATATTAGAAACTCTAGAGTTATTGATATTATTGAAGAATTGCAATCCTATCATGTTAATGTAGATGTTTATGATCCTTGGGCTTCAACAGAAGAAGTAAAGCACGAATACAATCTAGATTTAAAATCCTCTATGGATGATTTACAATCTAATTATGATGCTATTATTTTGGCAGTGTCTCATAATGAATTTTTAGAATTATCTATTGATAATCTTAAATCTGATAACAGTGTAGTATTTGATGTTAAATCGTTATTGCCAATCAATTCAGTAGATGCTCGTCTATAAATCTTAAACACCAACCTTATCATGTACTCAAATCAATATCATAACCAAGATTTATCACAATTAAGTTTTTTAGTTACAGGTGGAGCAGGCTTTATAGGCTCCAATATTGTAGAGTATTTGTTAAAGTATGGTGCTAAAAAAGTTAGAGTACTAGATGATTTTTCTAACGGTTATCGCGAAAATTTAACTGAGTTTATGGATAATCCTTCTTTTGAATTATTAGAAGGAGATATTAGAGATTTGGAAACTTGCAAAGAAGCAATGGAAAGTATAGATTATGTGACGCATCAGGCAGCTTTGGGTTCTGTGCCTCGTTCTATTAATGATCCTGCAACTTCAAATGAGGTAAATGTTTCAGGATTTTTAAATATGCTCATAGCTTTAAAAGAAAGTAAGACCGTAAAGCGTATGATGTATGCTGCATCAAGTTCGACGTATGGCGATAGTAAATCCTTGCCAAAAGTTGAAGATACTATCGGAAAGCCATTATCTCCTTATGCGGTAACAAAGTATGTAAACGAATTGTATGCAGATGTTTTTGGAAAAACTTATGGTACAGATGTTATAGGATTACGCTATTTTAATGTGTTTGGACCAAAGCAGAGCCCAAATGGCGCTTATGCTGCGGTAATTCCACTATTTATGCAAGCTTTGAAAGACAATAAGCCATCTAAAATAAATGGTGATGGTGAGCAAACCAGAGATTTTACATTTGTGGATAATGCTGTACAGGCTAATATTAGAGGATTCTTTGCACCAAAAGAAGCTGCAAATGAAGTATTTAATGTTGCGTGTGGAGAACGTATTACAGTAAATTACCTTTGGGACTCACTTAAAGTTGCGGCAGGTTCTGAGTTAGATGCTGTCTATGGCCCACCAAGGCAAGGAGATGTAAGAGATTCTTTGGCAGATATTTCTAAAGCAGAAAAGCTATTAGGCTACAAACCTCAATATACGGTTAGGGAAGGTTTAAAAATTACTTGGGATTATTTTAATTAAGAAATAACCTTCAAAATCTTTTTTTTTAGCTAAAAATTTATATTTTGGTCAATATTCAATTGACTTTTATATTCCCTAAGTATATGGTCTTTAATTATTTAGTTAATGACAAATATTTTAATAACGGGAGGAGCTGGGCAATTAGGAAGTTCTCTAGCAGCTAAATTGGCTTTAAGAAATGACGTAACGGTTGTTATAATAGACAATTTATCTACAGGAAAGAGGTCAAAAGTTTTGCAAAATGACAACATAAAGTTCATTAGAGCAGACGTAAATGACTACAATGATATCATTTCAATCTTTGCAACATATAAATTTGAATATGTTTTTCATTATGCGGCAGTGGTAGGTGTAGAGCGTACTTTAAAAAAACCAATTAATGTTCTAAACGATATTGAAGGCATAAAAAACATACTTTCTTTATCAAAAAACTCAGGTGTAAAACGCGTCTTTTATTCAAGTTCTTCTGAGGTTTATGGAGAGCCTTTTGAAATTCCTCAAAACGAAAAAACTACACCCTTAAATTCAAGATTACCTTACGCTATTGTTAAAAATGTTGGAGAAGCTTTTTTTAAAGCCTACAAAAAGGAGTACGATTTGGATTACACAATTTTCCGTTTTTTTAATACTTATGGACCTATGCAAAGCAATGATTTTGTAATTCCGAGATTTGTGCGTTTAGCTTTGAACAATCAACCAATTCCTATTTATGGAGACGGCAGTCAAACACGATCGTTTTGTTACATAGATGATAATGTAGATACCTGTATTAATGCATTGTATAATGATGTGTATGTTAACGATGTGCTAAATGTTGGTAACGAAAAGGAAATTAGTGTTTTAGAATTGGCTCAAAAAGTTATTAAGATTACAAATTCTTCATCAGAAATTATTTTTCTTCCTGCACTTAAAGAAGGAGATATGAACAGGAGATGCCCAGATATATCTAAGATGAAAAAGCTTCTGGGTCGAGATTTAATATCATTAGACGAAGGTATAGAAAAATTGAAATACTTTTATAATACCTATACAATAGAAAAAGCATGATATTATAACCAATTACCTGTATTTCATTTCTTATATTAGCGTGAAATAATACTTGAAGAAAATTTTGAAAACTGCCGAAGAAAGCTGGCTTTACACAATTTCATCTAAGAAGAAGTTAATTGATTTTAATTTCAAGGAGATATGGAGATATAGAGACTTATTGGTTTTGTTTGTAAAAAGAGATATTATAACAGTCTACAAGCAAACAGTTTTAGGGCCTCTTTGGTATCTTATCCAGCCATTATTTACTTCATTAATTTTTACTTTAATATTCAATAATCTTGCTAATATTCCTACAGGAAATGGAGTGCCAAATTTTTTGTTCAACTTAGCAGGTGTAACACTATGGAACTATTTTAAGGAATGTTTGGTAGGTACCAGTGATACTTTTAAAAAAAATGAAAACATATTTGGTAAGGTTTATTTTCCGCGTGTAATTATGCCTATGTCTGTGGTGTTTTCTAACTTACTAAAGTTTGGTATTCAACTGTTAATATTTATAGCCTTCTATATATATTATATGTGGTTTTCACATAAAGATTACTCACTCACATTACAGCCAAACATACTTATGTTTCCGGTATTAGTAATTTTTATGGCTTTGTTAGGACTTGGTTTCGGAATGATAATATCTTCTATGACAACAAAATACAGAGACTTGTCTTTTTTGGTTCAATTTGGTGTGCAGTTGTTAATGTATGGCTCAGCTGTAATGTATCCTATGTCATATTTCAAAATAAAACTACCAGACTATTATTGGTTGATAGAATGGAACCCAATTGCTGTTTTAGTTGAAGCTTTTAGGACAATAGTTTTGGGACTTGGTGATTTGGATTATAATAAATTGATTTATGCTGCTATAATAAGCATTGTTACCTTTTTGGTTGGATTGATTATTTTTAATAAAACAGAAAAAAGTTTTATAGATACTATCTAGGATGAGTTCAGAGATTATTTTAAGAGTAGAAAACGTTGGCAAGCAATACCGATTAGGGTTGGTTGGTACTGGTACTTTAAGTCATGATCTTAATAGATGGTGGAGTAAAATAAGAGGAAAGGAAGATCCTTATTTGAAAATAGGTGAAACCAATAAAAGATCTGAAAAAGGAGAAACGGATTATGTTTGGGCAATAAAAGACATAAATTTTGAAGTCAAACGAGGTGAAGTATTAGGCATAATAGGAAAAAATGGAGCAGGAAAATCCACATTGCTAAAAATACTTTCGAGAGTAACTTCACCTAGTACTGGAGAAATTAAAACCAAAGGAAGAATAGCTTCGTTATTAGAGGTGGGTACAGGGTTTCACCCAGAAATGACAGGTAGAGAAAATGTTTACCTTAATGGTGCTATTTTAGGGATGACCAAAAAAGAAATAAATTCTAAGATTGAAGAAATTATTGAGTTTTCGGGTTGTTTAAGATACATAGACACTCCTGTAAAACGTTACAGTAGTGGTATGAAAGTACGTTTAGCCTTTGCTGTAGCAGCTTTTTTGGAACCAGATATTTTGGTGGTAGATGAGGTTTTGGCTGTAGGTGATGCAGAATTCCAAAAAAAAGCCATAGGGAAAATGCAGGATATCTCTAATAGTGATGGTAGGACAGTGCTTTTTGTGAGCCATAATATGGAAGCAGTACAAAAATTATGTACCAGATGTATTGTATTAAAAGATGGAAATATATCATTTGTAGGTAATGTAGATCAGGCCGTTTATATGTATCTAAACCTTTTTTCTGAGGATAAATTAAAAAAGGGTGATTATCCAATAGTATTAAACGATATTAAGATTGAAAAATTTACTTTACTAAATGAAAATAATTTCGAGACTGAAAACCTAATCTCAGGTAATCACTATAGATTTATGCTTAGTGTTACTAATAGAAATGATTTTGAAATGCATTTAAATATAAGAATTCAAATTTTTGATGAAAATGAAGGCTTATTATCAACATTAAATACATTTCACACTAATAGTACATTGAGAGTAGGTGAAGATGAAGTCGCAGAGTTTAATTGTATAATAGATAGACTACAACTTACCGAAGGACAGTATTTTGTAGGTATACAGATTATTGATTTGAATTCTAGAAATGAAATATATCATAACGATAAAATATTAAATATATCTGTTGTAAATGGTGATTACTTTGGTAGTGGTAAATTACCTAATAAGAAGAATCTAGGTAAGTTTTTGAGTAATTTTAAATGGGAGAATAAGATTAATGATATCGCATAAACATAAATGTATATTTATACATATACCGAAATGTGCAGGTACAAGTATATTCAAGTTTTTTCATCCAGAAGCCAAGATCAATTGGAAGATACCAAATTATGATATACTATATGGATGGTGTCCCGACAGAAAAATTCATCTTCAACATGCTACATCAAAGCAATTATTAGAGACAAATTTGATAACAGAAGAACAATGGGAAGAATACTATAAGTTTACTGTTGTTAGGAATCCTTGGGACAGGTCTTATTCCGATTATTTGTGGATATGTAAAGAAAGAAAAATAAGCGATTCTTTTGAAAATTATATGAATAGAACGGGTGACTTTATAGAGGTTTTCAATAATTCTGAAGTACCTGAATATAGAGGTGACCATTTATTAAGCCAAATTGATTTTTTTGACTTACAAGGAAGTCTGAAGTTAGACAAAATATTAAGATTTGAATCCCTTAATGTTGAAATGAATGAGCTCCTATCTGAGATAGGAATAAATAAAAAATTCAATTCTTTTGAGAATGTTTCAGCAAAACGAAATTCTAAACATTATTCAAAGTTTTATGATAAAAAGAGTAGACTAATGGTAGATAAGACTTATAAAAAAGACATTGATTTGTTAGGTTATAGTTATTTAGATAAAAGAAATCTTCTAGATAAGATTTTTAATTCCTTGAGTTAATATTTCATAGAGATCCTGAACGAGATGGAGCATTTAATGAAACCTTTTAATATTTATACTGTTATTGTAACATACAATGGTATTAAATGGATAAAGGAATGTTTAGATTCTGTTGTAGAGCAAAGTAAAGTTGTTGTCGTAGACAATCTTTCTACAGATGCTACGGTTTCTTTTATAAAAGAGTATTACAAAGATGTGATTGTAATTGAGCAAAGTGTAAATCAAGGTTTTGGAAAAGGAAATAATATAGGTATTAAATATGCTCTTGATAACAATGCAGATTATATATTGTTGATTAATCAAGATGCAAAGCTCAAAGAAAATTCGTTAGAAAAATTAAAAAAACTGTCAGAACAAAATCCAGATTTTGGTGTTATAAGTCCAATTCATTGTGATTGGTCTGGTAAATTTTTGGAGAGTTCTTTTTCAAAGTATGTCAATTATAAATTTAATAAAGATTTTTATTCTGATTTTGTTTTACAAAAGCCTAAGCAAAGCCTTTATCAAGTCCCTTTTATAGCAGCAGCATGTTGGTTTTTGCCAATGTCAACATTTAAAAAAGTTGGTGGTTTTGATCCTATTTTTTTTCATCTTGGAGAAGATGTAAACTTTGCGCAAAGGGTAATTTTTCATGGGCTAAAAATTGGTGTCTCTGCAGATTTGTTTGTTTCTCATGATACTAAGGATAGAGTTTATGAGCATATTGAAAGGTTTTCAGATGCATATTTTTATAGATTAAACTATCGAGAAAAAATTCTTTTTGCCGATATTAATTTTAAAAATTGGAAACGTAAATTAAAGCATAAAAAAAGCCAGGTTTTTAAAGACGCTTTATTCTTATTAATGCAGTTAAAGTTGAAAAAATTCTTTGGAGCTGCTAAAGAATATCGTTTTTATAAAAATTTAGAGATTGAATGCTCTAAAAGTAGGGTTTTAAATAAGACTATAGGTTCTCACTATCTAAACTAATGATTTAATTGAAGCTTAAAGTTATACATATACTTGATATTTTTCCTTCAAAATCTGAGACTTTTGTTATCAACCTTATATTAGAGTCCATAGAGAAAGGCTATTCTGCACAGATTTTAGCTAATAGAATTTTAAATTCTAAAGATTCTTCTCAAGAAAGTTTGCTATTGGAAAGTGGATTGTATAAAAACGCAGAAACATTCAATCCAAATATTCCGCAGAATAAATTAAAAAGAATCCTTTTGGCCATTAAAGTGTTATTATATAATATAAGATACATGCCAGTTTTTTTTAAGACCCTAAACACAAAACGTTATGGACTGAAGGCAAAGACTTTAAAAATGTGGTTTCAAGCTTCAATATTTCTAAAATATAGAGAAGCAGACATTTTTCATGCTCATTTCGGTAAAAATGGAAAATTATTATCTGAGATGAAAGATATTGGGGCGATAAAAGGGGATATAATCACTAGTTTTTATGGCTACGATACATTTTCAACAGATAATGATAGAACTTATTTTAAAAATTATTATAAGTCAACATTTGTAACATCCAATAATATAGTAACAAGTTCGAGGTATTTGTTTAATAACCTTATCTGTTTGGGTGTTCCCGAGCACAAAGTTTTAATCAATCCGGTTGGTGTTAATATAGATTTATTTAGGTATAGAAACAGGGTGTACAGTAATAGGTTACATATTATAACCATTGGGAGGCTTATTAGACTTAAAGGACAACATTTAGGTATTGATGTTATTAAAATTTTAAAGGACAGAGGCTATAATGTTCAATATACAATTATGGGAGATGGAGATGAGTACCATGCATTAATTGATAAAATAGAAAAGCTAGAACTAAAAGAAGAAATAACAATTCTTAAAGGTGGATCTCAAGAAAAGGTACTAGAAGAGTTATATAAAAATCATCTTTTTTTAATGACTTCAATAAAAGACGATTTAGGAAGAGAAGAGGGACAAGGACTGGTTGTTGCTGAGGCACAGTCTACGGGAATCCCTATCGTATGTTTTAATTCTGGAGGTGTGCCAGAAACAGTTTTAAAAAACAAAACTGGTTTTGTTATCGAAGAAGGTAATATTAATGAAATGGCTAATGCTGTCGAGAAATTTATTTTAACTCCAGATTTAATAGTATCAATGGGGAAAGACGCAAGGTGTTTTGTAGAAGAAAATTTCAATAACAAAATCCAAAGTCAGAATATTTTAAGGTTATATAAATAAGTGGAAAAACATTTAGTCTCAATAATAATTCCAGCTTATAATAGGGCCTCATTAATAGGTGAGACCTTAGATAGTGTTTTAAAACAAACTTATAGTAATTGGGAATGCATTATTGTAGATGATGGCAGTACAGATAATACTGTCGAAGTTGTTAGAACATATGTTGCTAAGGATGAAAGATTTAAGTTGTATTTAAGACCTGTGTGCAGACCAAAAGGAGCAAATGCATGTAGGAATTATGGTTTCGAAAAATCTAAGGGAGAATACATTAATTGGTTTGATTGTGATGATATTCTTAAATCTGATTTTTTAGAAAAAAAAGTAGAGTTGTTTAGAAAGAGGAAAGAGATTGATGCAGTGTTTTCTTATGGAGCATATTTTAATGCTAACAATAACATTATAGATAGTTCTAAACCTAAAAAAAAATATAGTGATATTTTTGATTATGTGTCTAATCAATTTCACTTATCAACTCCAGGGCCATTATGGCATCGAAATTTTTTGAGTAATAAAACCTTATTTGATGAAGAGAGACAAAAGATTCAAGATGTGGAGTTTCATTTTAGAATGTTTTTGCATCAATTCAGATTTGATTCTTATGAGCAGGATTATCTATTCCTCATAAGAAGAGGCTTTGATCGAATTTCTTCTAAAAAGACTTTGTCAACTAAAAAAATAGAAGATGTATTTACATATAATTATTTTACTTATGCTAGTAGTGATATAGTAAATACAGAGTATTTGGAGAAATACAAAAAAATAACGGCTTTAAATACTCTAAAAGCGTTTTATGAAATAATGGTTTATCAGAAATCAATAAGAAATAGATATAAAATATTCAAAAAATATAAGTCAGAAATTAAAAAAGTAACATCAGAAATGAAAAATGGATTTTCGGATTTTGTCAAAATAAATTTATTTTTAATTCTCAGTGTCACCATAAAAAAAGGTTTCTCATTACTTAATAAATGAAAGTAAACGTATTAATATCATATATTGGTTTGCCAAGTGATAAGATTGGTAGTTGGAACCTTATGTTTACCAGGTTACTAGTAGCTAAACCAAATCTTTTTACTCATATTATTTGCCCTAAATCGAGTAATTATGAAGATGATGAAAAGTATTATTATGTCAAACCACCAAAAATAAATTCGTATAAGTTCCAAAAAATTTTCAAGCATTACAGATATAGAAATTATTATAAACAACTAAAAAAAATCCTTAGTAGAGAAAGTGAAATTACAATCAATATTGTTGATAATATAAATATGCTTTTTACAATTCACCAATTATTGATAAAGGATAAGAATAGAGATAAGGTGAGGATTATTTATCATTTGCACGGTTTTGATATTGATATTAATAATAAGGTGGATTTCTATAATGCTGTAGATAGCTTATTAGTACTAACAAATACAAGCGCTATAATTCATAAAGAAAGATTAAGTGATTTTAATTTCTGCCAGATAAACCAGATATATAATGGTATAGATTCAGAAAAGTTTAAACCAGTACCACCTTCTGTTCAAAAAGAAATAAAAAAGCGGTTAAATTTGGATGAAAACAGTATCTATTATTTATGGCTCTCACAAGACAGAGAAAAAAAGGGTCTGCATGTAATTATAAACGCATGGCGAGATTTTTCTAAAGATAAACCTAATATTAGATTATTGGTTATAGGTACCGATAAAGACAAGTACCAAGAAAGTCAGGTGTCTTTTTTAGGGAAAATTCCAAATAATGAGCTTCCAAAATACTATCAGATTGCTTCATTTTTTTTATTTTCGACACTATGTAATGAAGGTCATCCATTGGCGCTTACAGAGGCGCTGATTTCAGGTTGTTATTGCTTGTCATCAAATATAGAGCCACTTCCAGAAATCTTGGATTATGGTAATTATGGGGTGTTAGTTGATAATCCTCAAAGTTCCATTTCTTGGATTAATCATTTAGAAAAAACATATCAGGATTATATAAACAATGGTCACAGATTCAAAATCCCGATATCAAAGTATAGTTTAAAGTCTTGGTTGAGTAATATGGAAAAGCTATTGCTAGAATAATAAAAAGATATCCTTTGGAAAAGACAATTGCAATAATCCCAGCAAGAGGTGGATCTAAAAGACTACCAAATAAGAATGTAAAAGTTCTTGGTAATTTACCACTATTAGCGCATTCTATAAACTATGCTAAAAATAACGCTCATATCATTGACGATATTTATGTATCCACTAACAATGAAGAAATAAAAAAAATAGCATTAAAATTTAAAGCCAAGGTTATTGATAGACCAGAAGAAATTAGTGGAGACCATGAACCAACTGTTTCCGTATTGATACACGCATTACAGCAATTGAAAGATGTAGATACTGTTATACTGTTACAACCCACTAACCCATTTAGACCTAAAAAACTTTTAAGCGAAGCATTTCATAAGTATAAAAAAAGTAATGCTGAAAGTTTATTTACCGTGAGTAGAGATCATAAAAAGCTGGGTAAAATAAATGAAGAAAAATTTGAGCCTTTTAATTATAAAATAGGACAGAGGAGTCAAGATTTAGAGCCTTTGTATTATGAAAATGGTTTACTTTATATTACAAAAGCTTCATTAATAAGAAATAATGTAATTTTTAATGAACAATCCTACCCTTATATTGTAAATCATAGATTCGCCAATGTTGATATAGATACTGAAGAGGATTTTGATTACGCTCAATATTTATTCAAAAAATATAATAAAAATGATAATTACTAATCAGATAGCAAAAGACACGTATAAAAAGTTTTCTAAGGCATTAGGCGCAGATTATATAGCAAGTGAATTTGCCTTAATTACTATTTTACGTATAATAGATACTTTTAAAATTAATCAAATTTTAGAAATAGGTTTGGGCATAGGAAGTATTTCTGACACAGTGCTTAATTATGCTAGGGAAACAAATAAAAATATTAATTATACAGGAACAGAAGCCAATGAATTTTGTTTAAATCAATTGCCTTTAAATTTAAAAGATAATTATGGTAAGATTAAGCTATTAAACAATGTTTCTCAGATTGATAAAGAAACTAAATTTGATTTAATAATTGTAGACGGTTCAGATAATAGTTTAGAAAAATTAAAGTATAATGTTAAACAAAATAGCATAATATATATAGAAGGTCTTAGAACTCAACAAGTAAAAGCATTAAAAAAGCTTTTTCCTAATTCAAAACATGTTGAGATTATAAGTAATTATAAATCACCAAGCTATGGAGTCTCTTCTCCAAGCAAATGGTCTGGTGGTGGTCAATTAATTTTTATAAATCCTACAGTAAGACAGTATGTGTTTTGGATAAAAAATAAAATAAGAACGTCGTTTATTTATAAAGTAGGCAGAAAATTAAAAAAGTAATGCACCCATTTATAGAAATATCAGGTAGAAAAATAGGGAGAGATTACCCACCACTGGTTATAGCTGAGATAGGTATCAATCATGAAGGCTCCCTTAAAGTCGCAAAGGAAATGGTAGATGCCGCACATAGAGCAGGAGTGGAAATGGTAAAGCATCAAACACATGTAGTAGAAGATGAAATGAGTAAAGCAGCCAAGTCTGTCATTCCAGGAAATGCAGATGTTTCAATATATGAAATTATGGAGCGTTGTGCTCTAAATGAACAAGATGAATTGGAACTTAAGAATTATGTTGAATCTAAAGGCATGATCTTTCTGTCTACACCTTTTTCTAGAGCTGCAGCAGAACGTTTAAACAAGTTTGATGTGCCAGCTTTCAAAATAGGTTCTGGTGAATGCAATAATTATCCACTATTAGAGCATATAGCTAAGTTCGGAAAACCTGTTATTTTAAGCACTGGGATGAATACCATAGAAAGTGTTACAAAAGCAATTAAGGTATTTAAAAAGTATAATACACCTGTAGCAATTTTACATACAACTAATTTGTATCCAACACCTTTTCATTTGGTACGTTATGGTGCTATGTTAGAGTTGCATGAGGCTTTTCCAGAACTTGTGTTTGGTTTAAGCGATCATACTCTGAATAATAATGCATGCCTTGGAGCAGTGGCATTAGGAGCTTCAATTTTAGAACGTCATTTCACAGATTACATGCAAAGAACAGGGCCTGATATTGTTTGTAGTATGGATGAGCAGGAATGTGTCAACCTAATTAAAGGAAGTGAAGAAATTTGGTCTATGCGTGGTGGAACAAAAGCACCTGCTAAAGAAGAAAAAGTAACAATAGACTTTGCCTTCGCAACAGTTTGTACTATAAGAAATATAAAAAAAGGAGAAATACTCTCAGAAGAAAACATTTGGGTAAAACGACCTGGGACAGGAAAAATTTTAGCAGAAAAATTTAATGATGTCCTAGGCAAAAGGGCAGTTAGAAATATTGAAGAAGGGGAACATATAGATTACAAGGATTTTAATTAAATGACTGTTTTAGAAAAAATAAAAATTATAGTAAAGACGCTTAAAGCAAGAGCTACAAATAAAATAGAAGCTCCAATATTCATTATAGGTACTGGTCGATGCGGAAGTGATTTAATGGTTGATGTCTTGGAGACAAATCCAGGAATTCAAATAGATAAAAACGAGCAGTATGATTGGTTTCTTCCAGCTCTATTTGGTGGTAAGGAAAGAAGTCCTATGCTAAGTGACTTAATTAATTATAGACTTACAGCTAAGGAGTCTTTAAAACAATGGACGGCTTATTATCGTTTCAAGCTAAAATTGATTATCGAAAATAAGATCAATGCGAACAATAAGGTTTTTATTTTAAAAAGTCCTGCAATCACTTTTTTGTTAGATGAAATTGATAAGATGTTTCCAGATGCAAAATACATCCATTTATATAGAAATGGATTCTCAGTTTCTAAATCTTGGTGTACAAAAGAATATCCTAGAGTAAAAGCTTATCAAGATGCATTTTCTGAAGAAGATTTTCTTTTTAAATGTGCAGAATATTATAACGATTCTATTATTGAAATTTCTAATTTCTTAACCAAAATTGGAAAAGACAGACAACATTCAATAAGCTATGAAGATTTTTGTGAGAATCCAAAAGGAGAGTTGAGTAAAATACTTCAATTTGTCAATGTAAATCAACAGTGTACTTTTGATTTGTCTAAAATTGTTAGCACAAACCACAAAGTAAATAATTTAAATCCTGATATTAAATTAAAACTGAATGGTATAATGAGCAAAAGTTTAACTGTTTTGGGTTATAAGTTATAAATGCGAAAAATTGTATTTCTTACTGGTACAAGAGCGGATTTTGGTAAAATAAAATCATTAATTCAGAGTGTAGAGCATCACTCTGGGTTTGAGCCGTTCATATTTGTAACTGGTATGCATTTGCTAAAGGAATACGGTTATACACTCATAGAGGTGGAGCGATGTGGATTTGAAAATATATCAACTTTTCATAATCATACAGATGAAGCTACGATGGATTTGACATTAGCAAAAACAATAAATGGTTTTTCAGCCTATATTAAAGAGGTAAATCCAGATTTAATCGTTGTACATGGTGACAGAGTTGAGGCTTTAGCAGGTGCTATTGTAGGGAGTCTTAATAACATTTTGGTAGCTCACATAGAAGGAGGGGAGCTATCGGGAACTATTGATGAGTTGATTAGACATTCTGTATCTAAATTAAGCCATATTCACTATACCTCTAATGATGAGGCAAAACAGCGTTTAATACAAATGGGAGAGCTGGAGGAATCTATTTTTACAATTGGTTCTCCAGATGTAGATATTATGTTTTCTAATAACTTACCTAATATAGAAGAAGTAAAGTGTTATTACGAAATCGATTTTGAAAACTTCTCAGTAGTTATGCATCATCCTGTAACCACAGAAGTTGAAAAAACAGAAGAAGAGACCAATCAATTAGTCGATGCACTAATTGAAAGCGATAAAAACTATGTGGTTATTTACCCAAATAATGATTTAGGTAGTAAGTTAATTTTAAAAGCTTATGAACGATTGATTGGTAATAGAAAATTTAAAATTTTTCCATCAATTCGTTTTGAGTACTTTTTAACTCTTCTTAAAAATTCAGAATTTATAATCGGAAACAGCAGCGCAGGTGTAAGAGAAGCACCATATTATGGTATTCCTACAATTAATATAGGCAATAGACAGTTAAATAGAGCATCATCCTCAAAAATTATTAATGTTTCATGTCATAAAAGAGACATATTAGAAGCTTTAGCAGAATTGCCGATTAAAACAAAAGAATTTACTAATAGTTTCGGTCAAGGTAATAGTTCTACTTTGTTTTTAAAGAGTTTAGAATCTGATGGTTTTTGGACAATAAATCATCAAAAACAATTTAAAGATGCTCTTTAATTCTTTAGATTTTCTATTTTTTATTCCTGTTGTTTTTTTTCTGTATTGGTTCGTGTTTAATAGAAATGTAAGACTACAGAACTTTTTTTTAGTCATTATAAGTTATATTTTTTATGGCTGGTGGGATTGGAGGTTTCTAGGTCTTATTGTATTAAGCTCGCTGGTAGATTTTTACATAGGCAGAAAGCTTTCTCGTTCTAGTAACCAAAAAAAAAGGAAGACCTATCTATACTTGAGTATTTTTATAAATCTAGGTATTCTAGGTTTTTTTAAATATTACAATTTTTTTATTGAAAATCTTACAGCCAGTTTAAATCTCATAGGTATTCATTTAAACTCCATAACTTTAAACATCATTCTTCCAGTTGGTATAAGCTTTTATACGTTTCAGACTTTAAGCTATACAATAGATATTTATAGGAACAAAATGGAGCCCTCAAAGGATATTATTTCTTTTTTTGCTTTTGTAAGCTTTTTTCCGCAATTGGTAGCAGGGCCAATAGAAAGAGCCACTAATCTATTACCTCAGTTTTATAAAGAAAGAGTTTTTGAATATAATAAAGCTGTTTCGGGAATGCGATTAATTCTTTGGGGTTTTTTTCAAAAAATCGTTATTGCAGATGGATGTGCTTTGTATGTTAATGATATATTTAGTAACTATAAAGATTACTCTAGTTTAACCTTGGTTTTTGGTTCTATTATGTTTGCTTTACAAATTTATGGTGATTTTGCAGGATATTCTAATATAGCCATTGGAGTGAGTCGTCTTTTTGGATTTGATTTAATGAAGAACTTTAACTATCCTTATTTTTCTAGAAATATAGCTGAGTTTTGGAGACGATGGCATATTTCACTTTCAACTTGGTTTAGAGATTATCTATATATCCCTCTAGGCGGTAGTAGGGGAAGTAGTTGGTCTAAAATTAGAAATGTAATAATAATATTTACTGTAAGCGGATTTTGGCATGGAGCCAACTGGACTTTTATTGTATGGGGAGTACTTAATGCGTTATTTTTTATACCTATAATGTTAAGAGATAAAAATAAAAAGTTTGTAGGTGAACTATCGCCAGACCAGTTTTTTCCCTCATTAAAAACGCTCTTTCAAATACTATCAACTTTTTTTTTAACAACCTTAGCTTGGATTTTTTTTAGAGCTCAAAACCTTAATCATGCTTTTGGTTATCTTAGGAGAATAATCGTAAATGAAGATTATTTAACATTATCTTCGGACCGTACCGTGAATGTTGATGTTAAACCTCTAATATTTTGTATTGCTTTTTTCTTTCTAGTAGAGTGGTATAATAGGAATAGAGAATCAATAATAGGTGGTGTTTTACAATCTAAAAAGTACTTAAGGTATTGTATGTATTTTTTTATTCTTCTTACTATAATTTTAAGCATTAAAAACGAGGCCAACGGTTTCATATATTTTCAATTTTAAAAATGAAGCAGTTTATAGTTAAATGTTGCAAAGTTGGTTTTCTGTTTTATCTTCTTTTATGGTTGATTCAGATAGTCATAGATATAGGTCTTAGACAAAGTGAAGACGATACATATTATAATTGGAATAAGCTATATAATGGAGAAATTAATGCCGATATACTATTCTTGGGGTCATCTCGTACATTAAAGCATTATGACCCTCAAATTTTTGATGAAAAGTTGAATGTGTATTCATACAATTTAGGGTCTAATGGTTCTGCTTTTGATATCCAAAAAATAAAAAGGAATGCTTATTTAAGAAATAATTCAAAACCAGAATTAATTGTACTAAATGTAGATATAGGTTCTCTAAGTAAAAGCTCAGAGATATATAATAAAAAGCAATTTTTACCATATTACTCTCTTAAAAATTATAAAGATATGAGCAATATAGATGCGAGTGTTTTTTATGAGTACCTGTTCCCAATGTCAAAGTATAGAGAGAATTTTGATTTAATAAGTCTTTCGTTAAAAAGTTTAATAGGTATTGAAGAAAAAAATCTTAATACTATAAAAGGTTTTAGTGGGAGTAATCAAAAATGGAATAATTCCTTTGAAAATAGGCTAAAAGAACTAAATGGTAAAAAGTTTGATTATTCAAAATTTAATTATAAGGAAAGGTTGAGTTTTTTTGAGACAGAAGTTTTGGATATTAACCAATCAAAAATACCTTTGCTATTAGTTTGGGCGCCAGAATATGTGGGTAGACAATACCTAGAAAGTGATATTTTAGATAAAACGATAAGAGATGTTAAAAATGTAGCTAATAAATATGATGGTGTAGAGTTTATAGACTTTACAAAAGATTCTATTTGTTATGATACATATTACTTTTATAATTCTTACCATTTAAATAAAATAGGTGCAACAAAATTTTCTAATATGGTATCAGATAGTATCAATAAATACTTTAAAAAAGTAAAAAAAAGTGACTGATAATTTTCAGAATAAGCATATCCTTTTTTTAGTTCCAGACGGAGTTGGAATAAAAAACTATCTATATTCAGGTATTATAAAGTATCTTAGAAGCAAGGCGAAAATAACAATATGGTCACCTTTACCTATCGAAGCTTTTGAAGATGTAAAGAAAATACATCAAATAGAGTTTGGATACAGACAGATTACATTTAAACCAGAAAGCAGTTTAACAAGACTTTACAGAGAAGCAACCACGTATGCACGATTAAAAAGAAATACAAAATTAAAGACAAATCCCACAATTTTAACTAATTGGAGAAAACCAGGTTATAGTATAAAGGCTAAATTACTTTATAAGTTTGCAGAATTATTGGGTAATTTTATTGGTGATGATTATTCTAAGATTTTGATGTATGAGGCTAAATCTCAAAAGCATATTTCTGCTGATATTATCAAGAAATATAAAAAGGATTTAGAAGAGTTAAAACCAACTTCTATCTTCATTACTCATCAGCGTGTGCCTGGTGTAATGCCAATTTGTATTGCAGCACACAAATTAGGCATTGAAACTACAACAGCAATTTTCTCATGGGACAATTTGCCAAAAGCAAGATTAGCCGTTAAAACAGATAATTACGTGGTATGGTCGCATTGGATGAAAGATGAGATGAAAGATTATTACCCAGAAATACCTACAGACAAGGTACTAAGGTTGGGAACTCCACAATTTGAATTTTATCTAGATAATGAAAGGATTTTATCTCGGGAGGACTTTGCAAAAAAATATAATTTAGATCCCAAAAGGCAGTGGATTTGTTTTAGTGGTGATGATATTATTACATCTCCATACGATCAACATTTTCTAAGAGATGTAGCAGAAACTTTAAATGCAGAAAAAGACACACTTCAAATTATTTTTAGAAGATGTCCAGTAGATTTTTCAGATAGGTATGATGAAGTTTTAAAAAAGTATAAAGATTTAATTGTAGCTATAGACCCATTATGGAATATTCAGTCAGAAACTGGATGGGTAGGGTACTTTCCTAAGTATGAGGATGTAAATATGCAAATTAATTTAGCATACCACTGTGAATTGGTAGTGAATTTAGGTTCTACTATGGCTTTAGACTTTGCAACATTTAATAAACCGTGTTTGTATCTTAATTACAACCCTTCTAATGATATGTCTTGGAGTACAGAAATAATTTATAATTTTCAACATTTTAGAAGTATGCAAGGATTAAATGCTGTAGGTTGGATAAAAAGTAAGAGTGAAATTAGACAACAGGTTTTAAATACCTTAGATTCACCAGTAAATATAGCTCCAGATATCCAAAAATGGAAAGAGAAATTAGTATTGCATCCGTTAGACGAAAGTTCAAAACATATAGCTAAAGCCTTATTATAATGCATATATGCTTCATTACAAATGAGTACCCAAAAGAGGGTTTCCCACACGGTGGTGTGGGAACTTTTGTTCATACAATTAGTCATAAGCTAATAGAGTATGGACATCAAGTGTCTATCATAGGAATAAATGTTTATACAAAGAAAAATGAGTATGAAAATGAAAATGATATAGAGATTTATCGACTTAAGCCCAAAAAAATTAAAGGGTTGACCTGGTTGTTTAATAATAAATCGATTAACTCAAAATTGTCGCAAGTAAATGCTCTCAGACCTATAGATATTATAGAAACTGCAGAATTGGGAATGGCATTTATAAAAAAAATTCCAACGGTAAAGTATGTTATTAGATTACATGGTGGGCACCATTTTTTTGCTGAATCTGAGAACAGAAAAGTATCTTGGTGGAAAAGTTTTCAAGAGAAAAGATCATTTAAAAGAGCAGATGGGTTTATAGCTGTTTCTAAATATGTTAAAACGCACACGGAAAAGTTTTTAAGTTATAATAACAAACCATTGGAAGTAATTAGATATCCTATTAATCTTAACCTTTTCATACCACGACCAGAAATTCAAATAAAAAAGAGTACGGTTTTATTTGCTGGAACTATTTGTGCCAAAAAAGGTATAGATCAACTAATAAGAGCAATTCCAAAAGTCATAGAATCTAATAAAGATATTCAGCTTAATATTTATGGAAGAGATTGGTTTTTTCCAAATGGAAAATCCTATATAGAATATATAAAAGAATCTATTTTTCCAGAAATAGGAAATGCTGTTAACAATATTCATTTTAAGGGAGCTGTCCCTTTAGATGTTTTGGCAAAAAACTATGCGGCTTCAGAAATTTGTGTGTTTCCATCTTTAATGGAGACTCAAGGATTGGTTGCGCCAGAAGCAATGGCAATGGAAAAATTGGTGGTTTTTTCAAACTGTGGTCCTGGACCAGAGACAATAGAGCATAAAAAAACAGGTCTTTTGTGTGATCCTTATAACCCGAATGATATAGCAGAAAAAATCATTTGGGCCTTGAAACACAAAAAAGAAACAAAAGAAATAGCTAAAGAAGGAAGAAAGTTTGTTGAAGAAATATTTAATATTGATACAATAACTAATACAAATATTAATTTTTATTATAAAATTAAAAATTAGATGAATATAATCCTTAATGGACCTGGGAGATCCGGAACAACATTGTTGAGTAAATTAATATGTTATCATAAGGATTTAGCATGGATTTCTGGTTGGGTAAATCGATATCCTCATATTTTGAAACTATCATGTTTTAATGACCTATACAGAAAAGAATTAATAAATATTGATTTTTCTAAAACTAGTAAGATGCCAAAGCCATCTGAAGCTTATGGGTTTTGGAATCATTATATAAAAAGATTTGATGAATCATATCGCCTATCAGAAACCGAAATAATAAATACCAAAAACGCTATTAAAAAAATAGTAGCATTACAAGGTAAGCAACATTTTATTACAAAAATCACTGGTGATTTAAGGACAAATATATTTAATGATTTATTTGATGATTATACTATTATTTGGATAGAAAGAGACCCTAGAGTTGTAGTAAGTTCTTACATTAAACAACGTTGGTTTTACAAAAACGATCCCGAAGCATATGATAATTTAACGATGAACGAAAAAATTAAGTTTTATTCTAATTACTATCTTAAAAACTACAGAGGATCTAAAGACGCTAATGTTAAAGTGGTTTTTTATGAGGATATGTGCCAAGATCCAGTAATTTTTTTTGAGGATTTATTGAACTATTTAGGACTTGAGTTTACAAAATGGCATAAAGAAAAGATAAGTAATGTAAAAATAAACAAAGTAAATTGGTCATTTTATAAAAGCAGATATAATGAGGAGGAGATAAGTTTATTGAACGCTATGCTTGAAGAGCCATTAACAGAATATAATTATAATAGAGATTAGAATTGAAAAGAAATAAAACGCTTGCTATATTCACTCTTGTAGAGCATAAGGAATTAAATGGTCAGTATTATGGTTACGCACCTTATATAAGCGAAATGAATATGTGGTCGAGTCATTTTGATAATGTTATAGTGGTTGGACCATATACTGATAGTAAATCTATAGATGATATGGAATTAAGTTATAGTCATCAAAATCTTAAACTTATTAAAGTTCCATCTTTTAATATAAAATCTATTTATGCTTCTTTAAAATTATTAACTCAGTTGCCCTTCATGTTTGTAAAAATGTTTAAAACGATGAATAGGGCAGATCATCTGCATTTTAGATGTCCAAGTAATGTTTCTGCTGTAGCTGCTCTAGTTCAGGTTTTTTTTCCAAATAAGCCGAAGAGTACAAAATATGCAGGTAATTGGAATCCAAAAGATAATCAACCCATAGGTTATCGATTTCAGAAATGGTTATTGGCAAATAGATTTTTAACAAAAAACATGAAGGTTTTGGTATATGGTGACTACCCAGATCAATCCAAGTCAGTGGTTCCATTTATGTCGGCAACATACAGAGATGATGAGAAAATTCCATTTGTAAAGCGTGATTTTTCAGTCAAGCTAAAATTTGTTTTTATTGGTGCTATGGTTGTAGGTAAAAGACCGAAACTTACCGTGAAAATTATAGAAGCTTTAAAGCATAAAGGCTGTGAGGTAGAATTGCACATGTTTGGTGACGGTGACTTAATTGATGACATAAAGTCTTATGTTAATAATCATCATTTAGAAAAGGATGTAATTATATACGGTAATAGAGACAAAAGTGAAGTTAAATCTTGTTTAAAAGACGCTCATTTTACTATTTTGCCTTCCAAAAGTGAAGGGTGGCCAAAAGCCATTGCTGAAGGTATGTTTTTTGGTGCAATACCTATTTCAACCAAAATTTCTTGCTTACCCTGGATTTTAGGCTACGGAAACCGAGGTATATTAATTTCAGAAGAGCTTGACGAAGCAGTTAGCCTAATATTAAATGAATTGGATAAGGGTGACGAATATCTCAATGATATGGCTAACAACGCTTTAATTTGGGCTCAAGAATATACCTTAGAAAGACTAAGTAAAGAAATAGAGACCATTGCTGTAAGTCAATGATTAATTCAATACAAATAATAGACTCGCTAGATGTTGGTGGCGCAGAAAGAGTGGCTGTTAATTACGCTAATGGATTACTAGGTTTTGTTAATAGTTCGCACATTTGTGTAACTCGTAAAGAAGGGCCTCTTAAACCAAGTATTGAAAAGCAGGTTGGATATGTTTTCTTAAATAAAAAATCTAGATTAGATATTAGTGCAATCTTAAAATTAAGAAAATATATCACATCAAAAAAAATCAATTTGATTCATGCACATTCATCATCTTTTTTTATTGCTTTTCTAATAAAATTAACTTTACCTAGAATAAAAATTGTTTGGCATGATCACTATGGCAAGAGCGAATTTTTATCTAGCAGACCCAAGTTTTCATTAAAGATAGCATCTATATTTTTTGATCAAATTTTCAGTGTCAATCAAAAATTAAAACAGTGGTCAATAGATAATCTCTTTTGTAACAAAGTGGACTATATCAAGAATTTTCCGGTTCTTAAAAACTCAAACTCTGATACAACAAAAATATACGGAAATGAAGGTAAGAGGATTGTTTGCTTGGCAAATTTAAGAGAACAAAAGAATCATTTACAACTTCTAAATGCTTTTAAAATTGTAGTTGAGCATTACCCAGACTGGACTTTACATTGCGTTGGAAAGAATTTTGGAGATGATTATTCTAAAATTTTCTTTAATAGAATTGATGCTTTAGAATTAAAAAACAATGTGTTTTTTTATGATAGTAAGAAGGATATTTTGAATATTTTAAACCAAATGGATATAGCTGTTTTAGTTTCCAAATCAGAAGGCTTACCTTTGGCACTACTAGAGTATGGTCTAAGTAATTTGCCTGTTATATGCACAAATGTTGGTGATTGTGGGAAATTGATACCAGATATAACCTATGGTGTATTACTGGATGATGATAATGCAACATTAATTGCTAAGGAAATAATTGGGCTTATAGAAAACAAAGATTTTAGGCAAAAAATCTCAATAGCTTTTAATAAAAAAATTATTGAAGAGTATTCTGAAGAAAAAATACTGGTCGATATTTTAAATAAATATAATTTAATATTAAAATCATAATTAATTTGTTTTTATAAGTGGATACGAGATATCTATTAAAAATTTTATTACACATAGGTATTGGGATAGTACTTTATTTTGGTGGTCCTTTTCCACGCATATTCTTTTTTTCAGTTATTTTATATTTTTTAGTACAAATTACTTTTTCAACAAAGAGTAAAAAGTTTTTGACTGTCCTTAAGGCATGTGCTTATTTTGTCGGCTCAGAGGTTATTTTTAGAATGACAGGAGGAGGAGTGTTTTATGAATCCTCAAAATATTTTGTCATTCTATTTATTCTTTTTGGTGTTTTTTACAATGGTATCTCAAGTAAAGCTTATCCATATTTTATTTTCTTAATATTATTAATTCCTTCAATCATTGTAGCTTCAGCTAATATTGGATTTGATTCTAACCTAAGAACAAATGTTGCTTTTGTTTTAAGTGGTCCTGTCTGTCTTGGAATTAGTGCCCTTTATTGTTATGATAAAAAAATAACCAAAGAGCAAATATTAGAAGTTTTACTTTATTTGGCTTTGCCTGTAGTAACTTTAACTACATATTTATTTTTATATACTCCTAGTATTAAGGATGTATTGAGTGGTACCCAATCAAATTTTGCTGCTTCTGGAGGTTTTGGGCCTAATCAGGTTTCTTCTACTCTAGGTTTGGGTATGTTTGTTTTCTGTGTGAATTTTTTTCTAAAATCAAGGTCATTATTTATAAAGATAGTTAACATAGTAGTATTTGGATTGATATCTTTTAGAGGAATAGTAACATTTAGTAGAGGAGGTGTATTAACAGCTATTTTAATGATTTTTGCGTTCTTATTATTTGTGTATTATAGGTCTGGCAAAAGACAGAAAGGAATAATTATAGGTTCACTTGTTTTATTGATTATAGCATCTTCAGTTATTTGGGTTGTTAGTTCCAATCAAACAGAAGGATTAATTGATAAACGTTACTCTAACCAAGATAAGTCAGGAAGAGAAAAAGATGATGTGTCAGCGGGTAGAGTAGATTTGTTTATGGGAGAATTAAGTGGTTTTATAAATAATCCTTTTCTTGGGGTTGGGGCTAGTGGAATGAAAGAGGAAAGACTAGAAACACTAGGAAAAGTAGTTGCTACACACAACGAGCTTAGTAGGCTTTTGTCAGAGCATGGTATATTGGGAATAATAATAATTGTTATATTGATTTTTAAGCCTTTAGATATGAGGGTTGCTAACAAAGGGAATTATTTTTTCTATGCCTTTTTAGTGTTTTGGTTTGCTACAATTAACCATTCTGCTATGAGAATTGCGGCACCGGGTTTTGTCTATGGTTTAGCACTTTTAAATTTAAAGAATGAAAAACGTCCTATACATAGGAAACGCTTTATCCAAAAAGGGTAAGACAACATCTACCATAGATACTTTAGGAGCGCATCTGGGTGCAAACTATTCAGTAAAAATGGCTTCGGATAAATCTAATAAAATACTGCGCATTTTAGACATGATTTGGTTGGTAATTACTAATTCAACCAAAACAGATGTCGTACTTATTGACACCTATAGTACGATTAATTTTTATTATGCTTTTATAGTAAGCCAATTGTGTAGAGTTTTTAAAATTAAATATATAAACATACTTCATGGAGGTAATTTAGAAGCAAGGTTAAAAAACAATCCAAAACTTAGTGCTTTGATTTTTAAAAATGCATATAAACTTACAGCACCATCAAATTTTTTAAAATCTGTATTTGAAAATTATGGATATAAAAACATTGAGTATATCCCTAATACTATTGAAATTGAAGATTATGATTTTAAAGAAAGAAGTATTGAAAGTATAAATTTACTTTGGGTAAGATCATTTTCTAAAATCTATAACCCTCAATTGGCGGTTTTAGTTTTGGAAGAGTTGTTGAAAAAAGGCTATGATGCTAAACTAACAATGATAGGTCCTGAGGTTGATGGTGTATTAAGTGAAACAAAAAAAATAGCAGCAAACAAAAAGCTAGCTGTAAATTTTACAGGAAAATTGTCAAAGCATGGGTGGATTAAATTATCTCAAAAATCTAATATTTTCATAAATACTACTAACTTTGATAATACACCTGTTAGTGTTATAGAAGCTATGGCTTTAGGATTACCTATTGTATCAACAAATGTAGGAGGAATCCCTTTTTTAATTAGCAATGGAGAAGATGGTCTTTTAGTTTCTCCAGATAGTATTGAAGAAATGGTTCATGCAATCCTAAAATTTAAAAACAATAATGATTTTAGATTAAAGACTATCAAAAAGGCCCGTAAAAAAGTAGAAAAATTCGATTGGAAAGAAGTAAGATTAAAATGGGAAAAGCTTTTATCTTAATAAGAAGATGAAAATTAATTGATGTTATTATATTTACAGTAGCTAAACTAACCATGACACATAAAAAAGGTATCCATTTCGAAGTCTCAGAACGAAAGATTCTTTTAAGAATCATGGATATAATCATGGTGTTTTTGGCTATTTATTTTTTAAATCTTTATCCAAAGTTTGAGTATATTCAATTTAATGAATCAAACTACGTAGCTCTTGCCTTATTAGCTGTTTATATTATAATTTTCGGAACTATTTTTGAACTCTATGATTTGCAGAAAGCCAGTAAGTTTGATTCTACTTTCAGAAATATTGTAATAACAACATCTACAGTTGTACTGTTCTACCTTTTAACGCCAGTATTATCTCCTTATTTGCCAGAGGAACGTATTCAGATTGTTTATTTTTATTTGGCGATAATTATATCTATTTTACTATGGAGGTTATTTTATATTAATCTTATAGAATCTCCAAGGTTTTACAAACGTGTACTTTTAGTGGCCGAAATATCTAATATTGATGGTTTGGTAAAAGCACTTAATACATCAGACCCTAACTATAAAATTGTTGGTTTTATAAATAGTGAAACTTCTACACCAGACTCGGTAAAATTCAAAGGTTTAAAAGAGTTTCAACCTAAAGATTTCTTGAGTGTCATTGAAAAGGAAAGAATATCAGAAGTTTTAGTAGCTAGTTTCAATTCTGAGGCCATTATAGCTGAAGTTTATCACGATCTTATGATGTTGCTAGAACGAGGCTTTAAGATTAGGGAGTATACACAGGTTTATGAAGAGTTATTACATAAAGTACCAATACAATTCGTTGGTAAAGATTTCTATAAATATTTCCCTTTTAGTAGAAGTAATGAGAATAAGCTTTATATATTTTTTCAAAGAACGTTCGATATTCTTTTAGCTATTATTGGCTTAACAGCAGGTGTTTTAATTTTACCGTTTATTTTAATAGGAAATATGTTAGGAAACAAAGGCCCATTATTATATACCCAAGAACGTATAGGAAGAAATGGAAAGCCATTTAAGATTATAAAACTGAGAACTATGATTGTTAATGCCGAAGAAGATGGTGTTAAGTGGGCAAAGAAGGATGATAAGCGAATTACCAAGTTTGGTAAGTTTTTGCGAAGATCTCGTTTAGATGAAATTCCTCAGTTTTTTAATGTTTTAAAAGGGGATATGAGTGTTATAGGACCAAGACCAGAACGACCATTTTTTGTTAACGAATTATCGCGAATAATTCCCTTTTATGAAACACGTCATATCATTAAACCTGGACTTACGGGTTGGGCTCAGGTTAAAACCAGGTATGGTTCTTCTGTTGATGATAGTCTTACCAAATTACAATACGATTTGTACTACATAAAACACAGGAGCGTGTTCTTAGATTTTAATATCACTATAAAGACTCTCAGTACAATTTTATATTACAGAGGCCAGTAACTTGCTTCTAGCTGTTGAAATATTTTACCAAATAAACATATCTTATTGCTAATGCGATAAGAAGAGGAATTAAAGCAATTGCAAAAACTTGCACACCAATAATCCAGTGCAAAGTCATAAGGCAGAGCATTATAATTAAAAACTTAAGGTAACTTTTAACCCAATTTTTAACTTTACTTTTTAGTAACTGGCCTATTACTAAAATATTGAGAGGACAAGCCCACAGTAAATTATAATTCTGCCAAGTCGCTGTATGATCTGTACCAAACCATAAGAATAATAAAAGAATACCTATTACTCCGGTTAAAGAAAAGAGCGTAATGTCTAACCATTTTGAACGCTTACTGTTTTTATAATCTTTATAAGTAATAAATAGAATAACAATAGAAAGTAATCCAAAAATCATCAGTGGACTTAAAAGAAAGTTAGATGACGAATTATTATCTTTCTTTGTGTAAAGTATGGTTGAAGACTTAACTAAATTGTCGTTTCCATTAATTTTAGAAACTTCAAAAAAGGAATGAATATATTTTGGTAAAAACATATACTCGATAGCAGAAGCTTCTCTATCTACAACAGAGCCAAGAGCGATGTCAATACCTAAACTTCCCCAAGAATTTTTGTCAACGTGTTCATAGATAAGCGCTCTAAACGTCTTTTGTTCAAAATTATCCGGTTTTTCAAAACTTATAGAGTTGTTTGTAACTGTAGAAAGTACATCTCTAATTTTTGTAGCGCAATTATCATAGAAAAAATCGTAAAGATATTTTCTGTTTTCAGGCTTATAATTATTTTCTAAATAACTGAAAAGCTTCTGTTTTTGCTCAATAGAAAGATTTAAAACCTGTTCTTTAATCGTTCTGTTCTCTCTGGAATAATAATTGAAAATATCAGAAAAAAAATGTCTGCTTATAAGATAGTTAAGTTTTCCTCTAGCAAATTTTAAGTAAAAGTTGGGTGCATCAAAATCATACTGACCGTAACCATAAACTATATCTATGCCTCTGGTCTCATCTTTTATTCTAAAGGCATTGTGCCCAAAAGAATCATTAAGAGATGTGCCTGGTCCGAAAGTTAAAACGGATGCTTCAGCATCATCAGATAGCTGAAATTGAAAAGCAAACGAAACAGTAACAAATAAGAAAGCTAAAAGCGATAGTTTTATTTTCATTGTGTTGGGTTAACTATCTAAAAATACTAAAATCTATTTTTAAAGAGAATACGTTAGAATATAGTGCAGCACTTTGGTCTCCAATATCTGTAAAAGCATAATCAATCTGAATGCCTTTGTATTTAAAACCAACTCCAAAATTCGGTTGAAACGTTAAATTCTCAGAGTTGTCAATCTGTCTTTCATTCTGAAAATTACCAACACCACCTCTTAAAAAAACCAAATCTGTATAGCCAAATTCAAATCCTAGTGCAGGATTGATACTTGCAAACGACGTAGAAAAGATATCATTGTTTTCTTCAAATCGTACATTAAGATTTGCTGCTGCTAATAAGGAATAATCGTAGTTGAAAATCCACTTTTTAGACATACCAATTTCTAACTTAGGTATAGTAATTTCGGTAGTTTCAGGCAGTTCTTGGTTTTGCCCTTCAACGGCTCCACTAATTTGTTCAAACTTTTCTTCGTCAATAGACCAAGTGTTATAGGTCGTTGTAATATCTCTTGCCATAACTCCGAATTTCCAACCAGAATCATTTTCAAACTGAATACCAGCATCTAAACCAAATCCCCAAGACGAGGCAAAGTCACCAATAATACGTCTTATAACTTTTGCATTAACCCCAAAGTTTAATCCATCTAAGGGTAATTTTCGTGCATATGAAAAGGTTAAGCCATAGTCAGCAGTAGAAAAGGTACTAATTCTATCGTAGTTAATATTGCCTTCATCATCAATTAACTGTGTGGTGTCTAAAATATCGTCTACACCAAACCTTATAAGCGAAACACCTACAGCACTGCGATCATCTAAAGGCATACCATAACCAATGTAGTTGTAGTTGGCAATATTGGCAAAATAGCTAGAATGCATTAAAGCGAGTTGGTTGTCTTCAAGATTTACTAAACCTGCAGGATTCCAATATCCAGAGTTAACGTCGGCTGTTTGCGATACTACAGCATTACTCATGCCAAGGCCAGCAGCATCTACACCAATATTCATAAATTCGTTAGAATACTTTCTGGTAGATTGTGCCGAAACTATAGCGGTTATAAGTGTTAAGAGAATTACGATGTAATTTTTCAACAGCAAAATTTTTTACAAAGATGCACAATTTTTCTATGTATTTAACTTTAAAAAGACCTTCTTATTGTTTTGTGAGAACCACAATTTGAAAAAAATAATAAGCTAAGCTCAAATACTTTTATATTTTTACAAAAATTATATTCATGAGTTTTAAGCGACACATTCCTAATATAGTTACACTACTCAATTTGTTTTCTGGTTGTATCGCTCTAATATTTGCAGTACACGGTAATTTTATTGTTGCTGCTTTTTTTGTGTTTTTAGGCATCTTTTTCGACTTTTTTGATGGGCTTTTAGCAAGAAAACTTAATGTGCAAAGCCCTTTAGGAATTCAGTTAGATTCTTTAGCCGATTTGGTAACGAGTGGTGTAGTGCCTGGTGTTATAATGTTTAAGCTAATATCTCTAACTATCAATAGTCCAGATTATGCTTCATATTCTGATAGTTGGAATTCTGTGTTTCATTGGCAAGGTTTTAAAATGTCTGTATTGCCTTTAATTGGTTTGTTTATCCCTTTGGCTTCAGCATACAGATTAGCCAAGTTTAATTTAGATGGAGACCAACAAACCTATTTTAAAGGCTTACCTGTACCTGCAAACACCTTACTTATTTTATCATTACCACTCATTTTAGAATATCAGAATAATGATATAATGAATACCATCATTATCAATAAATGGTTTTTAATTGTACTGACACTCGCAAGTTGCTATCTCCTAAATTCCAAAATAAAATTGTTTGCGTTAAAGTTTAAAGATTGGAGTTTTAAGAATAACGCAGTTCGATATATCTTTTTAATTATAAGTTTGGTGATGTTGGTAGTATTACACTTTGCCGCAATACCAATGATCATCATTCTCTATATTATTTTATCTTTAATCGATAGAAAGAATATAAACTAACAAACCAACAAACTAAAAAATGGCAGAAGTTATTTTTACCCTTTTAATGCTAGTAATGCTTCAGGCGGTACTAGGATTCGATAACCTATTGTATATCTCTTTAGAATCAAAAAAAGCACCTGTTAGCGAACAAAAACGAGTGCGAAAGGTTGGTATATTAATAGCCATTGTATTGAGAATTGTTTTGCTCTTTGTTTTGATTTCGGTTATAGAGTATTTTCAAGAACCGTTTTCATTTTTAACAGGGAGTGTTAAAGATGTTATAGATTTTGCCTTTAATGGTCATAGCTTAATAGTATTAGCAGGAGGTGGTTTTATCATATACACAGCCATTAAAGAGATTTGGCACATGATTTCCACTCAAGACCTTACTGTAGACCAAATGGCAGTAGATAAGGGTACTAAATCGGCTAATGCTGTTGTGGTGAGTATTGTAATAATGAATTTAGTGTTTTCTTTCGATTCTATATTGGCAGCTATTGGTTTAACCAGTGATATAGAAAACTCAACAACAGCTTTTATAGTAATGGCTGTAGCTATTGTAATAAGTGGACTTTTGATGTTGTTGCTTGCTGATAAGATCTCTACATTTTTATCAAAGAATAGGATGTATGAGGTATTGGGATTATTTATTTTATTTATTGTTGGTATCATGCTGGTTACCGAAGGTGGTCATTTAGCACATCTTAAAATTTTTGGAAACGAGATTGTACCAATGAGTAAAACAACATTCTATTTTGTAATTGCTGTACTGGTAATAGTAGATGTTGTACAAGGACGCTATCAGAAAAAATTAGTAAAACAAGAAATCACAAAAAAATGAAAAAACTAAAACTTAGACCGTTTCTCATCGTTTTTTTTGCACTAATGGTGATTCAATTTGTAATTGTCTTTATAGACGTTCAGTTCACAAAAAGTAAAAGTGATTTAACCTCTATTACTAACCCAATCATCGCAATTTTCAGTTTGCCTATAAGTGGTATTCACAGAAGTTTGCCATTTTACGTTCACGAAAGTCTGTACATTAGAGCAGTGTATTGGGTTGTGAATTTATTTATACAATCTGCAGTAGTGTATTTAGTAATCTTAGGCTTGCAAAGAGTTAGAAGAAAACTTAAGAAATTGAAGTGAATTAAAATTCTAACTTCTTTTTACGTAGCTCAAAGTTTTGTCCGAGATAAACTTTGCGTACCATTTCGTCACTAGCAAGTTCTTCGGGTTTACCTGCTTTAAGAATGCCTCCTTCAAACATTAAGTACGTTCTATCTGTAATAGCGAGTGTTTCTTGTACGTTATGGTCTGTAATAAGGATACCAATATTCTTTTTGGTAAGTTTAGCAACAATACGTTGAATATCTTCTACAGCAACAGGATCTACACCAGCAAAGGGTTCATCTAACAATATAAAGTTTGGGTCAGTTGCTAGGGCGCGTGCAATTTCAGTTCTACGACGCTCTCCACCCGAAAGTAAATCACCACGGTTGGTTCTAATATGGCCAAGACCAAACTCTTCTATCAAAGATTCCATTTTATCGTGCTGTTCCTTTTTACTCAATTTGGTAAGTTGTAACACGCTCAAAATATTGTCTTCAATACTCAACTTTCTAAACACTGAAGCTTCTTGTGCAAGGTAACCAATACCATTTTGTGCACGCTTGTACATTGGGTATTTAGTAATGTTGGTATTGTCTAGGTAGATATTTCCTCCATTGGGCTTAATAATGCCAACAATCATATAAAATGAAGTCGTTTTACCAGCACCATTAGGCCCAAGTAAACCTACAATCTCACCTTGGTTGACTTCAAGAGAAACGTCTTTTACAACTTTTCGTCCGCTGTAGGACTTCATTAAATTTTCTGCACGTAGTTTCATATACTTTCTAAGAACGCTAAAAATAATAAATTCATATAGAACCGATTATCTTAAGCCTATATTTATAAAAAGTTTAACCTTGGTTTTCTAGAGCTTCCCAATACTCATGGGCTCTTCTTAAATGCGGAATTACAATAGTACCACCAATTAGAGTAGCAATACCAAGGGCTTCGCTAACTTCGGCTTTTGTTAAGCCTTCATTATAAGAAGATTCTAAATGATACTTCACACAATCATCACAACGCAATACTGTAGAAGCTACAAGCCCAAGCAATTCTTTTGTTTTTTTATCCAGCACACCTTCAGCAAAAGCATTAGTATCTAAATTAAAAATACGCTTTACGATTTTATTGTTATCCGAAAGGATTTTATCGTTCATCTTAGAACGATAATCATTAAATTCTTTTACAATATCAGACATGTTTTCTTTTTCTTTTTTGGTTTCTAACTACAATAGCAGAAATATAAATACTTGCTTGATATAACAGTAAAATAGGAATTGCCACAATAACCTGACTTGCAATATCTGGTGGTGTAATTATGGCAGATAATATCAATACAAGTACTAAAGCATACTTTCTGTATGTTCTTAAAAATTGAGGTGTTACCAAACCTACTTTAGTTAAAAAGTAAATGATGATTGGCAACTCAAACACAAAGCCAGATGCTAGTGAAGAGGACCTAACAATAGCAATCACTGAGCTAATATCAAACTCATTAGAAATCTGCTCACTAATCTGATAGTTTGCTAAAAAGTTGATAGATAATGGTGTTATAATATAATAACCGAACAGTACACCAAGGAAAAATAAAAATGAAGCAATAATAATAAACCCTCTAGAGTTTTTACGTTCGTTAGATTTTAAACCAGGACTAATAAAGCTCCACAATTGGTATAAAACATAAGGAAAGGCAACTATAAAACCAGCATAAATCGATGTCCAGATATGTGCTGAAAACTGTCCAGCAACAGTTCTGTTTTGAATAATAAACGGAAATTTATCAGCACAAAACGTCGTGTCTTCTATACCTAAAAATTGAGACATCTTGCATAAACCTTCATATGTTGGGAAACTCATATGTGTTGGCCCAAAGATGATAACATCAAAAATGAATTTTTTAAAGATAAAAGCAAGCGTTGCGGCAATAACAATTCCTAAAGTTGCTCTTATTAAGTGCCATCTTAAATCTTCAAGATGGTCTAGAAAAGACATCTCGTCTACACTCTTCTTCGCCATTATATAATGCCTTCTTTTATTAAATCGTGTAAGTGAACAACACCAGCATACTTACCATCATGCTCAACCAATAATTGAGAAATACCAAATTCTTCCATAAGTTCCTTAGCATCTACAGCCATGGCATCCTCATTAATGCGTCTTGGGTTGGTACTCATAATATCTTTAGCGGTAAGACAAGTAATATCATCACTTTTACTAAGCATACGACGCAAATCTCCATCTGTGATGATACCAACAATTTTACCATCTTCAATAACCGCAGTTACTCCAAGCATCTTTTCAGTAATTTCAACAATGACCTCTTTTAAGCTGGCATCTAAACGTACTTCTGGTTTTTGGTTTTGAGATGATAAATCATTCACTCTTAAATATAGACGTTTACCTAATGCTCCACCAGGATGATATTTTGCAAAATCCTTGCTAGAAAAGCCTCGCAATTCCAATAAACAAACGGCTAGAGCGTCTCCCAATACAAGCTGAGCTGTAGTACTTGTTGTTGGCGCTAAGTTATTAGGGCAAGCTTCTTGCTCAACGTAAGCGTTCAAAACATAATCAGATTGTTGTCCTAAAAACGAATCGGCATTGCCAGTTATAGCAATCATTTTATTTTTTGCATTTTTTATAAGAGGTACCAACACTTTAATTTCTGGAGTATTACCACTCTTAGAAATACAAATCACCACATCGTCTTTTAGAATTAGCCCTAAATCACCATGTATGGCATCTGCAGCATGCATAAAAACCGCAGGAGTACCTGTAGAATTTAAAGTAGCAACAATCTTGTTGGCAATAATGGCACTTTTGCCAATGCCTGTAATAATAACTCTTCCTTTAGAATTATAAATCAGCTCTACAGCATTAGCGAAATCATCTGTAAGTAATTCCGACAAATTTCCAATAGCTTTACTTTCTAACGCTATGGTGCTTTTAGCAGTATTTAAAATGGACGACACAGTGTTCAAAACTAATTTTTTAATGTGTTTTTTAGATATAAAGATTTTACTATCTTTAAGGTTATGCAAAAGTACGTGAATTTTTTCATTCAAATATTCCCAAATCGCTTAGAAAAAATTACAGGTACTAAACAAAGTAATTATAGATACAAAGCTAAGTTCTACATGTTATATTTGTAATAGAGTTTAGTTTTATTATAGAAGAAATAAATACGAAAAGGGATTAATGAGTATTGCAGAAATTGACTTACACTCCTCACTAAAAAAATACTTTGGTTTTTCTGGGTTTAAGGGTCTACAAGAAGAAGTTATTAAAAATGTAGTAAAAGGTAATAACACCTTTGTTATTATGCCAACAGGTGGCGGAAAATCGCTCTGTTATCAACTACCAGCTTTAATAAAAGACGGAACAGCAATTGTGGTCTCTCCACTTATTGCATTAATGAAAAACCAGGTGGATGCTATACGCGCAGTATCCGATAATGAAGGAGTCGCACACGTTTTAAATTCGTCGTTAAACAAAACCGAAGTAAAGCGTGTAAAGGATGATATCATTAATGGCATTACAAAGCTATTATACGTAGCACCAGAATCGTTAACTAAGGAAGAATACGTAGATTTTTTGAAGACTCAGAAAATCTCATTCATGGCAGTAGACGAAGCGCATTGTATTAGTGAATGGGGACACGATTTTAGACCAGAATACCGAAACTTAAGACAAATTATAAAGCGCATAGGAAACGATATTCCTATCATTGGGCTTACAGCAACAGCAACTCCAAAGGTGCAAGAGGATATTCTTAAAAGTTTGGGTATGACAGATGCTGTAACCTTTAAAGCATCGTTTAACAGACCAAACTTATTTTACGAAGTACGCCCAAAAACAAAGAATGTAGATGCAGATATCATTCGTTTCATTAAGCAAAACGAAGGTAAATCTGGTATTGTTTATTGTTTAAGTAGAAAGCGTGTAGAAGAGTTAGCACAGGTGCTTCAGGTTAACGGCATTAAAGCTGTGCCATACCATGCAGGATTAGATGCTAAAACCAGAGTAAAACACCAGGATATGTTCTTAATGGAAGATACCGATGTGGTTGTAGCAACCATTGCCTTTGGTATGGGTATAGACAAACCAGATGTGCGTTTTGTAATTCATCACGATATTCCAAAGAGCATAGAAAGCTACTATCAAGAAACAGGTAGAGCAGGTCGAGATGGTGGTGAAGGCCATTGTTTAGCTTACTATGCCTACAAGGACATAGAAAAACTAGAGAAGTTTATGTCTGGCAAACCTGTGGCAGAACAAGAAATTGGCCATGCCTTGTTACAAGAAGTTGTAGCCTTTGCAGAAACATCCATGTCTAGACGAAAGTTCATCCTTCATTATTTTGGTGAAGAGTTTGACAATGAAACTGGCGAAGGTGGAGATATGGACGACAACGTTCGTAATCCTAAAAAACAGGTAGAAGCTCAAGACGAAGTAAAGATACTTTTAGATACCGTAGATAAAACCAACGAAAAGTACAAAGCAAAAGACCTTGTACAGGTTATTATAGGAAAATCTAATGCCTTAATCTCATCTCACAAAACAGATAGCCAACCATTTTTTGGTATAGGTAAAGGCAAGGAAGACCGTTTTTGGATGGCACTAATACGTCAGGTAATTGTAGCAGGACTTTTAAAGAAAGATATTGAGACCTATGGTGTGCTGCGATTAAGCAAAACAGGTAAGGACTTCTTAAAGAATCCGCAATCGTTTATGATGGCAGAAGACCATGTGTACGACGACGAGTCTAGCGACAACATTGTTACAAACGCTAAAGGTGGTGGAGCAGTAGCAGACGAGCAACTAATGACCATGCTCAAGGATTTGCGCAAGCGCAATGCCAAAAAGTTAGGAGTACCACCATTTGTTATTTTCCAAGACCCTTCTTTAGAGGATATGGCATTAAAATATCCAATAAATATAGAAGAGTTGTCTAATGTGCATGGAGTAGGAGAAAGCAAAGCCAAAAAGTACGGTAAAGATTTTGTAAACCTTATAGCAGACTATGTAGAAGAAAACGATATTACCAGACCAGACGATATGGTCGTAAAATCTACAGGCTCTAACTCTGCGCTCAAACTCTACATTATACAAAATGTAGATAGAAAACTGCCATTAGATGATATCGCTTCTGCAAAAGGTATGGAAATGCCAGAGTTTATAGGCGAAATGGAATCTATAGTCTACTCTGGTACCAAGCTGAATATAGATTATTGGATCGATGAAATCTTAGATGAAGACCAGCAAGAAGAAATCCACGACTACTTTATGGACTCTCAAAGCGATAAAATCTCTGATGCTATAGAAGAATTTGATGGCGACTATGACGATGAAGAGTTACGTCTCTACCGCATTAAGTTTATTAGCGAAGTAGCGAATTAAACATATCATTTTGTAAAAGAATATAATTCCTCTTATCCTTAAAATATTTGTGATAAGGGGAATTTTATAATAATATAGCTAGTAGTAGCACATTAAACCAAAAAATAACGTGAAAAGAATGAATACCTACATAATCTTTGGAATTTTAGCATTAATCGGAATATTCGCTTTGGTTAGTTGGAATTCAAAACGGAATTCAAACACACACGAAATCGCAGAAAATAAGTCTGAATTACTGAATCGTGAAATCCGACAAAAACAACGAGATTTAAAACTTACTGTCTCTTATGATTATGGAGAAATCACAAAAACTATATCTGAAAAAGCAACTGCGGAAATAATAAAAAGCACAATGGAATCAACAAATTGGAATGAATTTCACATTGTGGAACTGGAAGATGAAAATGGAAATGGATACAAAGCATTGCACGTAAGCGGAAGTTTAGGCGATGATGGATTAGCGTCTGGATTTGTAACAGACGATGACCATATTTTACTAGTTAAACCATTAGAAACAGTTGAACAAATGACTGAAATTCTTCTCGACTTTTTGAAAGGAGAAGAAATTTGGCGGAATAAATATGAATATAAATAACGTGCCACAACAACGTGTATAATTCATTACGGCGGATTCGACTACGTCCGAATCCACTCGGAATTGCTAACGTCAGTTCCAAACCGAAAATTAACGCATATTAACCCGTAACTTCGGTTATACAAACCGTTGTAGCACATTTGAGAACACATATGAAATTGAATAAAACGTTATTAATTATTGCAATTGTTTTTTTAATAATCAATCTATTCTTTTTTAAAAACTCTGAAACTCTGAACGCAGGAAGAGCAATGATTTACATAATTATTTTTCCTTTATTCTGGGTTGCGACTCTAATTACTGTTAGAATATTAGCATTTAAAAATCGTAAAGAATGGTTCAGTAAAGAAATGAAAATTTCGACTATCGCTTTTTTGATTTTATGTACACCTTTATCAATTTGGGGATTTTCTGCTTTAACAAGACCTGAAATGCAATTAATAGGAACTAGTTATAATCCGAGAAATGGAATTACGATAAAAACCGAAACGTGGAATTATAACTCTGGACAAACAGCAGTCACAAAATTTTGGAAAATTGATACTGAAAATTGGACAAGTACTACTGAAAATGATTTCAAGAAAGATTCTGTTTGGATTTATTTAGATAAAAAAGGAGATACTTTGAGAATTGAAAAATATAAAAATGACCAACTCGTTGAAAGGACAGAATATAAAAAATAATGTGCTACAGCAATGTATAACCGCAATTACGGCGGATTCGACTACGTCCGAATCCACTCGGAATTGCTAACGTCAGTGCTAAACCGAAAATTATTAACTTCAATCCCGTAACTGACGGTTATACGAGACCGTTAGCAAGCATTTGACCAAAAAATGAAAACAGGAATAATCTCAATAATTGTAGTATTAATTGGAATCTTATTTGTCATTTGGTTTAATCTCGAAATTGTAGAATTATTCGAGTCTGAAATTCTAAAAATGGAAAATCAAACTGAATTAAATCCAGCAGTTTTTACGACCAAAAAATTGAATAAAATAATAGCACTCGGAATAGCATTAATCGGAATTATTCTCGGAATAAAATCGTTGCGGAATAAAAATCGGATTGGAATAATTGGAATTATACTTTCGGTTGTTCTTATTATTCTGACTTTTTTACCTATTTGGACTTATATTCTATCGGATTCAAGACTAGACATAAATTTTAATAATTGAAAATGTTTGTTAACAACGTGTATAATTCATCACTACGGATTTTCACGCAACAAACCATAGACAAACCACCATACTCAATACAAAAGCACGCTCTTTATTTTTAACCTTACAAGAGAAATGCTTAATTTTGTACTCTAATTACATTTTATGTCTATTACATCTGTAATATCATATTCGGATATTGTAAAATAGATAGTCAATTTTCTTTGGCTATCACCATTCGCTACTTCAGGTAATGCCCTGAAGCATTTCCTACGTATTTACATTTTACAAAAAAACACATCAATTGTAAGCGCTATTATATTTAAATTCATGTAATGAATACCGCAAGTGTTTGCAATATTTTAAAACACACAGAATATGAAACTAGAACATTTCGGATATAACGACAACATAGAAATACTAAGAATTCAACATAATTTATTAAACTTTGAAATCGGAAGAGTTATTTCAGAGCATAAGGAACGATATATAGTTAAAACTGAAAAAGGGGAATTTGATGCAGAAATCACAGGAAACTTAAGATATACTGCAAATACTCGCGAAGATTTTCCTGCCATAGGAGATTGGGTTGCCATTTCTGAATATGGAGATGATAAAGTTCTCATACACTCTATTTTACCCAGAAAAACCATCATTAAAAGACAAGCGGTGGGAAAACACGGAGAAAAACAAATCATAGCAACCAATATAGACTTTGCGTTTATAGTACAAGCAATCGACAGAGATTTTAATATCAATCGTGTAGAACGGTATCTAACAATTTGCAATGCATCTCATGTAAAAACGATAATCATCCTAAATAAAATTGACTTAATAAATGATGAAGCTTTAACCAATTTAATATCACAAGTTCAAGAAAGAGTAAAGCAAGTACCAATAATTGCTATAAGCAATAAGTCCAAAAAAGGGATTGAAAAACTAAAAGAGCATATCGTAAAGGGCAAAACTTACTGTTTGTTGGGCTCGTCTGGAGTAGGAAAATCAAGCCTTCTAAACAATCTTTTAGGAAGGCAACTAATGAAAACAAATACCATTAGCACAAGTACCAATAAAGGACGGCACATTACAAGCCACCGAGAATTAATAGTTCTTGAAGATGGTGGAATTATAATAGACAACCCAGGAATAAGAGAAGTGGGTATTGCAGATGCCGTTGGAGGTTTGGAAAAAACATTCGATAAAATAGTTGAGCTATCTAAAAACTGCAAATTCAAGGATTGCACCCATACCATAGAAACGGGTTGTGCTGTTGTAGCTGCCGTAGAAAGCAAGAAAATAGATAAATTGTTCTATGAAAATTATCTAAAAATGAAACGAGAACAAGAACATTTTGAATCTACTGTTGCAGAAAAACGCCAAAAGGACAAGAACTTTGGAAAGATGGTTAAGCAATTTAAAAATATAAAAAAGTCAAATAGGTACTAAGCACTATAATTGCATAACGCATTGCTGCTGAATCTCAAGTCGCAATTCAGCAGCAATTTGTTATCTTTCGGTCATAGAGGAATAATGACTGTACCCTTTTTCCAAACAAATTATGATCTAACCGTTAACGCTTATTTAAACATAAAACATGAATAAATTAAATGTGGAAGTTTCTAAATTTCTTGACGGATTAAATCATCCATTGCGAGATGAAATAGAGAATTTGCGTCATATTATAACAAATGCCACAAATGGCTTAACAGAAAATATAAAGTGGAATGGACCAAATTATTGTTACAATGATAATGACCGAATAACAATGAAAATTCAGCCACCAAAGCAAATACAATTGATTTTTCACAGAGGGGCAAAAAAACAAGAACAGCCAGAAGACAGAATTATTCAATCAAAGTCAAAACTCTTACTATGGAAAGAGAATGACAGAGCAATTATAACCTTCAAAAACAGATTCGAAATTGAGAAGGCAAAAGCAGACTTATCATCAATTGTAAACGAGTGGATTTTAAGAGCAAAATAAAGAAAACGAATAGCCACCACGACTACAAATAACAACTAGTCATACACAAACCATCAACTAACACATGAAAAACACACTTACAATACTAATCATATTGGTTTCAACTCTAAGCTTTGGACAAAATATCGAAGAAGAAAAATTATGGAGAACCAAAGGGGTATACGATTCTTTAGGTAATTTTATAGAACGAGCAAAAATTCAAAGCTTTCTCTTTAGTTCAAAATCAAACCAGTTTTACAGATTAAGAACACAAGACAAACTAAATATGGAAACAGGAGAAACCAAGGTTTTTGTTTACAGAGATACTTTAAACCTAAAAGCTTCCAACAACAATACCTATCAATTAAGCGACAAAGAAACTCTTACGTTACATTCTAAAGATTCTTTAACCATACAATTTAATGGCTATACATTGCCATACGTCAAATTAGACCTACAATTCAATAAAATTGATCTAGAAAAGCTTAAATCCACACTGCAAGAAGAGCCATTAATAGAGTCTGTTGAAGACATTAAAGAATATCAGTTTACATATCAAAAAAACGGACTAGTAAAAGTAAAACCTCTAGAAAGAAATTCAGAATGGGAATCCGAATACAAAATAATAGACTTTAACGGTTTTATAATAATTCAAGGAATTGTATCGGCACCAAAGCTGATAACAAAGCTTGAAAAGGGAAAAATAAGTTTCATGAAAATCGATTATCGATTTGAAAACAAAAATGGTGAGTTAAATAAATCACATTAGCCAAAAACCAAGTTTTTTTAACTCAAACCTCTCTTCTCTTATAATTCTTATAGATATACCATGTAATAACTCCAGGAACTATTAAAGCCTGCAACAGAAAAAACAATAACTGTTCCCAGCCACTCAAATCAACACCTTTACCATCTGCAACATATAATGAATCTCCTAAAGGACCAGCAGAAAGAACAACAATGCTAATCACAATCCATCCAAAATGCAACCCTAAAGGCACTAATATAGACTTGGTTTTTGCAAAGGCATAAGCAAACATCCATCCAGAAGCACCAGTCAATATAAATACGTATGCCATAGGTACAAGACCACGTCCAAACATTTGGTAACTAAACCAATGGTAAATCCCAAAAGCAATAGCACTAATAATACAAGCCCAGTTAATACCTAAACGTTTAATGAGTAGATAGAGTAATGCACCTCTAAAAATAAGTTCTTCAAAAAAAGCAGCCTTAAAAGTCCACCAGATACCATTGAGGCTTTCCTTAAAGCCGTAGTCTACATTTCGTACGTAGTTAAATTCCTTAAAATAAGCCTGTCCTAGTAAATTAATTAAGCAAAACACAGCCATTATAACCATGCCAACAAAAAACGCTTTTAGGCGTTTGCCGTTAGGTAGTATACCCAAAACAGTTATATGCTCCCTTTCAATAAGCCAAAGAAGCAACCACGAGATAGCAAAAACAACAATAACACCTATCATAGTATACATTAAATAGTTGTCCTAATATACTGTTATTAATCTAATTAGAGGTTACTGTCTTTAATTTTCAATTTATATAACTACACAGTTATAAACAGAAAAACACTATCTTTAATCAACAGAGAAAAAATCAAAGTACACTTCCCCAAAAAGAACCTTAGCCAAAATCCTTTAGTTGTATCATGGCAAACCGTTAACCAAATGATAAAATTCTTTAGTAAAATCAGACAAGACTTACTCTCGGAAAGCAAAACCCGAAAATATTTAAAATACGCTTTTGGAGAAATAATTTTAGTAGTAATAGGAATTTTAATCGCATTAAGCATAAACAATTGGAATCAAAACCGCCTTAATAAGGATTTAGAAACCATTTACTGCAATCGGCTTTTAAATGACGTCAGAGAAGAAAAGCTAACTCTCGAATCCATTATCAATTATAGCAAACAAGTTAGTGCACATGCAAAAAAAGCTATAGCAGTTTTAGAAAATACCCCAAATGCTAGTGCCAACCCAGTAGAAAACATCGTAGACTTATATCAGGCCAGTCAATATGCAGACTCGTATTCTGCATCATCAACTTACAAGGAGTTAATTGCTTCTGGTCAAATTAATCTCATTCAAAATGACAATTTAAAAACAGCTTTAATTAGATATTATGATATCCAATGGGCCGAAACAGGCACCTTCACATTTCAAAACAAGTATAGAGAGAATCTAAGAGGCAAAATGCCAGACGACATACAAACGGAAATAAGATCAAAATGTGGTGATATATATATAAAATCTAGAAATAGTTACTTACTAACCTTGCCTAGTAATTGCACTGTTAATATTGACTCTAAAATAGCTGAGTCTGTCGTAGAAGAGCTACGTAAAGACGAGAGCCTAAAAAAAGATCTACGTTATCTTATAGGTAATGAGGCTGGTAAATTAAATGATTTGTCCGCCGTAAAATTGCAACTAGATAACCTCGAAATTCTATTAGAAAAGATAATTGATCAATAAGTAATCATAGCCCTTGCTAGCATCAGTATTGTAACAAAAAATGGTATCTTTAATCACTCGCTAGCGCTCGTTTGCAACGGGTGCACACAGTAGTAAGGATATAATAAGTGCACAATAAGCCTAATTAATGAATATCAGTTTGAGTGTATAAAAAATTAAAATAACTAATTACAAGTTTAAATATAGAACATAAAATGGACACAGTTTTTGGACTATTAATAATTGCTGTTTTTGTTGGAACATTAGTTATTGGATTAAAACAACTTTCAAATCCAAAACACGATTTTTCTGGTAATTTGGAAAAAGAGAAAGAATCTTATGAATTTTTTATTTTAAAATTTATAAATGACATTAAATCTATTTTTAAAAACCAATGAAAAACTACATCGACGGCTTTGTATTTCCCATACAACACATTCATATAGCCCAATACCAAAAAGTAGCACAGCAAGTCGCAGAAATCTGGAAAGAACACGGAGCCTTAGCCTACCAGGAGTTCGTTGGCGACGATATGCGCCTAGAAGGCACTAAATCCTTTACAGACGTCATCAATATCAAAGAAGACGAAGCTATTGTATTCGGTTGGGTAGTCTTTCCTTCAAAAGAAGCAAGAGATCTGGCAAACCAAAAAGTACCTCAAGACCCCAGAATGGCAGCATTGGTAGAACCTTTAATCAACCCAGAGAAATTAGTTTTCGATGCCAGCAGAATGGTATATGGAGGTTTTAAATCCCTTGTTTAGATGCAAACATTCGCTTCTAACCATATCGCACTTTCAGTGAAAGATGTCAATCAATCCGTAGCGTTTTATCAAAAAGTATTTCAATTAAAAGAGATACAAAACACAGCGTCAAACTCTAAAACCAGATGGCTTCAACTCACACAGAGCACCCAACTGCATTTAATACCAAGACCCAACGCAGAAATAAAGACCAATAAAGCCGTGCATTTTGCATTAGCAACAACAGATTTCAACGCATTTGTAAACCATTTAGAAACCTTAAATATCGAGTATTCCGATTGGAAAGACACACCAAACAAAGACTACATAAGAGCCGATGGAATAAAACAAATCTACTTCCAGGATCCCAATGGCTATTGGATTGAAGTCAATAACGATCTCTAATAAAAACTAAAGAAGATAAATCTACTTCTCAGAGTTATACTTTGTAAACAACAACTCCTTGTTCTTCACATTCAATACAATCTCAGATAAAGTAGCGTTTTGTAAAGACTTAACATCTTTTTCTTCAATCTGAAAATCAATATTAGTCACAAAACGTCCCTTTACTTCAGTATGGTGAGATTCAAACTCAAGCGAGTCAGAGTTCAAGGTCAATTCAAAATCCTGTCCTTTAAAAGTCAATCGAGCACCATTTTTACACTTCACTTTTAATGAACCAACAACTATAGTCTGAAAAAATAAATAACCACCCAATTCACTAAGACCAGAAAAAAGCACATTGCTATCCGATACACCATAAGCATCGTGCTCAACAGAAGCAATGATTGCATCAATAGTATCCTCAGAAGTTTCAGTTTTATTAAACAGTTTAGAAAGTGAAAAACCCATAAATTTAAATTTAGGCAAAACTATACTTATTATAGCAATTCCCAAATCTAAATTCGCAAAACAAAGATCAACCGCTCAACTCTAAGCAAACAAAATCCATCGTCACTTCGAGTGAATTTTTCGATTGAAATGAGAAAAATTTGTATCGAGAAGCAAAACTGTCTTATAAATCTATCTTTATATTTTCTGAAATTCCATGACAAAGTCAAGGCACCAACAAGATAAAATACAAACTAAATTAACATGTATACCGAGTATATGCCGACTTTATACCATATATAAATCATATTTATAGTGGTAATAATTAAGGTGAAGTAGTACAAATATAGCATTCAAACACACGTTTCTTAAGAGGTAACACTTCCGCAAACAAGCTTCAAACTTCCAACTTTACTTCGTATCTTTGCAGCCTTAAACAAAAGAAAATACAATGCAAGACGGATTATACGCAAAATTCAACACCTCAAAAGGTGAAATCTTAGTCAATTTAGAATTCGAAAAAACGCCTGGTACAGTAGGTAACTTTGTAGCCTTAGCAGAGGGTAACTTAGAAAACTCAGCAAAGCCACAAGGTACACCTTACTACGATGGTTTAAAATTTCATAGGGTAATTCCAGATTTTATGATTCAAGGAGGTTGTCCACTTGGCACAGGAACAGGAAATCCAGGTTATAAATTTGATGATGAAATTCACCCAGATTTAAAACACGATGCGCCAGGTAAACTATCTATGGCAAATGCAGGTCCTGGTACTAATGGTAGCCAGTTCTTCATAACTCACGTAGAAACCCCTTGGTTAGATGGTAAGCATACGGTGTTTGGTAATGTGGTAGAAGGACAAGATGTTGTTGATGCTGTAGCACAAGGAGATAAAATAGAAAGTATAGAGATTGTAAGAGTTGGTGATGCTGCCAAAAATTTTAATGCTATTGAAGCTTTTAGAACTTTTGAAGGTGCGCGCGAAAAACGTATTGCTGCAGAGCGTGAAGCGGCAAGAGCAGAGTTAGATAAATTAGCTGCAGGTTTTGAAGAAACGGCTTCAGGATTACGTTACAAGATCATTCAAAAAGGAAATGGTAAAAAAGCCGAAAAAGGTAACATGGTGTCTGTACATTACAAAGGGCAATTAGCAGATGGTACTGTTTTCGATTCTTCATACAAGAGAAATTCTCCTTTAGATTTTCAAGTTGGTGTTGGTCAGGTTATTCCTGGTTGGGACGAAGGTATCTGTTTACTTAATGTAGGAGACAAAGCTCGTTTAGTAATTCCTAGCGACTTAGGGTATGGTGCTGCAGGTGCAGGAGGTGTTATTCCACCAAATGCGACATTAGTTTTTGATGTAGAATTAATGGGAACAAAATAAACCCGATTCTAAACTTAAATAATTAAGAGTCTCACATAAATAGTGGGACTTTTTTTATAAATGCATTTCTATTTCAGCATTAATTTTTTTAATCCATTCATCGTTTTCTGCCACAAGTTGACCATGTTGAGTTTCTGAATCGTATTGCTTTTGTGTTTCTCTACATTTTGCCCATAGATTTTGATAAATGTCAAAATACGAATCAAAGTTTGCGTTTTTATTGGCAATTAGTTTTTTGAACTCTTTATTGATTTTTAAAGCATACAAACCTGCTATATCAAAATGCAACTGCTCATGTTTTAATAAATAATCACTTTCTCTATAGACCCAAGAGTGATTGGTGTAAAAATTTGCAACAACATGAAGACTTTCAAAATTCTGAATGTTATTATTGGCATCTACATTTACTTCAGTTGGGAAAATATCTATTTTATAAGATGTTTGCGCATAAGCAAGAATGTTAGTATTTGGGGAACCTTTAAAATCTACCCAATTTAATTTTACATCTTTAGTCCATGGAATTATGGTTTTTGTTGATAAACTGTCTTGAGCTAAGCTAAATTGCAATGTAAAAAGAATGAGAAAATATAGAGTTGACTTCATAAATTTTGATTAAAAAAGCACTTCAAGGTAATTAAACTTTGCAAACATAAGTTTAATTACCCTTATCTTCGCTAGAGTTTAATTTTATTAATGACAAACTACGATTATATCATTTTAGGTGCTGGAGCTTCAGGTCTTATGCTTGCGTATCGTATGGCTTCGGATCCTTTTTTTGATGATAAATCGATTTTAATCATTGATAAAGAGAAGGAAAAAGGTAATGATAGAACCTGGTGTTTTTGGGAAAATGGTAAAGGAGAATGGGATGATATACTTACCAAAACTTGGTCTAAAATTTACTTTGGAAGCGATACGCATAAAGAGGTAATAGATATTTCCCCATATCAATACAAAATGATACGAAGTGAAGATTTTTACAATTCACTTCAACAAAAGATTGAAAGTAAAACCAATATAACATTCCTCAATGAAGAGGTTGTTAGTTTTACTGAGCAGAAGTTTAATGTTCAGGTCATAACCAAGAACGGAAGTTATGTAGCTGCTAAACTATTTAATAGTATTCATAAAGCTGAGCTTTATCAATTTCAAAAGAAGTATCCTGTTTTACAACAGCATTTTGTCGGTTGGTTTGTAAAAGCGGAAGAGGCTGTTTTCGATGATTCTAAGGCAACCTTTATGGATTTTACCGTGCCTCAAAACGGAAACACACGTTTTATGTATGTCTTGCCAATAAATAAAAAAACGGCACTTTTTGAATACACCTTATTTTCTAAAGAGTTGCTTCAACTAAATGAATATGAGGATGCTATAGCTGTTTATCTAAAGCAAAAAGGGATTAGCGATTTTAAGATAATAGAAAAAGAAAAAGGGGCTATACCGATGACAGCTTTTAAGTTTTCTGAATTTAATTCAAAACACATACTCAATATTGGTACAGCAGGTGGCTGGACAAAAGCGAGTACAGGTTACACTTTTAGAAATACAACAAAAAAAACCAAAACACTAGTTGAGTTTTTAAAGACCGAAAATGATTTAAACAAGTATCATAAAAAATCAAAGTTTTGGTTTTATGATTTAATTTTTCTAGATGTTTTAGCAAACAATAATGAAGAAGGAGCAGTGCTATTTGCATCCATGTTCAAAAAAGCAGATGTTAAAACTATTTTTAAGTTTTTAGATGAAGAATCTACCTTGCTTGAAGATTTAAAAATAATCTTATCTGTACCGCCAAAACGATTTATTCAATCGTTTTTAAAGCGCCTGTTTTAATTTTCAGAATAGACTTGTCCTCTATGTGGTTTTAGAGCATCTCTCAAAGTTTTCATTTCTGGTTCATCAACCACTAAAAAAGCGATGCTATGCATGTCTCCAAAAGTTTCAACGCCAGTAATGCTAATGTCAAGTTTATTTATGGTAATATACTCTTTAAGGTGAATTAAATGGTGTTCGGCAGTTTTTTGGCTTGCAGGACCTCTAAAGTCCCAAATCAATTTTATTTTACGCATTAGAAACAGATATGCCTTTTTCGGCAAAGTTTTTAAAGTTAGTCATGTATTTTTTTGTCTGTTTCTTAAAGGCGCCAGGCATTAAAAACAACATGGCATTCATCATAAATGTTGTGGGTTGAAATTCGTTTTTGCTAACCCATTTGGTATGTCCTTCGGGAGTGCTTTCAAAATAATTTTGTTGAATATTCCTAACTCCTTTCGTAGTATATGTAGCATGAAACTCGTTTGGAAAGTCTTGCTTTGTTATAGTTTCAATTAACTCCATTTTACGTTTGCCAAAGTTGTATTTCAGTTTCATTTTAGCACCAAACTCACCTGGAATACCAGAAATGTGCTCTGCACTTAGTAGACCTTCTTGCCAATGTTTCATGTTCTCAGTGGAGTGCATTTTATTGACTACCTCTTGTAAAGGTTTTTCTATTATGATTTCGGTTGTATATTTCATCTAGAATTTCACAATAATTTTAAAGGTATACAAAAGCTGTAATACTAAGTTTAATTTATCGACGTTTCAACCTATTTACAAGTTGTAATCACCTTTTTGGATCTAGTTGGAATTAATAAATTAACATGATGCTATAACTTGTAGAATAAGTGATTTATGTTATTTTTGCTCAACCTCTAAATTGAGGTGTTTGCACAACATAAATGTGAAGATCTAACGAAGAAAACTTTATGAATATGAAACCTAGATTTAAAATTTTGCTTTTAGTTTTACTAGCATTAAATGTATCGTTTGCTCAAGAAAAAGATGAAGTGTTGCTAACGGTTGATGATGAGCCAATAATGACTTCAGAATTTCTAAGGGTTTACAATAAAAATCTAGATTTAGTAAAAGACGAAAGTCAAAAAGATTTTGATGGCTATTTAAAACTATTCACTGAGTATCAGTTAAAACTAAAAGAGGCTAAGCGCCTTAAGCTAGATGAGGACACCAAATACCAACGAGAGTTTTTAAGATACAAGAAACAGTTAACAAAAAATTACCTCTCTGAAAACAAGGTGACTGATGCATTAGTTAAAGAAGCATACGAGCGCAACAGCTTTGATGTAAATGCATCTCATGTATTAGTGCGTTTAGATGGCAATGCAAAGGATACGATAGAGGCTTACAATCAGGTTTTAAAGTTGAGGGAGCGTGTACTTAAAGAAGGGTTTGATACTGTAAAAGCAGATGTGCATAATGGGCAAACTATCTTTTTGGAAGACTTAGGATATTTTTCTGCATTTAAAATGGTGTACGATTTTGAAACGGCAGCTTACAACACACCAAAAGGCGAAATTTCTATGCCTTTTAGAACACAGTTTGGTTATCATGTGGTGAAGGTTAACGATAAGCGTCCATCTAGAGGAACCATTACTGCAGCTCATATTATGATAGCGTTACAGCAAAAAGATTCGCTTTTAAATCCAGAAGAACGCATCAATGATATTTATAAAAAATTGCAGCAAGGAGAGAAGTTTGAGTCTTTGGCAAAGCAATTTTCTGATGATAAGAGCTCGGCAAGAAATGGTGGAAAATTATCATCTTTTAAGAGCGGTCAGTTAAGTTCAACGATTTTTGAAGACCATGCATTTGCTTTGAAAAATGATGGTGATATTAGTCAGCCTTTTAAATCAGAATATGGTTGGCATATCGTAAAGCGCATAAGCCTTGAGCCAATACAGTCTTTTGAAGAATTAAAACCAACTATAGAATCTAAGGTAAAAAGAGATTCTAGATCTCAACTTATTAACGAAGCTATGGTTGATGAATTAAAAAAGCGTTATGAGATTTCATATAATTCAGAAGCTAAAAAATATTTTACACCACTTTTAGATAACAATTACTTTACGCGTTCTTGGAGATTACCAGAAGACTTTGATAAAGACAAAATTGTTTTCACTATAGGCAATCGCTCATTTACTTACGGAGAGTTTGGTCATCACCTTATGTCTGCTCAGCGTAACTATGCAAATAAAAAAGGTGATTTTTCCGTTATCGTAGATAATGAGTTTGATAAGTTTTTTGAGAATTCTATCCTTCAATACAGAGAAGATAATCTAGAACTAGAAAATGAGGATTTTGCTAATATTTTAAAAGAATATAGAGACGGTTTGTTGTTGTTTGATTTGATGGAAAAAGAAATTTGGAATAAAGCATCTAAAGATACTGTTGGTTTAGAAGCATTTTATCAAAAGCATAAAGCAAAGTACCAATGGAGTGACCGTGTAGATGTAGTAATAGCAACTTCTGCAAATGAGGATTATGCCAAAAAGGCTTTAAAAATGATGAAAAAAGGAAAATCTGAAGAAGAGATAAAGAAAGCCTTAGATACAGACAGTCAAAAAAACATCATTTTTACTAAAGGTGTTTTTAATACTAATGATCCCAAACTTCCAGCTAATCTTAAGATAGAACAAGGTGTATCTGAAATATATTCACACAACGATGCGTTTCATGTTATAGACGTTAAGTCTGTATTGCCAGCAGGAAACAAAACTTTAGAAGAGGCTAAAGGTAATGTGATAAATGATTACCAAACCGAGATTGAAGCTAATTGGATTAACAGTCTACACAAGCGTTTTAAGGTTGAGCTTAATGAGAAAGCGCTTGAGAAGGTAAAAACTAAAATTAAAAATCAATAAATTTTCTTGAAGAAGACGTTCTTTATACTGGTTGTTTGTTTGGGGTGTTTCAGCTGTGATTTTTTTAAAAAAACAGATGACAGAGAGCCTATAGCAAGAGTTAATGAAACGTATTTATACAAAGAAGATGTTGAGGGCTTAGTACCAGAAGGAACAAGCAAAGAAGATAGCTTGGTTATAGTAAATGGTTATATAAATAGATGGGCACGCCAATTACTGCTCATGGATGGAGCATTACTAAACCTATCTCAAGAAAAGCAAGAAGAGTTTTCTAAACTGGTAGAGCAGTACAAAAGTGATTTGTATACCAAAGCCTATTTAGAAGCCTTGGTAAAAAAGAATATTGATACAATAGTTAATACAGATGAGGCTGAAGTATTTTATGAAGCCAATAAAGAATCTTTCAAGCTTAATGATGATTTATTACAGTTACGATATATAAGTTTACCACTTAATCCCATAGATTTAGATACTATAAAAAATAGATTTAAACGTTATGAGGCTAAGGATAAGCGCTATTTAGATTCCATTTCAGTACAATTTAAATCGTATTCTCTTAATGATTCTCTTTGGGTAAAATTAAGTCAGGTTGTAGATAAAGTTCCTGTGGTAACTCAAGAAAGTAAAGACCAACTGTTAAAAAAATCTAATTTCTTACAGCTCAAAGATTCAATAAACCTATATTTGATGCATGTTAATGACATTCGTTTGCAGAATGATTATGCACCATTAGAGTATGTCGGCAAATCGATAAAACAAATTGTAATTAATAAGCGTAAACTAGAGCTTATTAAACAACTAGAAAAAGATATTTCAAAAGATGCAATTAAGAACAATAAATTTCAAATCTATAACTAAGACTTTAAGTCTTTGTTGTTTTCTGTATGTTGGTACCATTGGTGCTCAAGAGATTATTCAAGATGAAGTTGTAAAAGAAAAAGCAAAAGACTCTGTGGTTAATGCCACCAGAGTTAAAGCCGATGGTGTAGCTGCTGTTGTTGGAGACTATATTGTATTAGAGTCCGATTTAGACCGTGAGATTGCTCAGCTAGAAGCGCAAGGAGCAGACTTAAGTGGCGTTTCGCGCTGCGAACTTTTTGGTAGCCTTTTAGAGAAAAAGTTATATGCGCACCAGGCTATTCAAGATAGTATTATTGTAAATGAGTTGTATATTAAATCTCTTGTAGACCAACAAATACAAGGTATAATGGCACAAACCAGAGGCGACATGCAAGGTTTGTTGAATTTCTATAAAAAGGATTCTGAACAAGCTTTAAGAGATGAAATGTATGAGATAAATAAAAATGCTTACCTCGCTCAGGAAATGCAGAAAAAAGTAATTGACGATGTTGAAGTTACTCCAGAAGAGGTGAGAACCTTCTTTAATGACATACCAAAAGACGAAAGACCAACGTTTGGAACAGAACTAAAGGTTGCCCAAATTGTTGTAATACCAGAAGTTACAGAAGAAGCTAAACAAGCAGTAATTGATAGACTTAATGGGTTTAAGAAAGATGTAGAAAGCGGGTCATCTAAGTTTGCCACTAAGGCTCTATTTTATTCAGAAGATTCTGGTTCTAAGAACAATGGAGGTTTATTGCCAACCATGAACAGAAAGAAACCTAGAATGGTAAAAGAGTTTAGAGATGTTGCCTTTAATCTTCAAGAGGGTGAAATATCAGAGCCATTTGAAACAGATTTTGGTTTTCATATCATATACCTTGAAAAAATTAGAGGTCAAGAGTATGAAGTAAGACATATTTTATTGCGACCAGAATTATCTCAAGAGACCATTCAAAAAGCAAAAGAGGAAATTGAAAGAGTTAGAGATTTAATTGTTAGTGGCAAAACAACTTTTGCTGAAGCCGCAAGAGAGTTTAGTGATGAAGAAGAAACAAAGTATGAAGGAGGTAAATTAACAAATCCTACAACACAAGATTTCAATTTTGAGTTGACCAAAATGGATACGGAGATGTATACACAAATACAAAATCTTAAAGATGGTGAGGTGAGTCAAGTTATTCAAGATGAAGACAGAATAAACAATATTAAGTTTAAGATAATGACTGTAACAGATCGTATTGACGACCATGAAGCCGACTATGCTAGAGATTATTTAAAGATTAAAGAATTAGCACTTCAAGATAAGCAAGTAAGAGCCATAGAAAAATGGCAAAAAGAGGTAATCGCAGAGACCTATGTAAAGATAAATGGCGAATACAGAAATTGCGAATACCAGAGTAATTGGTTAAAAACACAATAGCCTATGTCTGATGTTGCTGTAATCGAAAACTTCGTAAACAAATACAAAACACTAAAGCAAGAAATAGCTAAGGTGATTATTGGTCAGGAAGATGTTGTAGACCAAATCTTAATTTCAATTTTTTCAGGTGGACATTCACTTTTAATAGGTGTACCAGGTTTAGCAAAAACCTTAATGGTAAATACAATTGCGCAAGCACTTGGCTTAGATTTTAAGCGCATTCAGTTTACACCAGATTTAATGCCTAGTGATATTTTAGGAAGTGAAATTTTAGATGAAGATCGTCACTTTAAATTTATAAAAGGTCCAATCTTCGCTAACATCATCCTCGCTGACGAGATTAACAGAACACCACCAAAAACTCAGGCTGCGCTCCTAGAAGCTATGCAAGAGAGAGCTGTAACTGTAGCAGGTCATCAATACAAGTTGAGTTTGCCTTACTTTGTGTTAGCAACACAAAACCCCATAGAACAAGAGGGAACTTATCCTTTACCAGAAGCACAGTTAGACCGTTTTATGTTTGCAATACGACTACAATACCCATCTTTTAAAGAAGAAGTTGAGGTTGTAAAAGCAACAACTACAGATATTCAAACTTCAGTTAATGCATTATTTTCAGCTCAAGAAATTATTGATTTTCAGAATGTGATACGTCGTATTCCTGTTGCAGATAATGTTATTGAGTATGCGGTTTCTTTGGTAGCTAAAACAAGACCAAATGAACAAACTGCCGCAGATATAGTAAAAGAGTTTGTAGATTGGGGAGCTGGTCCACGTGCCTCACAAAATTTAATTTTAGCAGCTAAAACTCATGCTGCTACAAAAGGAAAATTTTCACCAGATATTGAAGATATCCAAGCAGTTGCAATAGGTATTTTAAGACACAGAATTATTAAAAACTACAAAGCTGAAGCAGAAGGTGTAAGCGATGAGAAAATCATTGAAAGCCTTTTTTAATACCTTTTATTGTTCAAATTCTTTTTTAACTTTTAAAATTCAGAATTATTCTAAATAAGTCTAATTGTTAATTTTATATGTAAATGGCAATTAATGCGTTAATTTTTAGAATAATATATGTAAAAAAAGACTTTACGTGATTTATTTTCAGTGTTTTGCTGATTTCTTTACATATTTTCAAAAATCACTACTATTTTGTAAATTTGTGACACTTTAATTTAAAATAATTATCAACCTTTAAATATACTTTATGGCTTTTGACATTGATATGATAAAGAAGGTTTATGCTAACATGACTGAGCGCGTAGATGCAGCCAGAGATATTGTTGGAAAACCATTAACACTTTCAGAAAAAATATTATACGCTCATCTTTGGGATGGTAAACCTACAAAAGCGTTTACTAGAGGTAAGGATTATGTAGATTTTGCACCAGATAGAGTTGCTTGTCAAGATGCAACAGCACAGATGGCATTACTTCAGTTTATGCAAGCTGGTAAACCAAAAGTCGCTGTGCCAACCACTGTACACTGTGACCATTTAATTCAGGCAAAAGATGGTGCTGCTAGAGATTTAAAACATGCAAATAGTACTAGTAGCGAAGTGTTTAATTTCTTAGAATCAGTATCTAATAAATATGGTATTGGCTTCTGGAAACCAGGTGCAGGTATTATTCACCAGGTGGTATTAGAAAATTATGCATTTCCAGGTGGAATGATGATTGGTACCGATTCGCATACGGTTAACGCAGGCGGACTAGGAATGGTAGCTATTGGAGTTGGTGGAGCAGATGCCGTAGACGTAATGGCCGGAATGGCTTGGGAACTTAAATTTCCAAAATTGATTGGTGTAAGATTAACCGGAAAATTATCTGGATGGACAGCACCAAAAGATGTTATTCTAAAAGTAGCTGAAATTTTAACCGTAAAAGGTGGTACAGGTGCTATTGTTGAATATTTTGGACCTGGAGCAACATCGATGTCTTGTACTGGTAAAGGTACAATTTGTAACATGGGTGCTGAGATAGGAGCGACAACGTCTACGTTTGGATATGATGATTCAATGGAGCGTTACCTAAGAGCTACAGATAGAGAAGATGTAGCAGATGAAGCTAACAAAATTAGAGAATACCTTACTGCAGATGCTGAGGTTTATGCTAACCCTGAGCAGTATTTTGATCAAGTGATTGATATTGACTTGTCTGAATTAAGTCCGTTATTGAATGGTCCTTTTACGCCAGATTTATCAACACCTGCTGGTAAAGAAATGACAGAAAAGGCAACAGAAAATGATTGGCCTTTGGAGGTAGAATGGGGACTTATCGGTTCTTGTACTAACTCTTCATACGAAGATTTATCTAGAGCATCTTCTATAGCACAACAAGCTTTAGATAAAGGCTTAAAAACAAAAGCTGAGTTTGGTATCAATCCAGGTTCTGAGCAAGTACGTTATACAGCTGATAGAGATGGAATACTAGAAGTTTTTGAAAAATTAGACGCTAAGATATTTACTAATGCTTGTGGTCCTTGTATTGGGCAATGGGCTAGATATAGTGATCCAAAAAATGCACCTAAAAACAGTATAGTTCACTCGTTTAACAGAAACTTTGCTAAGCGTGCTGACGGGAATCCAAATACACATGCCTTTGTAGCATCACCAGAGATGGTAGCTGCTGTAGCTATTGCTGGTCGATTAGATTTCAATCCAATGACTGATAAGTTAATTAACGAGAATGGTGAAGAGGTAATGCTAGATGAACCAACAGGATGGGAATTACCACCAAAAGGTTTCGAAGTAAAAGAAAATGGATATTTAGAGCCAGTTGCTGATGGAAGTGGAGTAGAGGTTACTGTAAAGCCAGATTCTGAGAGATTACAATTATTAACACCATTTGAGCCTATTGGAGATTCTGTTACTGGTGCTAAATTGTTAATTAAGGCTTTTGGAAAATGTACTACAGACCATATTTCTATGGCTGGCCCTTGGTTACGTTTTAGAGGGCATTTAGATAACATTGCAAACAATACTTTAATTGGTGCTGTAAACGCCTTTAACAAGAAAACTAACTTTGTTAAAAACCAACTAACTGGTGAGTATGGTGGTGTGCCAGACACTCAGAGAGATTATAAAAAACATGGTATATGGTCTGTTGTTGTAGGAGATCATAACTATGGTGAAGGATCTTCTAGAGAGCATGCAGCTATGCAGCCTAGACACTTAGGTGTTGCAGCTGTAATTGTAAAATCTTTTGCTCGTATCCACGAGACAAACCTTAAAAAACAAGGTATGTTAGGTCTTACTTTTGCTAACGAAGCAGATTACGATTTAATTCAAGAAGATGATACATTTAACTTCTTAGATTTAAATGAGTTTGCACCAGATAAGCAACTACATGTTGAGGTTGTGCACTCAGATGGTTCTAAAGATGTTATTGCTTTAAACCATACATATAATGATGCACAAATTGAATGGTATAAAGAAGGTTCTGCACTTAATTTAATTAAGAAGCAAAATGCTTAAATAGCTAACTCTTTTGGAAATAGATAAAAACTCTCGGTTGTTAACTGAGAGTTTTTTTGTTTTTACTTTGAAAGGTATAGATAGATTTAACGACTTTTATTTTAACTCAATTAAATCTTTCTTTAGTCATGAATTCTATCTGGATACTTGAAGATGTGAATTTATTTAATTTGCTCTGCCCTCATAAGTTTAAACAGTATAAAGCGTGCCATACATTTGATGCTTATAAAAAAAGTGATTATATATATTTTGAAGAAGATGCTGCCAACAAGGTGTATTTAATAGAAAAAGGTAAAGTTAAGATAGGTTATTACAATGAGGATGGTACAGAAGTGGTTAAAGCAATTTTAAGAAAGGGAGAGTTGTTTGGAGAGAAAGCGATTTTAGGTGAAGAGAAGCGTGATGAATTTGCTCAATCTCTAGATAATCAAACCTCTATTTGTCCAGTTGGAGTAGATACAATGCATGATTTGATGAGAGATAACAAAACCTTTAGTCTGAGAATTTATAAGTTTATAGGTTTTAAGTTTAAAAAATTAGAACGTCGACTGCAGCTATTACTTTTTAAGGATTCTAAAACCAGACTATTAGAGTTTTTGAATGAGTTGTGTACAGATTATGGTTACGATTGTGAAAAAACAGGAGATCATGTTATTGATCATCCGTATACCCAAAAAGATATCGCATCACTAATAGGTGTTTCTCGTCCTACACTGAATATTTTAATGAACGAGCTAAAAGAAGCAGATGTCATTGATTTCAACCGTCGACAAATTAGGATTTTCAGTACTTCGGCTTAATTTTGTAATTGATGAAAAGAAAACTCAACAAAAGCAATATTGTTTTTTTAATAATAATATTGCTACTTATTATTCCACAGACAAGACAGCCTATACAGATATGGCTACATAAAGGATTAAGCTATATAAATCAATCAACTTTAATTGATAATGATGAAAGAGTGAAAATTACATATAGTAATTGGAAGCTGCAGTCAGATAATAATACAATTCTAGATTTTGAGTCTGCCAAAGGTGAAGTTGTACTCATTAACTTTTGGGCAACTTGGTGTCCACCTTGTATTGCAGAAATGCCAAGCCTTCAAGAGTTGTATAAAGATTATAATGATAAAGTGAAATTTTTGTTTGTGACTAATGACAATTTTGATGTTGTTAGTAGTTTTAAAATAAAAAAGGACTATACGTTCGAGGTTTATAATCCTATTAACAACGTTCCACATGCATTATTTACCAAATCTATTCCTCGAACTTTTATAATTAATAAAAAAGGTGAAATTGTTATAGATGAATCTGGTGCAGTAGATTGGAATAGTGATAATGTTCGCAGTCAATTAGATCAACTACTCTCAGAATAGACTATTTAAAGTATTTAAACGGAACAATGAGCATTCCAAAATTTTCACCATGCTCTTTGCCTAAGTGTTTGTGGTGAATTTTATGAGCACGTCTTACACCTCTTGCGTATTTATTGTCAATATTTCTTAACCATTTAAAACGTTGGTGAATAAAAATGTCGTGTACTACAAAGTAAGCGATACCATAAAATAATATGCCCAAACCTATGGGTAAGGTGTACCAAACGCCTTCGTAATTCCAAAGGTAGAAGCAGATCATACTTACAATAGCATAAAAAATAAAAAATGCGTCATTGCGCTCAAACCAGCTGTCGTGGTCTTTTTGGTGATGGTCTTTGTGTAAACTCCAAAGAAATCCATGCATAATATATTTATGGGTAAACCAAGCGTTAAACTCCATAATGAAGAATGTTCCAAAAAAGATTAAGATCCAATAAAAAGTTTGCATAATACTTTGGTTGTGAGTTATAATAAATTTAAATGAAATTTCACGTAACTGCGCGTAAGTAGCTCAATCTTTTTGTAATTAGGTACTCTAATTCTAGCCGATTTTATCTCTAAAGCAGGTGTCTGTTTTAATTTTTGAAGTAGTTTGTTGTAATAGCGATAAGCCATAAACACTCCAAAACGTGCTTCAAGAGGTAGACGTTTTATGCCCTGTAAACCTTTTGCGAAATCAGCTTCAATATCATCAATAATTGCTTTTTTTGAAGCTTCATCTAATTGATTTAAGTCTGTGTTAGGGAAATAGGTTCGACTCAAATCTTCAAAATCAGCTTTTAAGTCTCTTAGAAAATTTACTTTCTGAAAAGCGGAACCCAAACTCATGGCTGAGTCTTTAAGATCTTCATACTTTTCATTATCTCCTTTTACAAAAACTTTCAGACACATTAATCCTACAACATCAGCAGAGCCGTAGATGTAGTTTTTGTATTCTTCTTCGGTGAGATAGTCTTTTTTGTATAAGTCTAATCGCATGCTGTTCATAAAGGCTTCAACCAAATGCTTATCTATATTGTATTTGTGATAAGTGTCCTGAAAAGAGTTAAGGATTGGATTCAAGCTTATTCTATCCTGTAATGCAGCTTCTAAATCAGTTTCAAAATTGTTGAATAGCTTTTCTTTGTCGTAATCGTGAAACGTGTCTACAATCTCATCTGCAAAACGAACAAAACCATAAATATTGTAAATATCTTGTCTAATGCTATCTGAAAGCATCTTTGTTGCCATAGAAAATGACGTACTGTAAGCATTAGTTACTAACTTGCTACATTCTCTGGAAACACTGTCAAAAATTGATTTCATAATACGGTCTTTTTTCTATGCGATTAAACTTCGTTTTTAAGGATGAGATCAGAAACTAATTTTCCTGAAATTAAAGATGGAGGTACACCTGGACCAGGAACTGTTAATTGCCCTGTAAAGTATAATCCATCTACTTTTTTGCTTTTTAATTTTGGTCTTAAAAAAGCAGTCTGTCTTAAGGTATTTGCCATGCCATAGGCATTTCCTTTGTATGAATTGTATTCACTTATAAAATCGTTAACACAAAATGATTCTTTAAACAGAATACTGTCTTTTACATCTTGATATGTTAAGTTTTCAAAGCGATTTATGATGATATCAAAATATTGTTGTCTTAGTTCTGGTGTGTCCTCTAAACCTGGAGCGATAGGAATAAGAAAAAAACCTGTTTCACATCCTTCAGGCGCCATACTCTCATCCGTTACTGAAGGAAAGTTTACGTAAAACAGTGGGTTTTTAGGCCATTTTGGGTCATCATATATATCTTCTGCATGGTTTTCAAAATCTGTGTCAAAAAACAAATTATGATGTTCTATGTTTTTTAATTTTTTGTTGAAACCAACGTAAAATAGAAGAGAAGAAGGAGCAAAAGTGCGTTTGTCCCAATATGCTTCTGAGTATTGTCTATAGTTTTTATCTAATAAAGTTTCGGAATGATGATAATCTGCTCCACTCAAAACAACATTAGTGACTATCAAATTACCATTTACTGTGATACCTGTGGTTTTTCCGTTTTCGACATTAATTTTTTCAACATTACTATTGGTGTAAATTTTAACTCCTAAACTTTTCGCAAGACTTTCCATGGCTTTAATAATTTCATACATGCCGCCTTTTGGGTGCCATGTGCCTAAACCAAAGTCTGCGAAATTCATAAAGCTATAAAACGAAGGAGTTTGGTTGGGTTTAGCTCCTAAGAATAGTACAGGGAACTCTAAAGTGGAAACGAGTTTAGGATTTTTAAAGTTTTTTCTAACTTCAGAACTTATGGTTTTGAAAAAGCGATCAACTCTTGTAACTGTATCCTTAGTTACTAACTCAAATGGAGAAATGCCAGGTTTTAAGACTACTTTGTTAATTGCAATATCATAGTGGTCTTGGGCTTGAGCTATAAATTTACGGAGTGGTTTTGAGCTACCAGATTCTATGCGTTCAAATTCTTCGCAGATCTGATCCATGTGGTCACCAATCGTAATCACTTCATCAGAAAAGAAAATCTTATAAGCAGGACTTAATTTATCTAATTCATAATAATCACTAGTGCTTTTGTTAAAGTCATTAAAGAACTTTTCAAAGATATCTGGCATCCAATACCAACTAGGGCCAATATCAAAAGTAAAACCATCCTTAATGAGCTGTCTGGCTCTGCCACCCACACTATCGTTTTTTTCAAAAACAGATACATCATAACCAGCTTTTGCTAAGTAGCAAGCAGCAGAAAGAGAAGAAAAGCCTGAGCCAATTATGGATATTGTTTTACTCATTATTTGAGGTTACTTGTTAAGGATTTAATGCTTTTAAATGCTGATACGCCTTTAGGCAATTTTTCTATATCTAAGGCGTTCAGCATTTGACCTAAAATCCAAAGTTTTGTGTTTGAATCTTTAATTAATAATTGGTTAAAGTCTTCAATATATTTTTCGATGTCATCTTTTTCTGGTTTAACCGTAAAATAAGAGACGTAAATAAGCTCATCATAGTAATTTTTTAGATCAACCAAACTTTCAAGAGGAACGCTTAATCCCAGAAATATAGATTTATATCCCTTGCTAATTATTTGGTGATTTATAAATAATAGCCCTAACTCATGAATTTCATTTTCAGGTAAATAAAGGACAAATGTTTTATTAGAAATATTCTTTTGCTCAGACTGAGCTTTTTCTGTGTTGATTAAAATTTTTTGACGTATTAATGAGGACAGAAAATGCTCATGTGCTGGTGTAATAGTATCTGTTTGCCACAACAATCCTATCTCTGTTAAAAGTGGAATAAAAATATCATAGAATATATCTTCAAAATCTTTTTCATTTAGTAGAGCGTTGTATGTCTTGTAAAATAGAGCCTGATCAAAGTTTAGCATTGATAGTTTGAAAGCATTGATGGCGTGACTTTCCATATTGTTTTCTGAAGCAATCTCTCTAACTAACGTTGGTATTTTACTTTTTTCTATCGTGGCAATTTTAGAAATTTTGTAGCCATTATTATTCAAATAGCTAACATTTAATAATTTCTGAAAGCTAGCTAAGTCATAATATCGTATATTGGTATCAGTACGCTTAGGTTGTAATAAATTATAGCGTTTCTCCCATATTCTTATAGTGTGAGCTTTAATTCCAGTCAGGTTTTCTAAATCCTTAATACTAAACTGATCCTTAATATTGTTCATTGTTTTTTAAAAAAGTTTAAACAAAAATAAGCTTTTAACCAATAGTAAAAGCAGAATTAACAAAATTTAAATAAAAAATTGTTGTTAATAACCCTGAAATGGAGAAATAGAAAGAATATATTTAGGAAAATCGAAAGTAATTGTGCGCACGAGAAGACTCGAACTTCCACGACCTAAGCGGTCACTGGCCCCTCAAGCCAGCGCGTCTACCAATTCCGCCACGTGCGCAAAATGAAAAGTAAATATAAAAAAAAAGTTAAGCAATAACGCTTAACTTTTGTGACCGGGCTGGGGCTCGAACCCAGGACCCTCTCCTTAAAAGGGAGATGCTCTACCAACTGAGCTACCCGGTCTAACATTAAATGTGCTTCTCTAATGCGGGTGCAAATATATAATGTTTAATTAATAAAACAACACTTTTTTTATTTAAATTTTTGTTTTTTTGTGATGCACTAGCTTAGTTAATTAAAAATCAAAAAAATACGTCTTATGATAGTTGCTTTAATGGGATATATGGGGTCTGGTAAATCTACAATTGGTAAGAATTTGGCTACCATGTTGAATTACAATTTCTTAGACTTAGACGACTATATTTCTAATGAAGAAAATGCTCCAATTCCTGATTTATTTAAAAATAAAGGGGAGATCTACTTTAGAAAAAAAGAGACATACTATCTCAATAAAATTCTATATTCAAAAGACAATATTGTTTTAGCTTTGGGTGGCGGTACACCTTGTTATGGTAATAATATAGACCTACTTCTTAATGAGTCTAGTGTGAGATTGTTCTACTTAAAATTATCACTTCCGAATTTAGTAGAACGTTTATTTAAAGAAAAAAATAGCAGGCCTTTAATTAGTCATTTAAAAACTAAGGAAGACCTTACTGAGTTTATAGGTAAGCACCTGTTTGAACGTACTCAATATTACAATCAGGCTTCTTGTATTATTAACACAGATTATAAATCTGAGAAAGATATTGTTGAAGATATTTTAATGGCTTTAATCTAGATAAGCTTCGTAAGGTTGTTTGGATAGGTTGACATGTACATGTTCAAAAAGCGAAGTTGATAAAGAAATACCTTTAAAATCTGCTTTTACAGGATACTTTTTGTGGTTTCGATTAACCAATACCGCAGTTTTAAACTGTTTTAAAGGCACATCTAAAAAATGTTTGATACCATAAATTAAAGTACTGCCAGAGTTTAAAACGTCATCAATTAAAACAATAGACTTATTAGAGTAGTCCTCACTTTTTATTGACGTTTTAATTGGCTTAGTTGGTTCATCTTTATCAACTGTAACTTTGCAAAGTGTAGAGCTTATATCAGAAATCTTATCGAGTTGTGATTTAATTTTTTTAGCCAACACATATCCATTACTCTCAATACCAGCTATTATAATTTCAGTTTCATTTACGTTGCTTTCATAAATCTGATAAGCAATACGTCTTATTTTGTGCTCAATCTCTTTATGACTTAAAATGGTATTTTTAGTAAGTGCCATGGTGTGTGGTTTTGTTTTAATAAGTAAATTAAATTAAAGTCGTTCAAAGATAAAAAACAGTTCTTTACCTTGTCTTTCTTTGATAGAATTTGTTGCGCGTTGCAGTGTTTTAATTTTAAAGTATTTACTGAAGATAGCATTATATTCTTCTACACTTCCGCCAAAAGGTGGCCCAGATTCGGTTAATGGAAAATCGAAAAGCAAGCCAGCTAGTTTTCCATTAGGTTTTAATAGCTGAAACATTTTTTCTACATATTGCTTTCTCAAATCAGGATTTAATGCGCAGAAAAAAGTTTGCTCAATGATGAGGTCGTACTTTTGGTTAAGCTCAAAAAAATCGTCATGTAGCAGTTGTTCATCAGGAAAGCTCTCAACCCTTTTTTTTAAATTTTCTAGAGGTTGTTTGGCAATATCTAAAACAAAAGTATTTGCAAACCCTTTGTTCCATAACAATTCGGCTTCAAAACTATTGCCAGCACCTGGTATTAAAATAGAAGTCGATTTGTCTTTTAATTGTTCAATATATTCTTTTATCGGTGGTGATGCATATCCAATATTCCATCCGGTTTTATTCTCCTTATACCTATGATCCCAATAGGCTTTGTCAAATTTATTCTTCTTCATAAAAACTATCTATATCTCGTCTGTCTTTTTTAGTTGGTCGTCCTGTTCCTTTTTTACGGTAGTAATCTTTGCTATATTTCAAGAGTTCTTTGGCCTCAAAAGCTTCTTTTGGGGTCGTATCTGTTCTGTATATGTCCACAAGCTTTGCACCAACGCGATTAGGAGGTAGATCGTTAACCGTAAGCTGATAGGTAATCTGATCCTTTCTTAATTCTATTTTGTCGGTTGGGTAAATCTCTCTAGATGGCTTTGCTACAGCACCATTTATCTTTATTTGACCTTTTTTGCAAGCTTGGGTTGCTATACTACGTGTTTTGTAATAGCGCACACACCAAAGATATTTATCTATTCGCATATATTTTTTAACTAAAATCTACGTTAACCTTTTGGCATAAAAATATTAATTTAATGTATCTTGCGCCACATATTAAAGCAATAATGAACACTTGATAAGATTTGTGGTTAATCTTGTCAAAATAATAATTAGAATATGAAATCAATAAAGTTTATAGTTTATTTAGTATTTGTATCGGTTGTTGTAATTTCTTGTAAAGATGATGATGTTACTGTGCCGGATGTGGAAATTAGAGATAGAGGAGAGCAACAATTAGCGGATAGTGATTCGCTTATCGATTACCTGTCTACACATTATTACAATTCAGATTTTTTTCTGACAGGTATAAATCATAAGTATTCAGATATCATTATTACAGAACTGGCAGAAGGTGAGGATGTCCCTACAGGTCATACTTTACTTTTAGATGCTGTAGAAACGCATACAACGACTTATGAAGAAGAAGACTATGAATATTATGTTTTAAGATTGAATCAAGGAGGTGGCGATTCACCAAGATTTACTGACCAAGTTAGGGTAAATTATGAAGGGTCTTTAGTAGAGACAGGAGAGGTTTTTGATGGTGTTGTTACTCCTGTAGACCTTTTAATGCAAGGTGTTGGTTTTTCGGGAGGTGTTATAAGAGGTTGGCAATTAATCTTATCGCAGTTTTCAACATCTAGCGACTTTACATTGAATAATGGTATTGTAGAGTATAATGATTATGGTTTAGGGATGATGTTTTTACCTTCAGGATTGGCATATTTTTCAGGAACAGCCTCTGGAACTTTACCGGCTTACTCTAATCTAATTTTTAAGTTTGAGTTGTTGCAGTATAATGAAGTAGATCATGATGGTGATGGTATACCTTCTTACATAGAAGATATAGATGCTAACTTAGATGTTTTAGACGATGATACAGACGAAGATTTTGCTCCAAATTATGTTGATTTAGATGACGATGGAGATGGTGTTAATACTTTTGATGAATTAATGTCCAATACATATACAGTTGACACAAATATTAATGAAGAAGAGCCTGTCTTAGATGAAGGTGAATATGAGGTGAGTAGATCAGAAACGGCAGGTATCATTACAATTAATACTGTAAAGGTTGTAGATTCTGATAACAATGGTACACCAGATTATTTACAAGAAGATATCGCCATTAATTATAATGAAGAAAGCGAGTAGTAGAACTACAAATAAAAGCAATAAAAAAAGCCGCTAACTATAGCGGCTTTTTTTATTTAAAAGATTTTAAAGTTGTTTATACTTATAATGCAATAGATAGACTTAGTATCAATTGATCTGGTCTAGTATCAATCCTACTAGAAACACCTGAACCTAAATTATTATTAATGAATGTGGCTTCATTGTCATTAAAACCGCGTTCGTATCTCAAGTCTATTCCAATTTTGTTAAAGTTAAGTCCTATACCAAAGTTTAAGCCTACTGAGAAATCGTCTTCAACATTATCAATGTCAATACCTTCAAACTCGGTATCTAAAATGTATTGTAAAGAAGGACCGCCAAAGACACTAACAGGTCCTAAAACTTTTATTCCAACCAAAAGTGGAGCATCTATTTTCTTTATATTAAAGACATTATTATCGTAATCACTTTTGGTAGCTGTGTAAACGAGTTCTGGTCTAAAGTATAGTTGATTCCCAATTTTACCAAATAGGCCAATATGATAACCTATATTTCGGTCAGGGTTTTTAGCATTGTCACCAATAGACTCAAAATAATCTCCATTGGCACTATAATTTAAACCGCCTTTAAACCCAAAAGCACTTCCCTTTTGCGCATGAGCACTTAATCCAACAAATGCTAGAACTACAGCTAATAGAGCTGCTTTTTTCAAATTTTTCATAATGTTCGTTTTTAAGATTAGGTATCTAATATCAAAAACGCTGCCAAAATGAAGTTATTTTCTTTTAAGAACTTTTTTTGCGGCTTCTTGTATAGCAGAACTATTTAAACCGTACTTATCCATAAGCTGTGCAGGAGTACCAGATTCACCAAAAGTATCGTTAGTTGCAACAAACTCTTGTGGTGTTGGTTTGTGCTGTGCTAATACTCTGGCAACACTTTCTCCAAGACCACCTAAATAATTGTGCTCTTCTGCAGTAACAATACATCCTGTTTTAGAAATAGAGTCTAAAATAGCTTTGTCATCTAATGGCTTTATAGTGTGAATATTTATTACTTCAGCACTAATGCCATTATCATTTAAAGCTTTGGCAGCTTCAAGCGCTTCCCATACTAAGTGACCTGTTGCAACGATTGTAACATCGTTTCCATCGGTTAGTTTTACAGCTTTACCAATTTCAAATTTACCATTTTCTGGTGTAAAATTTGGTACTTTAGGACGACCAAATCTTAAATATACAGGACCGTTGTGTTTTGCAATAGCTAATGTAGCAGCCTTTGTTTGGTTATAATCACAAGTATTGATGACGGTCATTTCAGGTAGCATCTTCATTAGTCCAATATCTTCCAAAATTTGGTGTGTCGCTCCATCTTCACCCAATGTAACACCAGCATGTGAAGCACAAATTTTTACATTCTTATGTGAATATGCTACACTTTGACGAATTTGATCATAAACTCTACCAGTTGAGAAATTGGCAAATGTACCTGTAAAAGGAATTTTTCCTCCTATGGTCATACCAGCAGCCATACCAATCATGTTTGCTTCAGCAATACCAACCTGAAAGAAACGTTCGGGATGATTAGCTTTAAACTCATCCATTTTAAGCGATCCGGTGAGGTCGGCACAAAGTGCAACAACATTTTCGTTTGTTTGTCCTAACTCTGTTAAACCTGCTCCAAAACCAGAGCGTGTATCCTTATTTCCTGTATTTGTATATGTTTTCATTCTGTGATTTTGATTGCTGATTAATAATCTCCTAGAGTTTCTGCATTTTGAGCTAAACCTATAGCTAATTGCTCATCGTTTGGTGCTTTTCCGTGCCATGCGTGTGTGTGCATCATAAAGTCTACACCATTACCCATTACAGTTTTTAATAAGACGCACACAGGTTTACCATTTCCTGTTAAGGATTTTGCTTTTTGCATACCTTCTAATATGGCTTCAATGTTATTGCCTTTTTCTATTTCTAAAACAGTCCAACCAAAAGCTTCAAATTTTGCTTTAATATTACCCATTGGTAAAACGTTGTCTGTAGAGCCATCAATTTGCTGTCCGTTTAAATCTACAGTTGCAATAAGATTATCTACATTGTTTCCGGCAGCATACATTATAGCTTCCCAGTTTTGGCCTTCTTGTAATTCACCATCTCCATGAAGACTATAAATAAGATGATTGTCATTGTTTAATTTCTTGGTTTCTGCAGCACCTATAGCCACAGACATCCCTTGTCCTAAAGAACCAGATGCTATTCTGATACCAGGTAAACCTTCATGTGTGGTTGGATGACCTTGTAATCTAGAATCTATTAATCTAAATGTGTTCAATTCATCAACTGGAAAATAACCAGTTCTGGCAAGTACACTATAATATACAGGTGAAATATGACCGTTAGATAAGAAGAATAAATCTTCTCCTATGCCATCCATATCAAAACCTTCTTTGGTTTCCATTATTTCTTTGTAAAGGCAAACGAAAAATTCTGCACAACCTAACGATCCGCCTGGATGACCAGAATTTACTTTGTGTACCATGCGTAGAATATCTCTACGAACTTGAGTGGTTAAATCTTCTAATTGTTGAATATTAGACATGTTTTTGAGCTTAAATTAATGCTGCAAAAATAACTTTTTATAAGTCGCATTCAAAAGTCGAATACAGTCACTTATTAACGATTTTGATGAATTGCTAACAATTTTTGAATTTAATTAAGACTCCAATGTGTTAGAGTTAATTATATTTGCCACCAGACTTACTTTTATGAAATTTAATTGCTTAGCAAAAGATAAAGAAACCAAGGCAAGAGCTGGTGTTATTACGACAGATCATGGTGTTATTGAAACTCCTATTTTTATGCCAGTTGGTACGGTTGCCACTGTTAAGGGTGTACATCAGCGCGAGTTGAAAAATGATATTAATCCAGATATTATTCTAGGAAATACCTACCATTTATACCTAAGACCTCAAACACCAATTTTAGAAAAAGCTGGTGGACTTCATAAATTTATGAATTGGGATCGTAATATTTTAACCGATTCAGGTGGTTATCAGGTATATTCTTTATCGGCAAATAGAAAGATTAAAGAAGAAGGTGTAAAGTTTAAATCGCATATAGACGGAAGTTACCATGTGTTTACACCAGAAAATGTAATGGAAATTCAGCGTTCTATAGGTGCTGATATCATTATGGCATTTGATGAGTGTACACCTTACCCTTGCGATTACGACTATGCAAAGCGCTCTATGCATATGACGCATCGTTGGCTAGATCGATGTATATCGCATTTAGAAAAAGTACCATTTAAGTATGGATACGAGCAAACATTTTTCCCAATAGTACAAGGCAGTACTTACAAGGATTTAAGAATACAATCAGCCGAATATATAGCCAATGCAGGCGCACAAGGAAATGCTATAGGAGGCTTGTCTGTTGGTGAGCCAGCGGAAGAAATGTATGCCATGACCGAAGTAGTTTGCGATATTTTGCCAGAAGATAAACCACGATATTTAATGGGAGTGGGTACACCAATCAATATTTTAGAGAATATTGCGTTAGGTGTAGATATGTTTGATTGTGTTATGCCAACAAGAAATGCCAGAAATGGTATGTTGTTTACAGCGCATGGTACCATAAACATTAAAAATAAAAAATGGGCAGAAGATTTTTCGCCAATAGATGAAATGGGTATTACCTACGTAGATACAGAGTATAGCAAAGCATATCTTAAGCATTTATTCTCTGTAAATGAATTATTAGGAAAACAAATTGCTACAATTCATAATTTAGGATTTTATCTTTGGCTGGTAAGAGAAGCAAGAAAGCATATTTTGGAAGGAGATTTTAAAGCTTGGAAAGAAAAAATGGTAAAACAAATGGATAAAAGATTATAGTTAGTGAAAATCCTAGATTGGTACATACTAAAGCGCTATTTGTTAACATTTTTAATGATGTTGCTATTGTTTATTCCGATAGGAATTACGGTAGACTTGGCAGAGAAAGTAGGTAAGATATTAGAAAACAAAGCTCCATTTGGTGAAGTTACAGCTTACTATGTAGATTTTACGGTGTATTTTGCTAATCTTTTATTTCCACTTTTTTTATTTTTATCAGTTATATGGTTTACATCCAAACTTGCTAATAATACAGAGATAGTAGCTTTTTTAAGTTCAGGTGTGTCTTTTACTAGGTTTTTAAGGCCTTATATAATAGGAGCAACAATTGTCTCTACAGTGGCCTTGGTTTTAGGAATGTATTTATCTCCAATAGCAAGCCAAGGTTTTAATGAGTTTAAGTATAAATACTTAAAAAAGAACAAAAAAATTCAGGAAACCAGAGATGTATATCAACAAATCAATGATGACGATTATATATATGTTAGTAGTTTTATTCCTGAAAGTAAAACAGGAAGTAATTTCACCTACGAACATTTTGAAGGCAATGAATTGAAATACAAAATATTTGCTGATTACATTAAATATATAGAAAAAGATAGTAGTTACAGATTAACATCTTATGTTAAACGTACCTTTGATAATGGTACTGAAACTATAGAGAAGGAGAGAAGAAAAGATACCCTTTTTTCTTTTGAACTAGAGGACTTAACTCCTGTTGAATATGCTGCGGAAACAAAATCTTATAGTGACCTTTTGAGGTTTATTGAGTCAGAAAAACGTAAAGGTTCAAAAAATATTGGTAGATATGAAGTGGTAAAACTCAAAAAATGGAGTTTACCAGTTTCAATATTCATACTAACTATTATAGCAGTGGCAGTATCTTCCGTTAAGCGCAGAGGCGGTATGGGAGTTAACCTTGCATTTGGTATTGCTATAGCTATGATTTATGTCTTTTTTGATAAAATATTTGGTGTAATGGCAGAGCAGTCCAATTTTTCGCCTGTTATAGCAGTGTGGTTTCCTAATATAATATTTGGTATTTTAGCTGTATACCTTTTACAGAATGCCAAACGCTAGATTAAAGGATTACCTCCATTTACATTTTCTGGTTTTTATAGCTGGTTTTACAGCAATTCTAGGTAAAGAAATATCTACTGGAGCAACAGCAATTGTTTGGTATAGAATGGCAATTGCAGCTGTTTTAATGTTTATCTACATTAAAATTATAAAACTCAATATTAAGGTAAGTAAAAAAGCAATTATTAAGTTTTCTGTAGCTGGTGTCATAATTGCATTACATTGGATTACTTTTTTTGAATCCATAAAACAGTCCAATGTTTCTATTGCATTAGCGATGTTTTCTTCGGGTGCATTTTTTGCTTCTTTTATTGAGCCTCTCTTTTTTAAAAGACGCATTTTAGTTTATGAAATAGGTTTTGGCTTAATAGTAATTTTGGGAGTATTTTTAATTACAAGTAGCGAATTAAAATATATCAATGGTATTATACTAGGATTATTATCAGCTCTTTTTTCGACCTTATTTGCTGTTATTAACGGACGTTTCATAGAGCGATACAACGCAACGGTAATTTCATTTTATGAGTTTATAAGCGGTGTTGTTTTCTTAAGTTTGTTTGTACATTTTTCAGATATTCACTTTAATGAAGAATTCTTTGCGCTTTCTCAAATGGATTGGGTTTACATTTTCATTTTAGCGTCAATATGTACAGCGTATGCCTTTATTGGAGCTGTTGAGGTAATGCGATTTATAAGTCCATTTACGGTAATTTTAACTTATAACTTAGAGCCAATCTATGGTATAATATTAGCCCTTTTCCTTTTTCCAGAAACCGAACAGATGTCATCTCAGTTTTATCTTGGTGCTGCTTTAATAATAGTAACAGTACTCTTAGATGCGATATTAAAAAACATTAAAGCTCGAAAACGAAAAAAGATGCCTGTTAACAATTGAAGTTTGTATATTTGTAAACTTAACTAACAAAAATCTAACTTCAAATTGTATGGAATATTTAGAGTTTGAATTACCTATAAAAGAACTAGAAGAGCAGCTTGACAAATGCCAAATTATTGGAAAAGAGAGTGATGTAGATGTTACAGAGACCTGTAAACAGATTGAAAAAAAGCTCGCTGAAACCAAAAAAGAAATCTACAAAAACCTTACAGCTTGGCAACGTGTTCAGTTGTCTCGTCATCCTAACAGACCATATACTTTAGATCATATTAAGGCACTTTGCGGTGATTCTTTCTTAGAATTGCACGGGGACCGAAATGTAAAAGATGATAAAGCAATGATTGGTGGTTTGGGTAAAATTGGTGACCAAACATATATGTTTATTGGCCAGCAAAAAGGTTATAACACCAAGACCAGACAATACAGAAACTTCGGAATGTCTAATCCCGAAGGTTATCGTAAGGCATTACGTCTTATGAAGTCGGCTGAGAAATTCGGAATTCCTGTAGTAACTTTAATAGATACTCCAGGTGCTTACCCTGGTTTAGAAGCAGAAGAAAGAGGACAAGGAGAAGCTATTGCCAGAAACATTTTAGAAATGGCTCGTTTAAAAGTTCCAATCATCACAATCATCATTGGAGAAGGAGCTTCTGGTGGTGCATTAGGAATTGGAGTAGGTGACAAAGTAATGATGCTAGAAAACACATGGTACTCTGTAATCTCTCCTGAATCTTGTTCTTCAATTTTATGGAGAAGTTGGGAGTATAAAGAGCAAGCGGCAGAAGCCTTAAAGCTTACAGCAAAAGATATGAAGCGCATGAAGCTTGTAGATCAAATCATAAAAGAACCACTTGGTGGTGCCCATACAGACCGAGAAAAAACATTTTTAGCTGTAAGAGATGCAATCGTAAAGTCTTACGAAGAGTTAAAAAACTTATCACCAAAAGAACTCGTGAAAAATCGTATGAATAAATACGATGAAATGGGAGTCTATAAAGACTAAATCCACTAAACATAAGCAACTAAAAAAAACTGAAGTTGAGTCTTCGGTTTTTTTTATTGCTATTAACAATATAATCAAGTTATTAACAGTTAAATTGTTGAAGACCTGTTAAGATTGAAACTAAATTTTAATACAATTCATCATCACTATTTAACTACTTTTGTTACTTATGAAACAACCCAACCCAATACAAGGTTATAAAGTCGATAAAAGCACTATCATTAGTTTAGAGAAAGGTAAAATACCTCCGCAAGCTATTGATTTAGAGGAAGTTGTGCTTGGTGCAATGATGATTGATAAAAAAGGTGTTGATGAGGTTATTGATATTTTAAGCCCAGAAGCTTTTTATAAAGATGCTCATAAATATATCTTCGAAGCTATTTTCAAATTATTTGAAAATAGTGAACCAATTGACTTATTAACCGTTTCATCTCAATTAAAGAAAGATGAAAAACTAGAAATGGTTGGTGGTGATTTTTACCTCATTTCATTAACACAACGCGTATCTTCTTCAGCACATATTGAGTTTCATGCACGTATTATTCTTCAAAAATATATTCAAAGAAGTTTAATTAAAATTTCGAACGAAATTATCGAAGAAGCTTATGATGAAACTAAAGATGTTTTCGATCTGTTAGATAATGCAGAAGCTAAACTTTATGAAGTTACTCAAGGCAACGTTAAGAAATCCACAGAGACAGCACAAAGCTTAGTAATTCAAGCCAAAAAGAAGATTGAAGAAATTTCCAATAAAGAAGGATTAAGTGGTATACCAACAGGGTTTGACAAGTTAGATAAATTAACATCTGGTTGGCAACCTTCAGATTTAATTATCGTTGCAGCACGTCCAGGTATGGGTAAAACTGCTCTAACGCTTACCATGGCAAGAAATATTGCTGTAGATTTCAACCAACCTGTGGCGTTCTTCTCTCTAGAGATGTCTTCCGTACAGTTAATTACGCGTTTAATTTCCAGTGAAACAGGTTTATCTTCTGAAAAGTTAAGAACAGGTAAACTTGAAAAACACGAGTGGGAACAGCTTAATGTTAAAGTTAAAACTTTAGAAAAGGCACCGTTATATATTGATGATACACCATCGCTATCCATTTTCGATTTAAGAGCAAAGGCGCGTCGTTTGGCATCGCAGTATGGTATAAAGATGATTATGATTGATTATTTGCAGTTAATGACTGCAGGTGGAAGTCAAAAAGGTGGTAATCGTGAACAGGAAATTTCTATGATTTCGCGTAACCTGAAGGCTTTAGCAAAAGAGCTTAACGTTCCGGTAATTGCGTTATCTCAGTTATCGCGTGCTGTAGAAACACGTGGAGGTAGTAAAAGACCTTTATTATCAGATTTACGTGAATCTGGTGCGATTGAGCAAGATGCTGATATTGTGTCGTTCATATACAGACCTGAATATTATAAAATCGATGAGTGGGATGATGAAGAGCGTTCTCCAACAGAGGGTCAAGGTGAGTTTATTGTAGCAAAACACAGAAATGGTGGTTTAGAAAACATTAGATTGAAGTTTATCGGTCATTTAGGTAAGTTTGATAACCTTGATGATTTTGATACTCCTTTCGAGTTTCAATCTAAATTGAATGCGGCTGCAAATGATGATACTTTTAAGCCAGATAGTTTCCCTTCTGCCTCTGATGCCTTTGATGGTCCAGATGATGATGGAGTGCCTTTTTAACATCATTTTATAATTATAAAGCCTCTTTTTTAACCTATATTTACGCTTCGCTATTTAAGAAGAAATTGCCTCATGTTAGATCAAAGACGCACAACCAACCTACTGTTGTTAATTATCGCTATCCCTTTAGTATTTTATTTACTTAAAGTGCTATCTTTTATATTTATTCCGTTGATTTTTTCAATGTTTATTGCATTACTGTTTTTACCTCTAATGCGACAATTAGGAAGAAGAAAAGTTCCAAAATTTCTAAGCATATTGGTCGTATTGCTTTTAGTGACTGTAGGTGTATATCTGGGTATCGAATTAATTCAGTTATCCAGTAGAGAAATTTTGGCTACCAAATCAGAATTTGTCCCTAAGGCAGAAGAAAAAATAGCAGATTTAAAAGTATATCTATCCAATGGTTTTGGGATTGAATTTGAACAAGATAAAGGCTTTTTAGCCCAGTTTTTTGAAAAAGAAAACTTAGGAACTACATTCGGGTTTATACGCACCTTTTTTACAACACTTCTAATGACAGCCTTTTTTGTAGTGTTATGGTTAGGTGAGTCTATAAACGTTCATAATTTGCTTAACAATACAATATTAAGGCAAAAGCACACCTCTATAAAGGCTTTTATGAAGATTGAAAAAGATTTGATTAAATTTATAAAAGTAAAGGTATTGGTTAGTGCTTTAACTGGTTTGTTCACGGGTTTAATGTGTGTAATGTTCGATGTTAGTTTTCCAATATTTTGGGGCTTATTTGCCTTTGCTATCAACTTTGTGCAAATGGTAGGTTCTTTTATTTCGGTGATTTTACTTTCAATTTTTGCCTTTGTAGAATTAGACCCTACAAGTACATTGCTCTTCTTTATAGTTTCCATTTCAATGGTTCAGGTTGTTTTTGGTGCGATTTTAGAACCAATTTTTATGGGAAAATCTTTTTCAATAAATATCATTGCAGTGTTAGTTATGCTGATGTTCTGGGGATTTTTATGGGGAATTCCTGGTCTAATTATGGCAATTCCAATAACTGTTTTTATAAAGATTATTTTGGAACAGTTCCCTAGCACTAAAGTCATTGCGAGCCTTCTTTCAGGAAATGAGACCAAATTAGACTAACTTTTTTTGATTTATTAGACATTGTAATTTTAAGTATCTTCATACCATAAACTAAAAATATGGTTCACGGTACGCACAATGCTCAAGAAGATTCTAGAAATGACACTATTCTCATTTCCATAAATGATGAATTTTTTCCAAGAAATGAGGCGAAAATTTCTGTTTTTGATAGTGGTTATTTAGTGGGTGATGGGGTTTGGGAGGCTTTGAGATTACATAATGGTGTCTTGGTCTTTTTAGAAGATCATTTTAATAGGTTATGGCAATCAGCTAAAACAGTTGGTATGGCGTTACCATTTACAAAGAAGGAGCTAACCCAAAAAATCTGGGACATACTCAATGCTAATAAAATGAAAGATGGTGTACACGTTAGGATTATGGTAACACGTGGAATTAAAAAAACACCATCTCAAGATCCCAGATTAACTATTTCAGGACCTAATGTGGTAATCATTCCAGAGTATAAAAACGCATCAAAAGAATCAAAGGAAAAGGGCATAACTTTATTTACGAGTACCATCAGAAGAGGTTCTCCAGATTATCTTGATCCAAGGTTGAATTGTCATAGTAAACTTCATGAAGTTCAGGCGCTGATTCAAGCCATTGAGGCTGGTGCAGACGAAGCTTTAATGCTAGATGTTAATGGTTTTGTGGCAACCTGTAACGCTACCAATTTTTTTATGATTAAAAATGGAGAGGTATGGACGTCTACGAGTAAATATTGTATGAACGGTATTACCAGAGCTAAAGTTATAGAAGTCTGTAAAACCAACAATATGCCATGTTTTGAAAAAGATTTTTCTTTGTTTGATGTCTATGGAGCAGATGAGGCATTTGTTACTGGCACTTTTGGAGGCTTAACACCTGTTACAAAAATTGATGGTCGACAAATAGGCGATGGAAAGTACGGTAAGACGACTAGAAATTTGAGTAGTTTGTATGAAGGATTAATTGAAAGAACTGTTGCAAATGGATGATATAAAACGAATTTGTTTATGGTCTGGACCTAGAAATATTTCTACAGCTTTAATGTATTCTTTTGCCCAGCGCTCAGATACAAAAGTATTTGATGAACCACTTTATGCTTATTATTTAAAACATCATCGAGAAGCAAAAAGTTATCATCCAGGAGCAGATGAAATCATGAATACTATGGAGTCTGATGGAGAAAAGGTGGTAGAAATGATGTTGAATAATACTGAAAAGCCTGTATTATTTTTTAAACAGATGACACATCATCTTTTAGATTTAGATCGAAATTTTATGAAAGATACCGTCAATATTATTTTGACCAGAAATCCGGTAGAAATGTTACCATCTTTTGATAAAGTGATTCGAAATCCTACAATTGATGATGTAGGTTACCAACTTCATATAGATCTTTTGAATTATTTTGAAAGTCAAAATATTCCTTTTAAAGTTGTAAATTCTGAGCAGGTACTTAAAAATCCTGAAGAAATGCTCCAAAAATTGTGTGCCTTTGCAAAAATTCCTTTTGAAAAATCAATGCTATCTTGGAAGCCTCAAAAGCGTGATGAAGATGGTATTTGGGCTAATTATTGGTATCACAGTGTTCATAAATCTAGTGGATTTCAAAAATATAAGGCAAAAACAGAACCTTTTCCAACGCATCTAAATGCTCTTTTAGAGCAATGTTTACTGTGCTATAATCGATTGATGGAGTATAAATTTAGCTCTTAAAAGAATGATAAAATGGTCGTTTAAAGACTAAAATTTGGTTATATTTCGTTTTAAATCTATGAACTTGAAAAAATTAACATTCATAATAATTGCACTATTTCTAAGTGTTAGTGCCTATGCATCCTATATTTTAATTCCAATGGATGCAGAGTCACAAGAAAATCATCTTAAAGCTTATGGAGTAACCTTTTGGACTTTAGAGCGCGAGCTCAAAGTAAACTGGTTATTGAATTATAGAGGTGGTTCATTTTTGCTGCCAGATGCAGAAATTATTCAGCGAGAATGTCAGATTAGGGGTGTTTCGTTTGAAGTAATTTCTGATACCAAAGCAAAAGAAATATTAGATGAAATTGCAAGTCCAGCGGTAAATCAAGAAGCTGTTGTGTTAGAAAAGGCACCGAAGATTGCAGTCTACACACCTTACGGAAAGCAACCTTGGGATGATGCTGTAACTATGGTGTTGACTTATGCTGAAATTCCATATGAAACTATTTACGATGAAGAAGTTCTAAATGACGAACTATTACTTTATGATTGGTTACATCTGCATCACGAGGATTTTACTGGTCAATATGGCAAGTTTTACAGAACGTATCGTTCGGCAGCTTGGTATATAGAAGAGAAGAAAGCTGCAGAAGAATTAGCCAATAAGTTAGGTTATGATAAAGTGTCTGATGCAAAATTAGCTGTAGCCTTAAAAATTAGAGATTATGTTGTAGGTGGTGGGTTTATGTTTGCAATGTGTTCTGCAACTGATAGTTTTGATATTGCTTTATCAGCAGAGGGTGTTGATATTTGTGAGCCAATGTTCGATGGAGATGGAAGTGACCCAGGATATCAAAATAAGATAGATTACTCAAAAACTTTCGCATTTAAGGACTATGTATTAGAAAGGAGCCCTAATGTTTATGAGTTTTCTTCAATTGATATGACGTCTAAACGTCAAATACCATTTAAAACAGATTATTTTTCGTTGATGGAATATTCAGCAAAATGGGATCCAATTCCAACAATGTTAACTCAAAATCATACATCTTTGGTAAAAGGTTTTATGGGACAAACGACATCTTTTACAAGAGATGAAATAAAATCTAATGTATTAGTGATGGGAGAAAATAGAACTAATGGTGAAGCTAAATATATTCACGGAATTAAAGGAAAAGGTTTTTTTACATTTTATGGTGGGCACGATCCTGAAGATTATACACATAGAGTAGGAGACCCTAAAACAGAATTAGACTTACATCCTACATCTCCTGGTTACAGGTTAATCCTCAATAATGTATTGTTCCCAGCAGCAAAAAAGAAGAAACAAAAGACTTGATTATAAGTATTTTGAATGCTAAATTTAATCTAATCAATTTCAAAAGTTTTAAAAATGTCTACAAAAGAACAAATACTTAATAAAATTCAAATTTTAATAACAAACCACTTTAAAACACCAGAAGAAGCATTTGCCTTTTTTGATGAAGATGGTAATGGAAAGTTGTCAAGAAGCGAAATTAAAACATTGTTGAAAGAGGCAGATATAAGTGGTTTTCTTAGAGGTATTGTTTCGTCAAAACTCATTGAGGGTTATGATAAGTATGGAGATGAAATGATAGATTGGAAAGAATTCAAATTTGCTATTGATGAAATTTCTGATGAATCAAGATAACATCGAATGAAATTCTTTCAAAATGAAATAAAACTGGAAGCTTACTCAAGAGGATTTCATCTTATTACTACAAAAATAATAAATTCAATTCCCGAGATTGAACAGATTAATATTGGTCAGCTACAAGTGTTCATCAAACACACATCGGCTAGTTTAACCATCAATGAAAATGCTGACCCAACAGTAAGATTAGATTTTGAAAGCCATATAAATAAGCTGGTGCCAGAAAATCAGTCTTATTATAAACATACTTATGAAGGGTCAGATGATATGCCAGCACACATAAAAGCCTCTTTAATGGGCACTTCAGTTCAAATCCCAATTACAAACGGTAAACTGAATATGGGTATTTGGCAAGGTATTTACCTTTGTGAGCACAGAAATAATGCTTCAGGAAGAAATTTGGTTATAACCGCTTTTGGAAATTAAAATGAAATAAAAAAAGCCGTTTCAAAATGTGTTGAAACGGCTTTTTGCTATTTAAATTAATTTTTTATCTAACGTTTAATTCGCTGCATCATAGTGGAAGTATGTTGCCCAACTATTACCAGGGAAATCACACCCATCTCCCCAAGCGGTTTCACTACAGCCTGAAACACATGGAGCAGGGATTGTAATAAATATCGATTGTAAGTTGTTAGTAGGGATTATAATTATCACAACGTTCTCACCACAACTAGGAACAAAATCATTATGTTCTAGAGCCATAGATACTAGTAAATCTACTCTTTCAAGGTTAAATGGACCTGTAGCTGCACAATCTGTACAAACAAAATCATCTACTAAAGACCATATAGCTAATTGAATATCACCAAAAGTGAAATTACCTAACTCTGTGCTAGCTTGAGAATCAATAAGATCTTGATTCATTAACCAATTAACAGCACCAAAATTATCAGTTTGTTCAAATGCTCCACCAGGTAATGTCTCATAAGATGAATAAACATCTCCTACAAAACATTGTCCATTTTCTAGGTGTAAATCTGTATCCACACACCAAGCTTCATAAGAACCAGATAAACTATTGCCATCAGCAATTAAAACATCAAAATAGCTAGGATAAACTCCTTTTTCTGTTACACAAACATCTACTTGGTCTGGTAAGTCTAGAGCAAAAGATTCTGATGAAACATCACTTACACAATTAACAACTGCATGAGCTGCTATATAAGTACCTTCTATTGTAGGAACAGTATAAGATACTTCATTAGTACAATCATGAGAGTTGCTATATTCAAAATGCCCAATTTTTGGATTTCCACCACCGTTTAGTGGGAAATCTGAAGGAGTTTCTTCAACAGATAAATGGGTTTCTGTGATGCAGTAGTCATTATTGGTAAGACTGTAAGTAATCACATAGTTATCACCTTCAATTTCTACACTAACTTCACCAACTAAAATATTCTGACCAGCATATAAGTTAGTAGATTGGTTAGTTGAGCATTCTTGAGATAAATCAAAAGATACTGAACGACCTCTTCTTTTCTCAATAACATCATCTTGAGAATCGATTGTCTCATTTTCACAACTGTAAACAGCTAATGACACTAACAGTAAGTAAATACAATTTTTTAATAGATTTTTTTTCATAATACATATTTAAGTTTAAACACAAATTATGCTATTAATCAGTATCTAAATTGTAAAACAAATGTATTGAAAGGAAATCGTATTTATTTATAAAACTGACGAAATGTTTGGTTACTTGGTTGAAGTGTAAATACTTAATTAATCCGCTTGGCAATTTCATTGACTGCCAATACATTGAAAAAAGGTGTTGTTTTTATATGTAGTTTTACAACTTCAATTTATAGAACAAAAAACCCAACTTAAAATAAGTTGGGTTTTCATAAGCGAAATGTTGTTATTAATTTGGCTAAAAGCCTTACTTTACTTTGTTTACTATTGCTTCAAAAGCTTCTGGGTGATTCATTGCTAAATCTGCAAGAACTTTACGGTTCAATTCGATATTGTTAGCTTTTAATTTACCCATAAACTTAGAATAGCTCATTCCGTGTTGTCTTGCACCTGCATTAATACGCATAATCCATAACGCGCGGAATGTTCTTTTTTTGTTTCTACGGTCTCTGTACGAGTATTGCATCGCTTTGTCAACCGCATTTTTTGCTACTGTCCAAACGTTTTTACGACGTCCAAAGTAACCTTTTGCTTGCTTAAGAACCTTTTTTCTTCTGGCTCTCTTTGCAACTGAATTTACTGATCTTGGCATTTCTTTAATTGTTTTTTGTAGTAGGCGACCAAATTTTGGTACTTGCTAAATAACTTTGCCTAACTCCAGGGTTTATAAATTGTTTTAACCGATTAAAACGTTATTACTTTAAACGTAACATTGTTTTAATATTATCTTCGTCAGACTTATGTACTACTGTATCATGAGTTAACGCAAGCTTACGCTTTTTAGATTTCTTTGTTAAGATGTGACTCTTAAAAGCGTGCTTTCTTTTAATCTTACCAGTGCCAGTTAGTTTGAAACGTTTCTTAGCACTCGATTTAGTTTTCATTTTAGGCATTTTGTCCTAGTTTTAATTTACGTTTCGCTTATCTTTTATATTCTATTGAAAAAGCAACAGAATAATTTTTATTTTACTTTTTTTGGAGCAATGAACATAATCATACGTTTACCTTCAAGTTTTGGCATTTGTTCAACTTTACCATACTCTTCAAGGTCTTGTGCTAATCTTAGCAATAAGATTTGTCCTTGCTCTTTAAACACTATTGAGCGTCCTTTAAAGAATACAAAAGCTTTAAGCTTTGCACCATCTTTTAAGAACTTCTCAGCATGTTTCTTTTTAAATTCGTAATCATGGTCATCAGTTTGCGGACCAAATCGAATTTCTTTTACAACAACCTTAGAAGCTTTTGCTTTTAAAGCTTTTTCACGTTTCTTTTGTTCGTAAAGAAACTTCTTATAATCCATAATCTTACAAACAGGAGGATTTGCATTTGGCGAAATCTCAACAAGATCTAATCCTTGTTCATCAGCCATGGATAATGCTTTTTTTATAGGATAAACGCCTACTTCGACATTTTCTCCCACAACTCGAACTTCTTCGGTTCTAATTTTAGAATTTATACGATGTTTGTCCTCTTGGGCTTCTCGTCTGTTGTAACTCCTTTTGTTTCTACGTATTGCTATGGCTTATATTTTTTAATTAAACTTTATTTTACTAAAAGCTTTTTAAGCTTTCCTTTATCTTTTTATTAATCATTTCAGAAAAATCATTGACACTAATCGTACCAAGATCTTCACCACCGTGCTGTCTTACAGTAATAGTGTTGTCCTTTTCTTCTTGCTCGCCAACAACTATAATATAAGGATATTTTTGCATTTCTGCTTCTCTGATTTTCTTCCCTACAGTTTCGTTTCTGTTGTCTACGAGGGCGCGAATTTCGTTATTTTCTAGCAAATTTAAAACTTTTTCGGCGTATTTTTCATATTTCTCACTTACAGATAATATCATAACCTGTTCTGGCATAAGCCAAAGAGGGAAGTTTCCTCCAGTGTGTTCTAACAAAATTGCAACGAATCGTTCCATGCTTCCAAATGGCGCTCTATGTATCATTACTGGTCTGTGAAGCTCATTATCACTACCTTTATATGTTAAGTCAAAACGCTCAGGAAGGTTATAATCTACCTGGATAGTTCCTAATTGCCATTGACGTCCTAAAGCATCCTTAACCATAAAGTCAAGTTTTGGGCCATAAAAGGCAGCCTCACCTGTTTCTACCACATAATTTAAGCCTTTGTCCTTGGCTGCATTTAAGATGGCTTGTTCAGCTTTTTCCCAATTTTCATCACTACCAATATATTTTTCTGGGTTTTCAGGATCTCTTAGAGAAACTTGAGCTGTAAAGTTTTCGAACCCTAAAGAACCGAATACATATAATACCAAATCTATTACTTCCTTAAATTCGGTGTCTAATTGATCTGGTGTACAAAAGATATGGGCATCATCTTGGGTGAATCCTCTAACACGAGTTAAACCATGTAGTTCTCCACTTTGCTCATATCTATATACTGTTCCAAACTCAGCGAAACGTTTTGGTAATTCCTTATATGAGTATGGTCTGTTATTATAAATCTCACAATGATGTGGACAGTTCATTGGTTTTAAGAGAAACTCTTCACCTTCTGCAGGAGTATTTATTGGTTGAAAACTATCTTCACCATATTTAGCAAAGTGACCAGAAGTTACATATAAGTCTTTATTACCTATATGTGGGGTAACAACCATTTCATAACCAGCTTTCTTCTGAGCAGCTTTTAGGAAATTTTCTAATCGTTCTCTTAATGCAGCCCCTTTAGGCAACCATAAAGGTAATCCTTGTCCTACTTTTTGTGAAAAAGTAAACAGTTCTAATTCTTTCCCAAGCTTTCTGTGATCTCTTTTTTTAGCTTCTTCTAATAAGTGAAGATATTCGGTTAATTCCTTTTGTTTAGGGAATGAAATTCCATAAACTCTGGTTAATTGTTTTTCATTTTCATCACCTTTATAATATGCACCTGCTACACTCAGTATTTTTACAGCTTTAATGATACTAGTATTTGGTATGTGACCTCCACGGCATAAATCTGTAAAAGAAGAATGATCACAGAAACTTATGGTACCATCCTCAAGGTTTTCGATCAAATCTACTTTATATTCATTCTTACCTTTATAATATGAAATAGCATCCGCTTTAGAAACATCTCGCATTTTAAAATCATGTTTGCCGCGAGCTATTTCCATCATTTTATTTTCAATGGTTTTGAAATCTTTTTCCGAAATAGAATCTTCACCTAAGTCAACATCGTAGTAAAAACCATTTTCAATAGCAGGACCAACCCAAAGTTTCACATTTGGATAAAGTTCTTCTAGTGCCTGTGCTAAAACATGAGCTGAAGAATGCCAGAAGGCTTTCTTTCCTTCATCGTCTCTCCATGTATATAAGGTAAGGCTACCATCTGTAGTTAATGGAGTGGTGGTTTCAATAATAGTATTATTGAATTTTGCTGAAATAACATTACGCGCAAAACCTTCGCTAATATCTACAGCCACTTCATAAGGAGTTACATCTTTATCAAAAGATCTAACCGAACCATCAGGTAGAGTAATTTTTATCATTTAATTGTTTGTATAAATTTAGCCCACAAAGATATACCTATATATATAAAGGACAAAGTGAAGTTTTTAATAAAATTAAACTTGGTGTAATATGCTGAAATTTAGAGTAATAAAATTTTTCTCAAATAAAACACAAAAAAGTATTTGGTAGTAAAGAAAAGGGTTATATATTTGCAGCCCCTAAACGGACAGATTGTTCGAGAAACGGGGAAGTTCATTCACAGAAAAGGCATCGAAAAAAAATAAATTTAAATTTTTTCAAAAAGATGTTGTGGGAATAAAAAAAGGGTTTTATATTTGCACCCGCTTAACGAAATAAGGTTAAGAAAAAGTAAAGAAAAAGTTCATTAACATATTGAATTGACAGCGTAAAAACCAACTGGAAACGGTTGGTGAAAACAAGAGAATAGATCATTTAGAGTACTGAGATAATTCCTATTAAGTTGTTAAGAGAATAAGTCGTAAGACTTAAAAATTTAACGATGAAGAGTTTGATCCTGGCTCAGGATGAACGCTAGCGGCAGGCCTAACACATGCAAGTCGAACGGTAACAGGAAAAAGCTTGCTTTTTTGCTGACGAGTGGCGCACGGGTGCGTAACGCGTATACAATCTACCTTTTACTGGGGAATAGCCTTTGGAAACGAAGAATAATACCCCATAGTATCTAAATTTCGCATGTTATTTAGATTAAAGTTTCGGCGGTAAGAGATGAGTATGCGTTCTATTAGCTAGATGGTGTGGTAACGGCACACCATGGCAACGATAGATAGGGGCCCTGAGAGGGGGATCCCCCACACTGGTACTGAGACACGGACCAGACTCCTACGGGAGGCAGCAGTGAGGAATATTGGACAATGGGCGAAAGCCTGATCCAGCCATGCCGCGTGCAGGAAGACTGCCCTATGGGTTGTAAACTGCTTTTATACGGGAAGAAACCCATCTACGTGTAGGTGGCTGACGGTACCGTAAGAATAAGCATCGGCTAACTCCGTGCCAGCAGCCGCGGTAATACGGAGGATGCAAGCGTTATCCGGAATCATTGGGTTTAAAGGGTCCGTAGGTGGATTGGTAAGTCAGAGGTGAAAGCCTGCAGCTCAACTGTAGAACTGCCTTTGATACTGCTAGTCTTGAATTATTGTGAAGTGGTTAGAATATGTAGTGTAGCGGTGAAATGCATAGATATTACATAGAATACCAATTGCGAAGGCAGATCACTAACAATATATTGACACTGATGGACGAAAGCGTGGGGAGCGAACGGGATTAGATACCCCGGTAGTCCACGCCGTAAACGATGGTCACTAGCTGTTCGGATTTCGGTCTGAGTGGCTAAGCGAAAGTGATAAGTGACCCACCTGGGGAGTACGTTCGCAAGAATGAAACTCAAAGGAATTGACGGGGGCCCGCACAAGCGGTGGAGCATGTGGTTTAATTCGATGATACGCGAGGAACCTTACCAGGGCTTAAATGTAGATTGCATTAGCTAGAGATAGCTATTTCTTCGGACTATCTACAAGGTGCTGCATGGTTGTCGTCAGCTCGTGCCGTGAGGTGTCAGGTTAAGTCCTATAACGAGCGCAACCCCTGTTGTTAGTTGCCAGCGAGTAATGTCGGGAACTCTAGCAAGACTGCCGGTGCAAACCGTGAGGAAGGTGGGGATGACGTCAAATCATCACGGCCCTTACGTCCTGGGCTACACACGTGCTACAATGGTATAGACAATGAGCAGCCACTTCGCGAGAAGGAGCGAATCTACAAACTATATCTCAGTTCGGATCGGAGTCTGCAACTCGACTCCGTGAAGCTGGAATCGCTAGTAATCGGATATCAGCCATGATCCGGTGAATACGTTCCCGGGCCTTGTACACACCGCCCGTCAAGCCATGGAAGCTGGGAGTGCCTGAAGTCCGTCACCGCAAGGAGCGGCCTAGGGTAAAATCGGTAACTAGGGCTAAGTCGTAACAAGGTAGCCGTACCGGAAGGTGCGGCTGGAACACCTCCTTTCTAGAGAAAGACGACTGATAGGAAATCTATCACATAAAAGGAAATAAAAGGATTTATTCTCTTGCTGTTAATTTAAGATATCAATAATTAAGTAGAGTCTCATAGCTCAGCTGGTTAGAGCGCTACACTGATAATGTAGAGGTCGGCAGTTCGAGTCTGCCTGAGACTACTAAATTAAAGGAAATTCTAGAAGTTGAGTGGGTAGTTGGACTAACTACTAACTACTATATACTAACTACTAGTATATGGGGAATTAGCTCAGCTGGCTAGAGCGCCTGCCTTGCACGCAGGAGGTCACCGGTTCGACTCCGGTATTCTCCACAAGACCGAGAGGTTAAAAGTTCATTGACATATTGAAAAAAGATACATGAAAATTAGATAGAAATATTTAATAAAATTAAATTATTGTAACGAGCAATAATTGTAACTCATTAAAAAGACAAAAGTACAATAAGCTAAATAAGAGCGTATGGGGAATGCCTAGGCTCTCAGAGGCGATGAAGGACGTGATAAGCTGCGAAAAGCTGCGGGGATTGGCACATACAAATCGATCCGCAGATATCCGAATGGGGCAACCCAGCATGTTGAAGACATGTTATCCGAAAGGAAGCGAACCCGGAGAACTGAAACATCTAAGTACCCGGAGGAGAAGAAAACAAAAGTGATTCCGCTAGTAGTGGCGAGCGAACGCGGATTAGCCCAAACCAGTATTGTTACGGCAATGCTGGGGTTGTAGGACTGCGATATTCGATCTATAATGAACTAGAACTGTTTGGAAAGACAGGCCAGAGACGGTGATAGCCCGGTATAGGTAAAGATTAGAGAGATAGCAGTATCCTGAGTAGTGCGGGGCACGTGTAACCCTGTATGAATTTGTCGGGACCATCCGATAAGGCTAAATACTCCTGAGAGACCGATAGTGAACTAGTACCGTGAGGGAAAGGTGAAAAGAACCCTGAATAAGGGAGTGAAATAGAACCTGAAACCATACGCTTACAAGCGGTCGGAGCGGATTTATCCGTGACGGCGTGCCTTTTGCATAATGAGCCTACGAGTTACCGTTGCTAGCAAGGTTAAGCACTTCAGGTGCGGATCCGTAGCGAAAGCGAGTCTGAATAGGGCGCTTAGTTAGTAGTGGTAGACGCGAAACCGTGTGATCTACCCATGGGCAGGGTGAAGCTGTGGTAACACATAGTGGAGGCCCGAACCGGTTGACGTTGAAAAGTCTTCGGATGACCTGTGGGTAGGGGTGAAAGGCCAATCAAACTCGGAAATAGCTCGTACTCCCCGAAATGCATTTAGGTGCAGCGTTGATTTAGTTTTATAGAGGTAGAGCTACTGATTGGATGCGGGGGCTTCACCGCCTACCAATTCCTGACAAACTCCGAATGCTATAAAATGATGATCAGCAGTGAGGGCATGGGTGCTAAGGTCCATGTCCGAGAGGGAAAGAACCCAGACCATCAGCTAAGGTCCCCAAATGTATGTTAAGTTGAATAAACGAGGTTGAACTGCTTAGACAGCTAGGATGTTGGCTTGGAAGCAGCCATTCATTTAAAGAGTGCGTAACAGCTCACTAGTCGAGCGGTTCGGCATGGATAATAATCGGGCATAAACATACTACCGAAGCTATGGACTTGAAAAAGTGGTAGGGGAGCATTGTAGTGTCGTCGAAGGTGTACTGCGAGGTATGCTGGAGAAGCTACAAAAGAAAATGTAGGCATAAGTAACGATAATGCGGGCGAGAAACCCGCACACCGAAAGACTAAGGTTTCCTCAGCTATGCTAATCAGCTGAGGGTTAGTCGGGACCTAACGCGAACCCGAAAGGGGTAGTGGATGGACAACGGGTTAATATTCCCGTACCTGCTCACACTAAAAGTGACGGATCTCCGTGGTTGCTGCGTACTGACGGAATAGTACGTTGAAGCGCAAGCGATAGTACACTGAGGCTACGGCCAAGGTGATAATGCAGCGAAGGAGGTTCCAAGAAAAGCGAGTGAAGCAGCCCGTACCGTAAACCGACACAGGTAGTTGGGATGAGAATTCTAAGGTGCTCGAGAGATTCATGGCTAAGGAACTAGGCAAAATAGACGCGTAACTTCGGGAGAAGCGTCGCCCACCTCAGGGTGGGCCGCAGTGAAAAGGTCCAGGCGACTGTTTATCAAAAACACAGGGCTCTGCTAAATCGAAAGATGATGTATAGGGCCTGACACCTGCCCGGTGCTGGAAGGTTAAGTGGAGGGTTTAGAAGTTTACTTCGAAGATCTCAAATGAAGCCCCAGTAAACGGCGGCCGTAACTATAACGGTCCTAAGGTAGCGAAATTCCTTGTCGGGTAAGTTCCGACCTGCACGAATGGTGTAACGATCTGGACACTGTCTCAGCCATGAGCTCGGTGAAATTGTAGTATCGGTGAAGATGCCGATTACCCGCAGTGGGACGAAAAGACCCCGTGAACCTTTACTATAGCTTAGTATTGGCTTTGGATAAGTAATGTGTAGGATAGGTGGGAGACTTTGAAGCGGCGTCGCTAGGCGTTGTGGAGTCATTGTTGAAATACCACCCTTTGCTTATCTAGAGTCTAACTTCTTGCGAAGGACAGTGCTTGGTGGGTAGTTTGACTGGGGTGGTCGCCTCCAAAAGAGTAACGGAGGCTTCTAAAGGTTCCCTCAGCACGCTTGGTAACCGTGCGTAGAGTGCAATGGCATAAGGGGGCTTGACTGAGAGACATACAGGTCGATCAGGTACGAAAGTAGAGCATAGTGATCCGGTGGTTCCGCATGGAAGGGCCATCGCTCAAAGGATAAAAGGTACTCCGGGGATAACAGGCTGATCTCCCCCAAGAGCTCACATCGACGGGGGGGTTTGGCACCTCGATGTCGGCTCGTCACATCCTGGGGCTGGAGAAGGTCCCAAGGGTTGGGCTGTTCGCCCATTAAAGTGGCACGCGAGCTGGGTTCAGAACGTCGTGAGACAGTTCGGTCTCTATCTACTGTGGGCGTTAGAAATTTGAGTGGATCTGACTCTAGTACGAGAGGACCGAGTTGGACGAACCTCTAGTGTACCTGTTGTTCCGCCAGGGGCATTGCAGGGTAGCTACGTTCGGAAGGGATAAGCGCTGAAAGCATATAAGCGCGAAACCCACCACAAGATGAGATTTCTTTAAAGGGTCGTGGAAGATGACCACGTTGATAGGCTACAGGTGTAAAGGCAGTAATGTCATAGCCGAGTAGTACTAATAACCCATAGGCTTATTGTACGCCGCTCTTTTTATAAGTACAAATCATGTGACTTTTTTCAATATGTTATATTATACGGTTTAAACGACCGAAACAGTTTAAGGTGGTTATAGCGACGGGGCTCACCTCTTACCTTTCCGAACAGAGAAGTTAAGCCCGTTTGCGCCGATGGTACTACGTCTGTGGAAGAGTAGGTCGCCGCCTTTTTTGAAAACCCTTACCTATAATTGGTAAGGGTTTTTTGTTTTATCAATTTTTGATTTTAAATAAGGATGAATATTAAACTTAATTTTTCTTTTTAAACATACTATCCATTATTGTGTTTAGTCCTAAAAACAACATTACTATTGCTGAAATACAAAGAAGTATAGATACAATTAAGAGAGGGATATATAAAGGTTTGTCATCATTATTGAGAGTTAAGTGTAGAAGTGTAGGCCCGAGGAACATTAATACCAAGCAGATAGCTAATCGTTTTATACCCTTTTTTAAAATATCTTTATCTGTTCTGTTTTGTTCGTCCATGATTAATACTCTTTCTTACGCTTTTATGTGTATTTAGTAGTTTGCTTGCTTCTTCTTTAGATATGCTCAATTCATTCATAATCATTTTTATACCTCTTTCAACTAATTTATCATTACTTAGTTGCATATCTATCATCTTATTGCCTTTAACCTTGCCTAATTGTATCATTGACGTGGTGGTAATCATATTAAGAACTAATTTCTGAGCAGTTCCAGCTTTCATTCTTGAGCTACCTGTGAGAAATTCTGGACCTACGATAATTTCAATAGGATAATTTGCTTCTAAACTTAAAGGGCTATTTTTATTACAAGTAATACAACCAGTAATAATATTTGCTTGATTACATTTTTTTAAAGTACTAACAACATAGGGGGTAGTTCCTGATGCAGCGATTCCTATAACAATATCTTTTTTAGAGATATTAAATGCTTTTAAGTCTTCCCAACCTTGAGTTGTAGAGTCTTCGGCGTTTTCTACTGCCTTTCTTATGGCTTTATCTCCACCAGCTATTAAGCCTATAACTAAATCATGGGAAACTCCAAATGTCGGAGGGCATTCTGATGCATCTAAAATACCTAATCTACCACTCGTTCCTGCTCCAATATAAAATAGTCTTCCACCGTTTTTTAATTTGAAGGTAACTTGATTAATAAGAGCTTCAATTTGAGGTAATGCCTTTTCTACAGCTAACGGTACAGTTTTATCTTCTTTATTAATATTAGAAATAATATCTTTTACAGACATTGTTTCTAAGTCGTTGTATAAAGAATCTTGTTCTGTTGTTTTTATAAATGACATTTGCTGTTAGTTTTCAAAAAGAAATTATAAACTAAATGTATAAAAAAAGCTTCATTTTTCAATGAAGCTTTTTTTTAAGTTTAACTTAATTTAATATGGAATTGAGTGTTTTGCTTGGTCGCATTGCACTACTTGTTAATGTTTCGTTAGGGAAATAGTATCCTTCAATTTCTACAGGGCTTCCTTGACAATCTATAAGTTCTGCTACGATTTGCTCTTCTTTTGACGAAAGTGCATTATAAATTGTAGAAAACTCTTCTTTTAAAGCATTATCTTTATTTTGATTAGCTAAAGCTTCAGCCCAATATAACGCTAAATAGAAGTGACTACCTCTGTTGTCTAGTTCGTTTACTTTACGAGAAGGTCCTTTTTTATTTTCTAACAGCTTTTCAGTTGCTTCATCTAAAGTTTCACCTAACACACGAGCCTTAGCATTGTCATTAACTTCAGCAAAATGATCTAAAGATACTGCTAGAGCTAAAAATTCTCCAAGAGAATCCCATCTTAAATGATTTTCTTCAACAAATTGTTGTACGTGCTTTGGAGCAGATCCACCAGCACCAGTTTCAAATAAACCTCCACCATTCATTAATGGAACAATAGATAACATTTTTGCACTTGTTCCTAATTCTAAAATTGGAAATAAATCAGTAAGATAATCTCTAAGTACGTTTCCTGTAACAGAGATTGTATCTTTACCTTCTTTAATACGCTCTAACGTAAAGTTAGTTGCTTCTATAGGTGAAAGGATTCTAATATCTAAACCTTCGGTATCGTAATTTGGAAGGTATTTATTTACTTTTTTAATTAACTCAGAATCATGCGCTCTATCTTCATTTAACCAGAAAACAGCAGGTGTTTGAGAGGCTTTTGCACGTGTTACTGCTAGTTTAATCCAATCTTGCACAGGTGCATCTTTAACCTGGCACATTCTCCAGATATCACCACCTTCAACATCGTGACTTATCAAAACAGTTCCATTAGCATCAATAACTTCTACTTTGCCGTTAGAAGCAATTTCGAAAGTTTTATCGTGTGAACCATATTCTTCCGCTTTCTGAGCCATAAGACCAACATTTGGAACAGTTCCCATTGTTGTCGGATCAAAAGCACCATGTTTTTTACAGAAGTCTATTGTAGCTGTATAAACACCAGCATAACTACTATCTGGAATGATAGCTTTTGTGTCTTGTTGTTTACCATCTTTGTTCCACATTTGGCCAGAAGTACGAATCATTGCAGGCATAGAAGCATCAATAATAACGTCGCTTGGTACGTGTAAGTTGGTTATACCTTTATCTGAATTTACCATAGCCAAATCCGGACCTTCGTTAAAAGCAGCATCAATATCAGCTTGGATTTCTTTACGTTTTGCTTCTGGCAATTCTTCAAGGTTTTCTATTAAGTTTCCAAAACCATTATTTACATCCACACCAATTTTCTTAAAAGTATCAGCATGTTTTTCAAAAACAGGTTTGAAATAGGTTCTTACAGCATGACCGAAAATGATAGGGTCAGAAACCTTCATCATGGTAGCTTTCATGTGCAAAGACATTAATACGCCTTGTGCTTTGGCATCTTTTATTTCTCTTTCTAAGAAAGCTAAAAGCGCTTTTTTACTCATTACAGTAGCGTCGATAATTTCTTCGGCTTGTAATGCTAAGTTATCTTTTAATACAGTTGTATTGCCTTCTGTATCTGTATGAACTATTTTAACAGTAGTAGCAGCAGGAGTAGTGTACGATTTTTCATTGTGTGCAAAATCTCCTTCACTCATCGTTGCTACATGCGTTTTAGAATCTGACGACCAAGCTCCCATGCTGTGTGGGTTTTTCTTAGCGTAATTCTTAACAGCTTTTGGTGCGCGTCTGTCTGAGTTTCCTTCTCTTAATACTGGATTTACAGCGCTACCTTTTACTTTGTCGTAACGAGCCTTGATTTCTTTTTCAGTATCATTTTTTGGTTCATCTGGATAGTCTGGAAGGTTATATCCCTTAGCTTGAAGTTCTTCAATAGCAGCCTCTAATTGAGGAACTGAAGCACTAATATTAGGTAATTTAATAATATTAGCTTCTGGTTTTTTTGCTAATTCTCCTAGTTCTGTAAGTGCATCTGCTACTTTTTGATCTTCAGTTAAAAAATCTGGAAATACAGCTAAAATTCTTGCTGCTAATGAGATGTCTTTTGTTTCAATAGTTATACCTGAAGATTTGGTAAATGATTGAACTATTGGTAAAAAAGAACGTGTTGCTAAAGCTGGCGCTTCGTCTGTTTTTGTGTAAACAATCTTTGCTATTTTGGTCATAGGTTGTTAAATATAATGTGAATATGCTTAAGCTTATTTTTAAGCTGTGCAAATATACAAAATAGATAGGGTTTAGCGATTGCGAGATTGCTAGTAATTGATGGTAAATTTTGAGAATTTGTTGGGTTAAATACCTAAATAGTTAGATTCTTTATTTAATTTTTATTTTGAAGGTATTTAATAGCCCTTCAATATTATTTTTTGAAAACTGAGCACCTTTAAGATTGTTTTTAGCAGGATTGATATTGAAATTAAACGCTGTCGAAAAATCTGCTTTCTCAAGATTGGTGTTGTTGAAAATAGAATTCATTAAGTCGCACTGGGTAAACTCGGATTCTTTTGCTTCTGTATATGTAAAATCTACTTGATGTATTTTACAATCTGTAAAATGTGTTTTGTTGATGTTCATATCAGAAAACGAGCTAAGATTAAGATTACAATTACTAAAGTTGAAGTTTAGTAGAAATTCACTACAATCTTTAAAATTAATACCAACGAGCTTACAAGATTTAAAACTTACATCATTAAATGTAGTATGCTTTATATTGACATTACTAAAGTTACAATCCACAAATTCACATTCTAAAAAAACGTTGTTAGAAATGTCTGAATTTTCAAAATTACAGTTTGTAAAGGTGCAATAGCTGTATTCTGCTTTTGGAAGTAGGTTAGTGGTGTAGTTTTTATTACTGTAATTTTGATCAGATATGCTTTGTAAATTCATCTGGTAAATATAGTGATGATATTATTATTCTTGAGGTACTTAAGCAAAGTTCAGGAAGACAATTCTTAAGCCTGGAATTATAGATAAAAACAAAAAGCCATATCACTACAGTAAAACTGTTCTGACATGGCTTCTTTTTGAAACAGTACTAACGTGACCTATTTAGCTTTCACTAACTCAGCTGTATGATTTTCATCATCATCCTTTTCAGTTCAAGTGTTCCTACTTCAAGTGAAACGTTTCATACCTTTCAAAATGTATTGACCTGATACTACTCTGTTTCATAAGATTTGTTTTTCTTGATGTTTTCTTCTTTGTTCTTCACTTGCGTGTTCTACACCTCCAAAAACATTGCTCATCCTTTTCGCGTTCACTTTCGATTCCGTTACTTTTTCAAAGCTTTCCACTTACGCTTTATAATCTGCAAGCATACTATAAAACTTAAACTTCATGGTTAACTTTCCAACACTTGCCTACACAAGCGGTTCGCTAACCTCAAAAAACAATCTCATTAATTTTAAAGAACGTTACTTTAAACAATTAACATAAATCTAAAATTTCTTTTAAAACCAAACACTGTTTGTTGTTGATTGTTTAGCTAAAGTATATTTATATTCCGAATAAGCAAATTTTTTAACGATTTAGATATGCACAATTTATAAACTGCACTTATTAACAAAAGTTAATAACTAAAAAAGCCTTCAGTATTGAAGGCTTTTTTAATGTTATGTGCGTTAGATTATCTTCTAACTTCTTTAATTCTTGCTTTTTTACCAGTAAGACCTCTAAAGTAGAATATACGTGCTCTACGTACTTTACCGCGCTTGTTAACTTCAATTTTTTGTAAAGCTGGTAAGTTAATTGGGAAGATACGCTCTACACCAACAGTACCAGACATTTTACGGATTGTAAAAGTTTCTGAAGCACCACTTCCTTTACGTTGTAATACAACACCTTTAAAGAACTGTGTTCTTACTTTATCACCTTCTCTAATTTCGTAGTATACAGTAATTGTATCACCAGCACTAAAGTTTGGTAAGTCTTTTTTGGTTACAAATTCGTCTTGTACAAATTTTACTAAAGAATCCATGTTTTCTCTTTTATAATAGTTGTTTCAAATCAACATTCACGGTTTTCGCCAGAGGTTAATCCAAAAGTGGGTGCAAAGATAATTATTAATTGGTAATTGGCAATTAATAATTAATAATTTTAAGAAGATTATTCTTCCAGTAAATCTGGCCGTCTTTCTTTGGTACGTAGGTAGGCTTGTTCTTCGCGCCATTTTTCTATTTTACCAAAGTTACCGCTAAACAATACTTCAGGGACTTTCATGCCTTTATAGTCTCTCGGTCTTGTATAAATTGGTGGTGCTAACAGATTATCTTGAAACGAATCGGTTAGGGCAGAAGTCTCATTTCCCAAAACACCTGGTATTAATCTAATAACCGCATCGCATAGCACAGCTGCACCCAATTCGCCACCAGACAACACATAATCTCCAATTGAGATTTCTCTGGTGATAAATTTATCGCGCACGCGTTGGTCTACACCTTTATAATGACCACAAAGTATGATGATGTTTTCTTTTAATGATACTTGGTTGGCTATACTTTGGTTAAGACGCTCGCCATCTGGTGTCATATATATGATTTCGTCATAGTTACGCTCTGATTGCAAACCAGAAATACATTTATCTATGGGCTCTATCATCATTACCATACCAGCTCCACCACCAAATTGGTAATCGTCCACAGATTTATAATTGTCTGTGGTGTAATCTCTAAGGTTATGAAAATGAACTTCTACCAAATCTGCTTCTATGGCACGTTTAAGTATTGAAGCTTCAAACGGACTTTTTAAAAGTTCTGGTAAAACGGTTATGATATCTATGCGCATGGTCTTTCTAAATTGTGTGCAAAGGTAGGCTTATTAAAATAATTTAGTTGGGTGATTTAGAATAGTTATGCTATTTCGTAATTTATTCAGTTAATTGTTTTCCGTATGGACAATCCGTTTTTAAACTTTTTGAATAGCTTATTTTATTTGCCAAATCCATTTTTAAATACTTTGTTCCTTTGATTGAAATTTCAGCTAAATTTTCACTCCATTTTATGCTAATATCTTCAGTCTTAAGATTTTTTACGTAACTATACTCGTTAGCATACTTTTCAATTAATGGAGGTGGGTATCCAGATTCTTTATACTTTTCAAGGTCTATGTTATTGTCAAATGGATTTGTAACAGAGCACAAAAAGCCATCAAATTCAATACTTTCACGATCTTCTCTAACTACATATGCATAAACTGAATGCTCATCTTCTTCTATAATTAATAGACGACTGTTTATTGGACTTTCAGATTGTATAAAAATTTTTTCGGTTTTGATACTTATTGAGTTTGAGAAAAGTAGAAATAAAAAAAGGGTAATAACAGTTTTCATTTGAAGTTTATTAAGTCGTGTAAACTTAAATCTTTAATAATCATTATACAACAACAAAAAAATCCGCAATGCTAATTACGGATTTTCAATATTTATAAAAAGGTATTTGCTAAGCCTTATTCTTATTCAACTCATCTTGAAGTTGGCGTCTTACTTTTTGCTCGCGCTCTAAAGCGTTGCGTCTGTGTTCCTCAAACTCGCTTTCTACTTCTTCGAGTTTGTATTTTGCTTCTTTGGTTAGTGAGTTACTGTTTTTAAATTTGTATATAAAGAACAAAAGCAAAGCTGTTAGCGCTGCGATGATTGTCCACATAATGACATTATAATTGGTTTTGCTAGTTTGCATTCCCAATAATGCCATGTTATTTTTTTCTTCGTTTGTTTGGTCTAAAGTGGTTTGTGTGTTGCCAAGCTTTGCCTTTAGATCATCTATTTCTTTAACTTGGTTGGCAACTGTAGCTTCAGAATTGGCTAAATCTTTATAGGTTGTTTTTAGTGAATCTAATACATTGGCCTTTAATTTTAATAACCAAGCTTGTTTTACAGCTTCGTAAGGTTGCCCATTTGTACCTTTAAAGTTTCCGGATTTTCTAAAAACATATTCAAATTGACTATCTATATTGCCGCTATCTAAAGAGTATTGTTCATCAGCATCGTCTTGCTGAGTTTGTGCGGTTAAGGTTTGTAGGTTAAAGGTAACTATAAGAATTACAGTGACTTTAGCTAAAAACTTCATATTGTAATTATTTTGGTTGTGTTCGATTAATTAGGTGCCAAGATAATGATTTTATGGGCATTAGTTTCAATAATTTGTAAAACAAATGCATCATCAATTTTACTCAACAGTTCATATACGCACTTAGTGTTGCTTTGGATGTTTTTAAAACAAAAAAATCTTGCCAAACGACAAGATTTTTTCTTTTTTCCTTTTCAAAAGATTCTAATAATAAGTATAGCGTCTTACTTTAGAAACATATTTTGCAAGTCTAATAACTTGGTGGCTATAGCCATATTCGTTATCGTACCATATATATAAGATGACATTTTTACCGTCGGCTCTTACAATGGTTGCTTTACTATCGTAGATTGATGGTGCTGAGCTTCCAACAATATCACTAGAAACAAGTTCGTCACTCATTTCATATTTAATTTGCTCAACTAAATCACCTTCAAGCGCGTATTTTTTCATGATGGTATTCATGGTCTCTACAGAAGTTTCTTTTTCTAATTCTAAGTTAAGAATCGCTAAAGAACCATTTGGCACAGGAACTCTAATCGCATTAGAAGTTAATTTGCCATCTAATGAAGGTAATGCTTTACTCACTGCTTGTCCGGCACCAGTTTCTGTAATTACCATGTTAAGACCAGCAGCTCTACCACGTCTGTATTTTTTGTGGAAGTTATCTACCAAGTTCTGGTCGTTTGTATATGCGTGAATAGTTTCTAAATGTCCAGACTTTACACCAAAAGAATCTTCAACAGCTTTTAAAACAGGTGTAATAGCGTTAGTAGTACAAGAAGCCGCAGAGAAAATCTTAACTTCATCTGGGTTATGCTCTAAGTGGTTAACTCCATGTACGATATTAGGCACTCCTTTTCCAGGTGCAGTTAATAACACTTTTTCTACACCTTTAGATTTTAAATGTCTTCCTAAAGCTTTGTCATCTCTAAATGCTCCTGTATTGTCAATTACTAATGCATTGTTGATACCGTATTTTGTGTAGTCAATATCTTCTGGCGCATTTGCAGAAATGATATTAACCGTTGTACCATTAACAATTAAAGCACTGTTCTTAACATCTACGCTAACCGTACCAGAGAAATCTCCATGCACAGAATCGTTTCTCAATAAAGAAGCACGCTTTTCTAAAACAGTTTCGTTAATCTCACCACGGGTTACAATAGCTCTTAATCTTAGTTGGTTGCCTTTACCAGTACGTGTCATAAGTTCACGTGCTACTAATCTACCAATTCTACCAAAACCATAAAGAATAACATCTTTAGGTTCTAACTCTTTAGAGTTATAAGCATCTTTTAATTTAGCTGCAACAAAAGCTGTAGCATTATCGTACTTCTGATCTTCTAAGTGATACTCGTACGTTAATTTACCAATGTCTAATTTAGCAGGAGGTAAATTTAATTTTTTGATTGCCTGAGCAATTTCTACAGAATCAAAGATTGAAATTGGCTTTTGAACAAATTCGCCTGCATATTCGTGCAGATTTAAAATTTCGCTCACTTTTCTGTCGATTAATTGATTTCTGAATAAAACAAGCTCAATGGAATTGTCGTACCATAGGTCGCTTACTGTTTTAATAAATTCAACCGTTGCTCTGCGACGGTCTGCTTGAAACGCTAACTCTTTTTCGTAAGTGTCGTTAAAACCCATTTTTTATTGGTTTAGTGTTTTTTAATTTGGCGCAAAAATACATATTTCAAACGTTTTCGTAGCACTTTTTACCGAAAATAAAAACCCTTCAAAGAATTGTACTTTGAAGGGTGATTTTTAATGAGTTTTTAAGTTTTTTTATCTAAAATTATAAACAACCTTTTCTCCTTGACTATTTATAACTTCAATTTGAAGTGGTTCGTTCATATTTCTTGTTTTAATAGCATTTTGTGCATCATCAACAGTGTATAATTTTTTACCATTAATTCGTGTTATGATGCTGCCCTCTTTTATACCTTCTCTGTTCCAGTAGGCTTTGTAGCGCTCATCAAATTCATATATTTTTAGACCATAGTCAGTGTCAAATTTCTTTAAGTCCGTTTTGGAAGCATTTTTTACCATGCCAATAGTCTCTATTATGGTTTGAGAAGGTTTTAAAAGTGTAACAGGTACAATTTCTTCATTACCATCTCTTATCAGAGTTACGTTAACTTCGTCGTTTGGACTTTTAGTTTTTAGATAACCAGATAGGTCAGAGAACTTATTAATTTCAACATTGTCAATTTTTTTAATGATGTCTCCAGATTTAATTCCGGCTTTTTCTGCACCTGTATCTTCAGTAACATCGCTTACATAAAAACCTTCTGTAATGTTAGTTCCTAGTTCTTCTGCAGCTTTACTGTTAAGTGCACCACCAACTACACCAAGAATACCATTTTGTACATTGCCATATTCCATAATGTCGTTTACAATCTTACGAGCAATGTTGCTTGGTACTGCAAAGGAATACCCAATGTAAGAACCATCACGAGACGATATTGCGGTATTAATACCGATTAAATCTCCATTAGTATTTACTAATGCACCACCAGAATTACCTGGATTTACTGCAGCATCTGTTTGAATAAAAGACTGCGTGTTTCTACCACTTAAGTCTCTCGATTTTGCACTAATTATTCCAGCAGTTACAGTAGAATTTAAATTAAACGGATTACCAACGGCTAAAACCCATTCGCCAATTTTCGCACCATCAGAATCACCAAAAGCTAAGAATGGTAGATCTTCTTCGGCTTCAATTTTTATTAAGGCAATATCAGTAGCTTCATCGGTACCAACCAATTCTGCCATGTAAGTTTTATTATTGTTGAGTGTAATGCTAATTTCGTTAGCATTTTGGATAACGTGATTATTTGTAACAATGTAGCCTGTTGGCGAAATGATAACACCACTTCCAGTACCTACTTGTGCGCGAGGTTGCGATCTCCCAAAAAAGTAATCTCCCATAGTTATTGGAGCAGACACAATAGCTGTGTTTTTAACATGCACTACAGCATCTAGAGATTTCTCTGCGGCATCTACAAAGTTAGGTATTGTTGCAGCAGAATTGTTGATAGTTGTGTTTGTCGGTACATATACAGGTAAGTCGGAAACCTGTTCTACAGCTAATTGCTCTGGTTGTTCTTTTTCAATAAAAAGCTTGTAACCACCTAGGGTTAGCAGACCACCTAATACCGAAACACCGACTAATGATAGGATCTTCTTCATAATTTTCAGGATTTAAGTTTTTCTTTTTAACGTTTAAATTTAGATATATATTGAATTTTAATTTTCATTTTAACGACTATTTAACGTCAACTTTAACTGCCTTTTAACATCGCTTAATACGGTCTTTAATTCTTATATTTGCTCAGAATTATGACAATGACATTCTATAAATATCAAGGCACCGGAAACGATTTTATTATTGTTGATAATCGTTTACAACAAATAGACAAAAACAATACCAAACGTATTGCCGAATTATGTGACAGACGTTTTGGCATTGGTGCAGATGGTTTTATACTTTTAGAAAATGATTCATCTTCAGACTTTAAGATGGTATATTATAACTCAGATGGCAATCAAAGCACTATGTGTGGCAATGGAGGACGGTGTATTGTAGCATTTGCTAAATTTTTGGGAATTATAGAAAATGAAACCGAATTTTTAGCTATTGATGGTTTGCATAAGGCTAAGATTGAAGACCAAATTATTCATTTACATATGCAAAATGTAGATGTGGTTGTAGTTTTTGACAATCATTTGTTTTTAGATACAGGCTCACCACATCATGTAGAAATGGTAAGTGATATTAAAGGCTTAGATGTAAAATCAAAAGGATCTAAAATTAGATATGGTGAGCCATATAATGAAGCAGGAAGCAATGTTAATTTTGTTGAACAATTAGCAGACAATCGATTTGCAGTAAGAACCTATGAGCGTGGAGTAGAGGACGAGACCTTGTCTTGTGGTACAGGAGTTACTGCGGTAGCTTTAGCAATGCACAAGATTAATAAAACGATGCAAAACCAAGTTGAATTAAAAGTTGAAGGCGGAGAACTTAAAGTACATTTTACCAAGAACGATAATGGTTACGAAGATATCTGGCTTATTGGTCCTGCAGAGCAAGTTTTTAAAGGCGAAATAGAATGGTAAGTTTAAAAGGTAAACATATCTATTTGAGAGCTTTAGAGCCAGAAGATCTCGATTTTGTGTATGAGATAGAAAACGACACTTCACTTTGGGCTTTGAGCGATACTCAAACGCCATATTCAAGATTTTTAATAAAGCAATATTTAGAAAACGCTCAACAAGATATTTTTGAGGCCAAACAGTTACGGTTAGCTATTTGTACTCTTGAAGGTGTAGCTGTTGGATTAATAGATGTATTTGATTTTGATATTAAAAACAAGCGCGCAGGTATTGGCATTTTAATAAAAGATGAAGTAAATCGTTATAAAGGTTTCGGTAAAGAAGCTTTAGATTTATTGGTGACTTATTGTTTTAAAACGCTTCATTTGCATCAGGTTTATGCCAATATTTCAGAAACTAATTCGGCGAGTTTGAATTTGTTTGAAAACAATGGCTTCAAAAAAATAGGATTGAAAAGAGATTGGAGCTTTGATGGACAACAATTTTCCAACGAATATATGTTACAGCGTATTAATAATTAATATATGTATATAAAAAAGATACTTTGGGCAGTAGCCATAATCGGTTTGTTAATTTTTGGTGGTATTGCATACTATATTTATGGTGCTATGTTTCAGCCTAATACAAAATTTGAAAATGAAACAGCTTATATTTACATACCTACTGATGCTAATTACATTCAGGTAAGACAGCAATTAGAACCTTTATTAAAAGATATGGGTTCGTTTGATGCATTGGCCAAACAAAAAAAATATACATCTAACATAAAAGCAGGTCGTTTTGCGATTTCAAAAGGAATGAATAATAACGAGATTATTAATTCTATACGAAGCAAAAACTTACCAATAAAAATCGCATTCAACAATCAACATAGTTTAGAGGAATTAGCAGGAAGGATTAGTACTCAGATTGAAGCTGATAGTGTTTCATTGTTAAATTCTATGATAGATAATACATTCTTAGAGAAAAACGGCTTTACAAAAGCCACAGCATTAGGTATGTATTTGCCAAATAGCTATGAATTTTTTTGGAATACTTCTGCAGAAGGTTTTAGAGAAAAAATGCTTACAGAATACAATCGTTTTTGGAACGAAAGCAGATTAGAAAAAGCAAAGCAACTAAACTTATCTCCAGATGAGGTAATGACTTTAGCTTCCATTGTGCATGAAGAATCTAAACAAGCCGATGAGCAACCCAGAGTAGCTGGTGTTTACTTAAACAGGCTTAGAATAGGTATGCCTTTACAGGCAGATCCAACGCTAAAGTTTGCGGCTTATCAGTTACCAGAATATAAGGACACCGTGATTAGACGTGTTCTTAATGTTCATAAAGAAATAGAGTCGCCTTACAATACATACAAAAACTTAGGATTACCACCAGGACTTATAGCTATGCCAGATTTGTCTGCTATAAATGCAGTTTTAAATCCTGAAAAGCACAACTATCTTTATTTTGCGGCAGACGCAAAACGTTTAGGTTATCATAAGTTTGCAAAAACTTTGGCGCAACATAATAACAATGCCAGAGAATATCAGAGGTATTTATCGTCTCAAGGAATTAACCGTTAAGGATTGAAGTCTTCCCTCACGCATATCATTCTTCTGTTTTGTGTTTCGGGATCTCTTTTTGCACAATCCAAAATCAACCAATTTTTAAAACCTAGTGACTCTTTAAATATATCTCGACGAAATACCGTTCTTATTTCAGAAGTATCATTAGCTACTACTGCACTCATTGGTTTAGACCAGTTATGGTATGCTGATTATCCGCGTTCAAAATTCAAAACTATTAACGATAGTGGAGAATGGTTACAAATGGATAAGTTGGGTCATGTGTTTTCTTCGTATCAACTAAGTCGATTAGGTGCTAATACACTTAATTGGGCAGGAGTTGGTAAAAAAAATCAAATCATATACGGTTCTGCATTAGGCTTAGGATTTTTAACAGCTGTTGAGGTGATGGATGGCTTTTCTGAAGAATGGGGATTTTCATGGACAGATATGGCTGCCAATACTCTCGGTACAGGACTTTTTGTAGGCCAGGAATTATTTTGGGAAGAGCAACGTATACTTTTAAAGTACTCGTTTCATCAAACACGATATGCAAAACAACGACCAGATAAGTTAGGAGATGGATTGGCTGAGGAGTTTTTAAAAGATTACAATGGGCAAACGTATTGGTTGAGTGCTAATATTAATTCGTTCTTAAAAATAGATGGTTTTCCAAATTGGTTAAACCTGGCATTTGGTTATGGTGCGGATGGTATGTTAACAGGCGAACCTAATGATCCGTTCTTCATAAATCAAAACAGAACAAGGCAATACTACCTAAGCTTAGATATAGATTTGAGTAGAATAAAAACAAAATCTCATGTATTGAAAACTATTTTTGACGTTTTGAACGTAATTAAGGTGCCTTTTCCTGCATTGGAATTAAATAGTAAAGGTCGGTTAAAGATGCATTATTTCTACTATTGACAACTTTTAACAAACCTTAACGAATTGATTTTCAGTATTTAAATAAATTTTGTATATTTGCACGCGATTTTGATAGATACTTATGGGGAAAGTTTTATCAGTTAAAAATTGGCTGTTATGATAAAAAATAGCGTTAAGAATTACTTGTTGCCATTTTCAATTTGCTTAGTAATTGCATTGGCACTTTATCCAAATTCCTCTTTAAATACAGACTTGTATTCTACAGATGGATTAGATTTAAACTACAATATTAAGTCTGATTTGGCTATGTCCCAAGGGGCAAATACATCTAATTCAGACATTTTTACTCCACACTTAGGAAAATCTTTTGAAGGCTTTAAAGAAGCGCTAGCTTTTAAAGAATCAAGAGGTGACTATTTTACAGTAAATACATTAGGTTATTTAGGAAAGTACCAGTTTGGTGCAGAAACTTTAAAATTAATTGGAGTATACAATCCTAATCAGTTTTTATACAATCCAGAATTACAGGAAAAAGCATTTATGGCAAATGCATCTCGTAATAAATGGATTTTAAGAAAAGACATTAAACGCTTTGAAGGTAAATACATTGCTGGTGTAAAAGTAACTGAATCTGGTATTTTAGCTGCTGCGCATTTGGCAGGACCTGGTACCGTGAAAAAGTTTTTACGTAGCTATGGCGATTACAACCTTTCTGATGCTTATGGTTCTACTGTAAAGTATTACATGAAAAAGTTTTCGGGTTACGATACTACGATCGTTAAGCCTAACAAGAAAGCTAAAGCAAAAATCTAACTTTTTTGAATAATAAAGATAGCAGGCCTTTTGTGTAGGTCTTCTTTATTGTGTTTCCAATCCTTTGCTGGTTGTGTTTTTATAAATTCAGTTGGTAGTGTAAGATCGCAAGCTACACAGACTCTTGTATCTGGATGTAAAACATTTGCTAAATCCTCTAACATTTTCATGTTTCTGTACGGAGTTTCTATAAATATTTGAGCTTGGTTGTGTTCCGAAGATAAGCGTTCTAAGCTTTTTAGTTTAGATTTTCGTTCTGCTTTATCTATTGGCAAATAGCCATTAAAACAAAAACTTTGTCCGTTCATTCCAGAAGCCATCAATGCCAATATAATAGAAGAAGGACCAACTAATGGCACTACTTTTATATCCATGCTATGCGCCAAACTCACAATATCAGAACCTGGATCTGCAATAGCTGGGCAACCAGCCTCGGAAAGTAACCCAATGGTATGACCTTCTAAACATGGATTTAAAAAGGTGTTACGTTCCTCTTCGGTTGTATATTTGTTGAGCACACTCAATTTAAGAGAAGGTTGAGATTTGCTTGGAGAAACTCGTTTTATAAACCGACGAGCAGTTTTTTCGTTTTCAACAATATAATAGTCAATTTCCTCTATAACTTTTTTTATTGAAATAGGTAAGACTTCCAATGGAGGATTGTCTCCAAGTCTTGTTGGGATGAGATAAAGTTGACCTTTTGAGCTTGTCATTTTAGTTTATTACGAATTTTTGAGTGGCTTTTTCACCATCTTCAGACTTAATTTTGAGGATGTAAAAACCGCTTTTTAAGTCTGAAATATTTATGCTCGTAAAGGTATCAATATTATCTTTTAAAATTGACTTTATTAGCTTTCCTTGAATATCAAAAATGTTAATCGTAGTTGAATTTGTAATGGCAGTACCCAAAAAATCTATATTCAAAACGGTATTAGCAGGATTTGGATAAATTGATATGGTGTTTTGAGTATTCTCATCAATACTAAGAAGCGCATCTGAAATCTTAAAAATACTACCACTAAGGTTAGATACATAAAGTTCACCATTTATGTCTTCACCAAAAGCAACCCAATTTCCAGAGAAACTTTCAAAGGTTGAATTCCAACTTCCATTTTCAAATTTTAGATAACCAATTTCTTGAGAACATACATCACCAAACAAATAAGACCCAACCAAATTAGGATAGGTTGAACCTCTATAAACATAGCCACCAGTAATGGAGCATCTTCCTCCAGAATGGGAATATTCAGATACAGGGAAAGTCATAGTGCTACTACTAGGGCAACCGCTTAAGTTATAAGAACTGTTACCTTCGTAACATCTCCAGCCATAATTGAGTCCAGCAGCAGTTGAAGCTATTTGATTAATTTCCTCTCTGGCATTTTGGCCTACGTCTGCAATCCATAAATCATCATTTGCGCTGTCAAAAGAAAATTTCCAAGGGTTACGCAATCCATAAGCCCAAATCTCATCTCTTGCAGAAGCATTACCAACAAAAGGGTTGTCTGCAGGTATTGCGTAAGGGTTTGAAGCTGAAGAATTATTAACATCTATCCGAAGTAATTTTCCTAGCAAGCTGTTGAGGTTTTGACTATTGTTTTGTGGATCTCCACCAGAACCTCCATCACCACTAGAAATATATAAATAACCATCAGGCCCAAACTGCAGTTCGCCACCATTATGATTAGTGTAAGGTTGTGAATAGGTGAGTATTATTAATTCTGAATTTGGATCTGCAATTGTTGGGTCAACACCAATTCTAGAAAATCTAGAAATTACAGTATCACCAGAATTATTGGTGTAATTAACAAAGAAGTAACCGTTAGTTGCAAAATCTGGATGAAAAGCCAAGCCTAGCAATCCTTGTTCATTACCTATGCTACCAACTATGTTATCAATATCTAGAAAGTTGGTAGTTTCAACTGTTCCATCTGAATTTACAATTTTAATAATACCATCTTGCTCAACCACGAACAGCCTGTCATCACCAGCATGTTTTATGTTCACGGGACGGTTAAATCCGGAAGCAAAAGATTCCAACTCTAGGTCTTGAGCAAAACAAAAGGTAAGGCAAGAGATGCAAAAAAGGGTAATAAGTTTTTTCATAGCGTTAGTTTTGGAAGTGTTAACTTCTCTAAGTTACGAAAAATCAAAGAATTGGTTTGAAGCTTTTATTTAATCTTCAAGTAGTTGTTTGGCAATAATAGCGGAAGTCGTTTCAATCAAATCAAAAACATATTCAAAATCATTCATATCTCCATAATAAGGATCAGGTACATTTTTGTTAGAAATATTTGGGTTTTCCTCTAAAAATAACTTCACTTTACCAATGTCTGAATTGTTTCTTGCTAGACTAATAATGTTAGTGTAATTAGAAGAGTCCATAGCATAGATGTTATCAAACAAATCAAAGTCTGAAGTCTTAAATTGCCTTGCAGTTTGATGGCTAATATCTATACCATTATTTCTCGCAACTTTAATTGAACGATGATCTGGTTGATGGCCAACATGATAGGCTGCTGTACCAGCAGAATCAACATAAAATTCGGAAGTATTAAGTTTAGATTCTAAGATACCATGAGCCAATGGCGAACGACAAATATTGCCAAGACACACCATTAAAATTCGAGTCATGATTTCAGAAGTTTAAAGCGATAATTTTTTAGCTAAATCCTCAACGTATTTTCTGAACTGTTTATCAGTAGAAGATAAGTTGTCAACGGTTTTACATGCATGTAAAACAGTAGCATGATCGCGTTGTCCAATTTGAGAGCCAATACTTGCTAAAGAAGCTTTGGTGTATTTTTTTGCAAAAAACATGGCTAACTGACGTGCTTGTACAATATGACGTTTACGTGTCTTTGATTGAAGCGTACTAACATCCATTTGGAAATAATCTGAAACGACTTTTTGAATATAGTCTATAGATACTTCGCGCTTAGTGTTCTTTACAAATTTATCTACAATATCCTTAGCAAGGTTTATTGTAATTTCTTTTTTATTAAAAGACGACTGTGCTATCAAAGAAATTATGGCACCTTCCAGTTCTCTAACATTAGTTTTTATATGCTTAGCAACATACTCTACAATTTCATCTGGCATTTCTACGCCATCTCTGTAAAGTTTGTTTTTAAGGATAGAAACTCTGGTTTCAAAATCTGGAGTTTGCAACTCGGCAGAAAGTCCCCATTTAAAACGAGATAATAAACGTTGTTCAATATCTTGCATATCAACAGGCGCCTTATCACTTGTTAATACAACTTGTTTACCATTTTGGTGTAAGTGGTTAAAGATATGGAAGAATACATCTTGCGTACCTGTTTTACCAGATAGGAATTGTACGTCGTCTATAATTAAAACATCAATGATTTGATAAAAGTGAATAAAATCATTTCTGTTGTTCTTTTTCACAGAATCAATATACTGTTGCGTAAATTTTTCAGCAGAAATGTAAAGAACTGTCTTTTCAGGATATTTGTCTTTTATATCTACACCAATAGCATGAGCTAAGTGTGTTTTTCCTAAACCAACACCACCAAAAATTAAAAGTGGATTAAAAGACGTTCCACCAGGTTTGTTAGCTACTGCAATTCCTGCATTTCTAGCTAAACGGTTAGAGTCTCCTTCTAAAAAATTCTCAAAAGTATAACTTGGATTAAGTTGAGATTCAATTTTTACGTTTCTAATTCCAGGAATTATAAAAGGATTCTTTAATTCTGGACTTTTATTATTAAACGGAACATCAACGTCTTGTGACTTTACAGGTGTTCTGTTGGCACTTGGAATCTTTTCTGTAAAAGGTTGTTTGTTGCCATAAGTATTTTCCATTTTAATGACGTATACCAATTTGGCATCATCACCTAACTCTTTAGTAAGGGCAACTTTTAGGATTTTAACGTAATGTTCTTCTAACCACTCATAGAAAAATTTACTTGGTACCTGAATGCTCAATGCATTGCCGGCAATTTTTACAGCTTGTATGGGTTCAAACCATGTTTTATAGGCTTGAGGTTGTATGTTATCTTTAATAAAATCGAGACAATTACTCCATACAGATTCCGCTGTGATCTCCAT